>RFMI01000077.1 GCA_009927815.1 Betaproteobacteria bacterium | reverse complement strand
TCGACCCTGCACGACGCCATGCAGAACGGTGCCAGCGACATCCACATGGAGAGCCACCCCGGCGGCATGAGCTTGCGCTACCGCATCGACGGTGTGCTGAGCAAAGTCGGCGAGGTGCCAGGTGCCGACACCGCCGAGCAGATGGTGTCGCGCATCAAGGTGCTGTCGGAACTCGACATCGCCGAGCGGCGCATCCCGCAGGACGGACGGTTCCGGGTGAGCTTCCGTGGTCGCGAGGTGGACCTGCGGGTGTCGATCATGCCGAGCGTGCACGGCGAAGACGCGGTGCTGCGCATCCTCGATAAGCAGGCGCTGAGCGACTCGATGCGCGGTCTGCGGCTGGAGTCGCTGGGGCTCGACGCTGCCGCGATCAACTTCGCACGCGATCTGGCGGCGCGTCCACACGGCATGCTGCTGGTGACGGGGCCGACCGGCTCCGGCAAGACCACCACGCTGTACGCGGCGATTTCCGAGATCAACTCGGGCCGCGACAAGATCGTCACCATTGAAGATCCGGTGGAATACAACCTGCCGGGCGTCCTGCAGATTCCGGTCAATGAGAAGAAGGGGCTGACTTTCGCCCGCGGCCTGCGGTCCATCTTGCGCCACGACCCCGACCGCATCATGGTCGGTGAGATCCGTGACCACGATACGGCGCAGATCGCCATCCAGGCGGCGCTTACCGGGCACCTCGTCTTCTCGTCGGTGCACGCCAACAATGTGTATGACGTGCTCGGGCGGTTTTTGCAGCTGGGCGTCGATCCCTACAATTTTGTCGCTGCGCTCAATGGCGTGCTGGCGCAGCGCCTGCTGCGGGTGAATTGTCAGCACTGCGCCGAGCCGGTAGCCGCGAGCGCCGAACACGCGGCACTACTCGCGGCACATCCGGTCGCCGGGCCGGTGACGCTGATGGAGGGTCGCGGTTGCGGGCGCTGTCGTGGCAGTGGCTACCACGGCCGGGTGGCCATCGCCGAGACATTGCGGTTCGACGATGTGATGCGGCAGGCGGTGGCGTCGCGCCAGTCCATCCTTGACGTGAAGCGCATGGCCGCCGAGCGCGGGACGCGGTCGCTGCGGGCGGCGGCGGTGCAGCTCCTGGCGGCGGGTCGCACCACCGCGGCCGAAGTGTTGCGAGTGACCGATGAGTGAGCGCTTGTTGATCACCATCGATGGCAGCCACGTCGGCGTCCTGGGTGGTGGCGGCCGCGGGACGCCGCGTTGGCGATTCGAGCCGCTAGTCGGCGGCAACATCGACTCGGTTCTCGACGCTGTGGCGACGCTGCTGGACGCTCTGCAACCGGGCCCGGCGACCGCGATCGTGTGGCTGGGCTCGGCGTGGGCGCGTCTGCTGTGCCTGGACTGGCCCGACTCCGCCTTGGGCCGCGATGAGCGCACCGCCTTGCTGCAGCACCACTGGTCGGCGGTGTTGCCCGATGTCGCCGCGTGGCAGTTGCGGGTAGCCGAGCGCGGCGCGCAGCGACTCAGTGCGGCTGTGCCAGGAGCGCTGGTCGATGGCTTGCAGCACGCGCTGACCCAGCGCGGCCTGCGTCCTGCAAGTCTGTTGCCGGCGATCTGCGGTGCGCTGGCGGCGGCCGATGTGCGCGACGCCACGGCGCTGCTCGACGAGGGCGATCGCGCGACGCTGCTGCGACTGGACGCGCGCGGCGAGCCGCTGGCGGCGATCAGCCGACGCAAGCGCGACGGCGAGGAGGCCTTGCGCTGGGCGACTGAGGCCGGCTGGAATGGCCGGGCTGCCCGTCTGGGAGCCGCTGCGGGTGCCGATCTGCCGCCATGTGCGCGTTGGACGGCGATGGTGCCGGCCGCCAATGAGCGGTTCATCGGGCTCGACGCGTGGGCTTCGGAGCGGCCGCGGCGGCGCGACTGGCTGTGGCTGGGCAGCGGTGCCGCGGCTTTGGCGATGGCTGGCGCGGCCACTGTGCTGCTGCCGGCGGCGACGGACAGCGCACCCGCGCCGCGCATCAGCGAGTCGCGGATGGCGCTGGTCGCGCAGCAGACGCGGGCCCTCAATGGGGTCACCAGTCGGTGGAGACGCCGTGGCAGGCGTGGCTGCGCGATTGCCTGCTGGAGCTGCCGGCAGAGTCTGGGGTGCTGCAACTCGACATCGACCCGCAGCAGCGGCGCATCAAGCTGGTGCTGGACACAGCCGATTTTGCGGCGGTGGAGGCGGTGATCGCCCGACTTGAGGCCAGCGGGCATTTTGCCGGGCTGCGCAGCACGGGCCACGATCGCGACAGCGCGGGTCGGCTGCGGGCGGTGGTCGAGGGCGGGCTGTTGGGGGTTGATGCCGAGGCGTTCTCCACCGCTGCCGGAGTGGCGCCATGACAGGCCTGCGGTTTGAACTGCACCGACTCGGCTGGTTGGGTGTGGCGCTGTGCTTGATGGCCGGGCTGATGGTGGCGGGACTGGTTGCCAGCCACCTCGAGGCGCGGCGTCTGGCAACGGTCGCGCCGGACGACCCCACCGCCGCGTATGCCGCCCGCGCCAGAGAGATTGCGACACTGCTGGCGCATTTCCCGGCCGCCGACAGCCGCGAGCGGCAGGTCGCCGATCTGCTCGATGCCGCGACC
This sequence comes from Betaproteobacteria bacterium, assembly GCA_009927815.1. Classification (GTDB taxonomy): domain Bacteria; phylum Pseudomonadota; class Gammaproteobacteria; order Burkholderiales; family UBA3065; genus UBA3065. The sequence goes on along the minus strand of RFMI01000077.1, from coordinate 15,216 downwards.
GCCAGCCGGTTGGAGGTGGTGGGTGGCCGCTACCGGCAGACGCCGCTCGAAGGCCGCGTGCTGAGCCGCATCGAGATGACCTTGCCGGTGGCTGGTGACCGGCTGGCGGTGTTGCGCTGGGTAGACGCGCTGGCGGCGCAGCTGCCCGCGCTCAGCTTGAGCCGAATCAGCCTCAATCGCGCTGCGGTGAGCGAGCCCTTCTCCGGTGACGTTCGCCTCGACCTGTTCTTGCGGGACGTGCCGTGAGCCCGGCGCGCCGGCGTCTGCTGATTGCAGCTCTGGCCGTGGTCGCGGCGGTGTTGGCTTGGCAGGCGCCGGAGCCAGTGTCGGACGCCGTGGTGCCGGCCACCGTGGGTGCGGCCAGTGGCCTGCCACCGCTGCGGCCGTGGCCGGAGCGGCCGCGCTACGAGCCCTTGCCGGCGCGTGATGCACCGCTCGCGCGTCTGCGTGATGACGATGCGGCCGCTGCCGCCCCGAAGCGCCCCGCGCCGCCCGCATTGCCGCCGGCTCCGGTGGCGCCTGCACTGCCGTTCAAGTACCTGGGCCAATTGCAAACCGAAGACGGCGCGACGGTGTTTCTCAGTGCCGGCGGCAAGACCGTTCCAGTGCAAGCCGGCGGGCTGATTGACAACGTCTATCGGGTGGAGGCGGTGAGTGCCGCCCGCATCGATTTCACGCATCTGCCGACGGGCACCGCTCAGTCGCTTACTATTGCGCGGCCATGACCATGACTGTCCGACCTTTTTTGATGCTGTGTGCGGGGCTGCTGCTGACGGCCTGCGCCACGCCCGATCCGATGACATCGGTGCAGCCGCTGTTGGCGGCTGGCGATATCGATGGCGCTATCGCCCAGTTGCAAGCGGACGTAGAGCGCAATCCCTTGAAAAGCCCGGCGCGGGTAGCCTTGCTGCGGTTGCGAGAGACGGCGGCGCAAGCCCAGTTGCGGCGGGTCGATCAGGCGCTGGCCGCTGGGGACGATGCTGCTGCTGGCGCGGCCTTGGAGCGCGCGGCGACGCTGCTGCCTGGCAGTCCGCTGGTGAACGAGGCGCGCCTGCAGGTCGAGCGGCATCAACGCGCCGCTCAGCAGATCGCTGCAGCCGAACAGGCACTCGCTGAAGGCCAGCTGGAGCCGGCGCGTGCACGCGTGGCTGAGGCGCTGACGGCTCAACCGGGCAATCGCGCCGCCCAGCAGTTGCGCCAGCGGATCCAGCGTCAGATCGACGAGCGCGCCAACAGTGAAGAACCGCAACTGCGGCTGTTGGCGGAAAAGCCGGTGACGCTCGAGTTCCGGGACGCGCCGGTGAAACAGGTGTTCGAGGCGTTGGCGCGCAGCGCCGGGCTGAGCTTTGTGTTCGACCAGGACGTCAAGCGCGACGCCAAGGTGACGCTGTTGTTGCAGGGCGTGAAAGTGAGCGAGGCGCTGCGGGTGATCGGTCAGGCCAACCGCCTGGCCTTTACCGTGCTGGGCGATCGCTCGCTGCTGGTGTATCCGGCGACGCCGCTCAAACGCAACGAGTACCGGCAGTTGTTCGTGCGCAGCTTTAGCTTGTCCAATGCCAACGCCAAGGACGTGGCCAACACGCTGCGCACCATCCTGCGCGCGCGCGACGTCACGCCGGACGAAAAGTCGAACATGCTGGTGATGCGCGACACGCCCGAGATGCTGCGCATGGCCGAGCGCTTGATTGCTGCGCATGATCTTGCCGACCCCGAGGTGATGCTCGAGGTCGAGGTGCTGGAGGTGTCGCGCTCGCAGCTGACCAAGCTCGGACTGGTGGGCCCGCAGAGCGTGGCGATTGGCAATCCGACCACCACGGACGGAATCGTGCTGGGCAGCAACGGAATTCGCGCCAGCATCGCCAACCCGGCGCTGCTGCTGAATCTGCGCGATCGCGAGAACGCCACCGACCTCCTGGCCAATCCGCGCATCCGCGTCAAGAACAAGACCAAGGCGCGCATCCACATCGGTGAGAAGGTGCCGGTGGTGACCACCACGGCCACCGCCAACGTCGGCGTGTCGAGTTCGGTGAGCTATCTCGATGTCGGACTCAAGCTGGATGTCGAGCCGACGATTCACCTCGATGACGAGGTGTCGATCGGCCTCAAGCTGGAGGTGTCGAACATCATCGAGACGATCACGGTCGGGTCGGCGGGGGGTGGCTCGACCATTGCCTACCGATTGGGCACCCGCAACACCGAGACCAGTCTGCGCCTGAAGGATGGCGAGACGCAGGTGCTGGCCGGGCTGATCCAGAACGACCAGCGCCGTTCGCGGGCCAAGATTCCCGGCTTGGGTAGCCTTCCGATCATCGGGCGCTTGTTCTCCAGCGACGATGGCGATGGCAGTACCCGCAGCAAAACCGAGGTGGTGCTGCTGATCACGCCGCGCATCCTGCGAGCGACCGAGGTTTTGCCGCCGGATCAGGCTCGATTTGCTGCCGGAACGCTCGGCGAGGGCGGGGCCGCGCCCCTGTTGCTGGACGCCGGGTCGTCGGAACTGACGCCCATCGTGACCAACCCGACCGCGGCAGAAGTTGAGGCCGGCGCTTTGGCGACGCAGAATCCGGGCGAGGGCGGCGAGGCAGCGCCTCCGCAAGCGGAACTCGACCGCTGATGCAGCGGCAGGTGGGCGGCTTCACCTACATCGAGATGCTGGTGGCCCTGGCGCTGGTAGCGCTCGTAGGCCTTATCGCCGCGCCGACGGTCAAGAAAGCTCGCCAGCGTGCCGACGAACAGGCCTTGCGGGTGGCGCTGCGCGAGATTCGCACCGCCATCGATGCCTACAAGAAGGCTGCCGACGAAGGTCGCGTGCGCAAGGCAGTGGGTGAGTCGGGCTACCCCAAGCGGCTGAGCGATCTGGTGGCGGGTGTGCCCGATTCCAGCAAGCCGGATTCGCCACGCATCTATTTTTTGCGGCGTCTGCCGGCGGATCCGCTGTATCGACGCGGCAGTGCCGGCGAAGATCTGCTCGCGGCGGACGCTGCTGAGGTGCGTGTTCCACCGGACCGTACCTGGGGTTTGCGCAGCTACGCCAGTCCGCCCGAGGCGCCGGCTCCGGGCATCGATGTGTTCGATGTCTACAGCCTGAATCCTGGCGTGGCGCTGGACGGCAGCCGGTATCGGGACTGGTGACCATGCCCCGCGCCCACATCACGCGAAGAGCGTCGTCCGGCTTCACCCTGATCGAGTTGATGGTGGTGCTGGCCTTGGTCGGGGCTTTGCTGTCGATCGCCTTGCCGCGTTACGTGACCTCGGTCAACCGCTCGGCGGAGGTGGTGCTGCGGCAGAACCTCAAGGTCACGCGTCAGGCCATCGACCAATACTACGGCGACCGCGGCAGCTACCCGCGCAGCCTGACCGAGCTGGTGCAGCGCGGCTATCTCGACCAGATGCCAATCGATCCGGTGCTGGACAGCAGTCAGCGCTGGCTGCTGCAGATCGCCCCGGACGGCGGCGTGCTCAACCTGCGCAGTGGCGCCGAGGGTGTCACCCGCGATGGCCGCAACTACCGCGATCTCTAGCCGCGTCCAACGACGAGCGCCGGGCGCTGCGGTGCGCGGATTCGCCTACGTCGCTTTGCTGCTGGTGCTTGCTGGCGTGGCCCTGAGCGCCCTACAAGTGACCGAATCGACGCGTCTGGCGCGGCAGCGCGAGGCCGAGCGGCAACTCTTGTTTGCCGGTCGCCAATACCGTGACGCCATCGACCGTTACACCCGCCGCGACGCCGGCGCCCTCAAGGGCGCGCCCAAGCAACTCGCCGACCTGCTCACCGACCGCCGCATGCCCGAGCCGGTGCACGATCTGCGCCGGCTCTACCCCGACCCTTTGACGGGCCGCGCCGACTGGGAGGTGCTGCGCGACGCCAAGGGCGGCATCGTTGGCGTGCGCAGTCGTAGCCTGGCGGCGCCCCTGCAAACGCGCGGCTTCGATGCCGCTGACGCCGGGTTTGCGGGTGCAAAGTCCTACCGGGATTGGGTCTTCGGCGTGCCGGCGGGCGCGCCCGCGAAGGCGCCCGCAGCCAACCCGCTGCCCCCACGCTAGGGCGCCCCGCGACAGTTTGTACCCGGTCCAGATTTTTCTTGACGCTGGTCGCCGGGCAGTCGCATATTGCGTTCAGGCGCCGATACAGAAGCGCGCCATACAGACAACACTGAGGGAGGAGTTATGGCCGATTACAAGAAGCTGCAGGGCGAGATGCAGAAACACTCTGCCGATATGGGTCTTAACTTGACCCGTGTGGTGATGCAGAACGCTGACAAGATGGTGCGGATGAACGTCGCATTTGCCGAGAACACCGTCAATGCCGCCAAGCAGAACGCCGAAGCATTGGCCAATGTGCGTGACGTCAACGAGGTCATGGCGCTGTACCAGTCGATGGTCAAGTCGTTGGTGGAGTCGGCCATGCAATATGGCAGCGCGGTCTATGACTCCAACTCCAAGACTTCCGCGCAGATCACCGACGTCATTGAGCAAGGCATTAGCGGTATTGCTGATCAGGTCAACTCGGCGGTTGAGACCATCGCCAGCCAACCGGGTCAGACGCCCGATCAGATGGTGGACGCGGTGAAGCACACGGCTGCTTCGGCACGTGCCGCCTTTACCGAGATGACGCAGGTGGCACGCAAGGTGTCGCGCATGGCCGACGAGAACGTTGCTGCCATGGCCAAGGCCGCCAACGAGGCCATCGCCAACGGCAAAGCCCACTAAGGCTCTGTTGTCGGACAAACAACCGCGGTTCGCCGCGGTTTTTTTGTGCGTTTGCGGCACTGCGACAATCTTGACTGGATATACTTGGGCTCGATTGCGAAACCGGCGTTGTCCGCCTGGCGCTCCGGTTCCGCCACAGTTCAACCCAACCCCCAGAGGACCCTGACATGGCTTCCATCCTGACCTCGCTCGGCCGTACCGTGGCCGCCGGTTTTGTTCTGCTGCTGGTGCTGCTGGTGCTGTTCGGCAGCAACGTTGATCCGACCAACTCCGGCTGGTTGCGTTTTGCCTTCCGCTGGCTGCACGTGATGTTCGGCGTGATGTGGATCGGCCTGCTGTGGTACTTCAATTTCGTGCAGATCCCGTCGATGCCGAAGATCCCCGATGAGCAGAAGCCGGCCATTGGCAAAGTGATCGCGCCGACCGCCCTGTTCTGGTTCCGCTTCTCGGCGATGTTCACTGTGGCCGCTGGCCTGATCACTGCCGTCATCAATGGCTACGCGCACCAAGCGTTCACCCTGCAACCCGAGTTCCGCGCCATCGGTATCGGTATGTGGCTGGCGCTGATCATGGCCTTCAACGTGTGGTTCATCATTTGGCCGAACCAGAAGAAAGCACTGGGCATTGTCGCTGTCGAGGCCGACGCCAAGGCCAAGGCGGCTCGCTTGGCGATGCTGACCAGTCGCGTCAACACCCTGTTGTCGGTGCCGATGCTGTACATGATGGTGGCGCAGCAAAATGGTGGTCTGTAACGTCTAGACGCACCCGCATCCCCCAAAAGGCCGGACGAGTTCCGGCCTTTTTTGCGTCTGCTGCCAGCCGATTCGCACCTGAGCAGCTTCGCTGTTGATTTGCGTCAACAGTTTGCCAAGCACTGCTTGAGCCCCGTTCTGCCGCCGGAGACCATCGGTCTCAGAGCTTGCGGAACATTTGCATCACATCCGTAACGCCTCTCCACCCGGACAGGAAACGCTTCGGCGCGACTGGGGGGTGTGTCAGACCGGGGGCGTCGAAGGTCGTCTCCGCAACCAGGAAGTTCCCGCGTTTCATCAAGGAGACAGCAATGAGAAAACTCAGCAAGCAAGCCGGCGTGACCATGATCGAGTACGCGCTGATCGCGGCGCTGGTGGGGGTCGCGGCGATCGTTGCCCTGACCACTCTCGGTACCGACATCAAGGCCAAGTTCACCAGCATCGGGACCTCGGTCTCCAGCGCCGGCACCTGATTTCGCGCAAGCCCACGCCCCAGTGCGGGCGTGGGTTTTTTTCTGAGATCGCAGTTCGAACACCAGGAGAGCCGAGATGCGCACGCTTCCCATCATTGCCGTGGCCTTGCTGTTGGGGGCGGTCGTGGCTTTTCTGGTTGCCAGGTCCCTGAGCAGCGGCGGCGAGTCGATCGAGTCGGTGCCGGTCGTAGTGGCTGCTGAACCGATCGAGCCTGGCGCCAAGATCAACCCTTTGCAGCTTCGTATTGTTCGTTGGCCGGTGCTGTCGCGTCCGACCGGCGGTTTTGACGTGGTTGCCGACGCCACGGGTCGCATCGCGCGTGCGCCGATTGAGGTCGATGAGCCGGTGGTGGAGGGCAAATTGGCCCCGCAAGCGGCCCGCGGCGGATTGTCGTCGATCATCGCGCTGGGCAAGCGCGCGGTGTCAGTGCGAGTCAACGACGTGATCGGCGTGGCCGGGTTCGCGCTACCCGGCAGCTATGTGGATGTCATCGTCAGCGCCAAGGATGCCAGCGAGAAACCGTTCTCGCGCATCGTGCTGAGTCGTGTGCGTGTGCTGGCGGCGGCCCAAGACACGGGCGCAGATCCGTCCAAGCCGAAGCTGGTCAACGCTGTGACTTTGGAGCTGACACCCGCCGAGGCCGAGAAGCTGGACCTCGCCCGCACCATCGGCACCCTGTCGCTGGTGCTGCGCAACGAACTCGATCAGGCCACGGAAACGCAGGCGGACGCGAGTCATGCGGCGCGTCTGTCCGACCTGCTATCGAGCGAGGTGGTGGGTCCCGTCGTCGAGGCGCCGGCTGCGGCCGCACCCGTCGTCAAGCCGCCCGTCCGGCCGCGCGTCAAATCCGACAAGCCATCCAGTGCCCCCGAAAAGATGGATGAGTTGCGGGGCACCCATCGCAGCAATGTCAGCCAGGAGAATCCATGATGCGCCCCCGAACCTTCGCCCAGGCCCGCTCTGATTGCCTAGCCAGCTGGCCGGCAGTGCTCGCCGTGCTGCTCTACCTGACGATAGGGGTCTTCACGCCGGGTCAGGCCCGCGCTGCCAGCCCTGAGACCCGCAGCGTGAGCACGGTGGTCGGTCACGCTGAAGTGATGGACTTCGCCGTGCCGGTGACGCGCATCGCGGTGGGCGATCCGCGGGTACTTGATTACGTCACGCTGTCGCCGACCCAGATCTACGTGCTGGGCAAGTCGGTGGGCAGCACCAATCTGGTGGTTTGGAGCAAAACCGGTGCGCCACGCTCGATCAACGTCAACGTTGATGTCGACCTCGGCCCCTTGCGGGAAGCGCTGGGCAAGGCGCTGTCCGGTCAGGACATCGAGGTGTCGACCGTGGGTGGATCGGTGGTGCTCAACGGTTCGGTGAGCGACGTGTTGGTTGCCGGACAGGCGGTTGAATACGCCGATGCCTTCGTTCGCAGCCTCAACCGGCAGTTGCTGCTGGTCCTCAAGACCGTCGACAGCGGTGGTGGCAATGCGGCCGGAGCTGCCAGCGCCAATGCCGGCATCAATAGCCAGCTGGTGGCGGTGGGCGTGATCAACCGTCTGCGCATCCGCGACCCGCAGCAGGTGATGCTGGAAGTGCGAGTGGCCGAGGTCTCCAAGACTCTGCTCGATAAGCTCGGCGCGCAGGTGAGCGGGCGCGGCAAGATCGGCGACGTGCGCTGGAGCATCCTGTCGAGCTTCTTGGCCGGTGGCGTGTTGGGTCAGCCCGCGGCGGCCGGGCAGCTCGCGTTCAGTGGGCTCGACATCGACGCCGAGAAGCGCAATGGGCTGATCAAGATCTTGGCCGAGCCGACCATCGTTGCGGTGAGTGGACACGAGGGCAGCTTTCTCGCGGGTGGCGTGATCTTTCTGCCGACGCCGGCGGCGCTCGGACAAGCCCCCGGCCTGCAGGAATACCCGTTCGGCATCAGTCTCAAGTTTGTGCCGACGGTGCTCGACAACGGCCGTATCAGCCTCAAGGTGGCTCCGGAAGTGTCCGAGGTGTCGTCGGAGGGCGTCTCGTATTCGGTGGGCAACACCACGCTGATCCTGCCGCGCATCAACAAGCGCAACGTCTCGACCACCGTGCAACTGCGTGACGGCCAGAGCTTGGTGATTGGCGGCCTGCTGCGCAACGACATCACGCAAAGCATCAAGCGCTTTCCGATCCTGGGCGATGTGCCGGTGCTCGGCGCCTTGTTTCGCAGCAGCAATTTCGTGGCTGAGAAAACCGAACTGGTGGTGATCGTTAGCCCGAGTCTGGTCAAGCCCACCGATTCGGCTCCGCCCCTGCCGACCGACAGTTTCGTCCCGCCGACAACGAAGGAGTTCTTCATCGACGGCAAGTTGCAACACGACAGTGGAGAGCAAAAATGAGCAAGCCTCAGGTTGCTTGGGCAATGCCAGTGCTGTTGGGTGCGTTGGCCGGTTGCGCAACGCAGATGGACATCGCCGCACCGGACCTTGGTAAGGCGCTCAACGCGGCCAAGGACGCGCAGCGTCTGTCACCGGCGGTGCGCGACGACGGTTTGGCGCCCCGCGCCACCGAACTGCCGGGCGGAGTCATGCCGCCACCAGCCCAGTTGCCAGCGAGTGGTTCGGCTTGGGGGACCAGCACTGGCGGCACCTTACTGATGCCGGCTGGGCGTTGAACATGGACCGCTTCACGTCTCTGGCCGTCGTGCTTCGCCGGCACGCTGGCGCGCAAGCGATGCGCGGCGGTGCAATGGTTGAGTTCGCCCTGGTGCTGCCGCTGCTGCTGCTGATCGTGTTCGGCGTGGTTGGGTTCAGTGTGGCGCTGCTGGACAAGGTGGTGATGACCAACGCGACGCGTGAGGCCGCTCGCCAGGGCACCACGTTCCGTGGCGTTAATCTGCGGCCCTCGCTGGCCGATGTGCAGAAGGTCGCAACCGACTTTTGCACGGCCAACTTGATTGATTTCGGGACTCGCAGCGGCTGTACCGCTACCGTGACCCCTGACCCGGCGACTTTGGTGAGCGGCAACCAGTTGACCGTGAAAGTGCAGCACACCTTCACCTTTTTGGGTCTGGTAGGTTTCATTAACCCGTTCGGCAGCGCCGACGGCGTGGTTCTGCAGGCCTCCACCGTGATGCGGGCGGAGTAGGGCAGATGAACCTGCATCCCGCTCCGCCCCGGTCCCAGCGTGGCAGTACGCTGGTCCTGGTGGCGCTGCTGCTGCCGGTGGTGCTCGGCCTGATGGCAATGGCGGTAGACCTCGCACGGGTGGTGTTGGTCAAGCACGAGTTGCGTCGGGCGGCCGAAGCCGGTGCTCTCGCCGGTGCCAATGGGCTGCTCACCAACAGCGCGCCAGACTGGAGTTCGGCGGCCCAGCGCGCCCGCACCACGGTGTTCGCCAATCGGGCAGATGGCAACCTGCTGCAGGCCGCGGACGTGCGTTATGGCTATTGGAATCTGGCCACCAGCGGCCTGAACAGCAGCGGCAGCTTTGTCGAGGGCACCAGCCGGCCCTTGGGCGGGTCATGGGCGCCGGCGCTCAAGGTGACGGTGGCACGCGACAGCAGCGCCAATGGTCTGACCAATGGCGGCCCCTTGGCTTTGTTTTTGGCGCCGGTGTTCGGCACCTTGCTGCAAACCACGTCGTCCAGCGCCATCGCCATGCAGTCGGCGCCGGGCTATGCCTTGCCGGGCGCGCTGTTCCCGACGGCCATTAACCAGTGCATGTTCAACCTCTACTGGAACGCCACCACGGGCACACCGATCCCGGTCTCGCCGAGTTCGCCGTACTACAACCCGAGCAACCCCTATGAGTTGCGCATCGGTTCTTTGAACCAGTACGGGACCTGCAACTCAGGCCAATGGACCTTGTTTTCGACCACCGACAATTCGACGCCGGCAGTTCGGAATTTGTTGACCAACGGCAACCCGACCGGCCTGTCGGTGGGCAGCCCCACCTACATCGACACCGGCACCAAGACCACGCTGTACAGCAGCGTGATCTACCCCAAAACCTATCTGGTGCCCGTGGTGGGCAATGTCAGCCAAGGCTTCCAGGCTATCGTGGCTTTTGCACCGTTTCGCGTCACCAATTCGGTCGGTGGAAGCACCAAAGCCATCTTCGGCCAGTTCGTGCCGCTGAGCGAGTTTCCCGGCGGCACTGAGCCGGGTGGATCGACTTACTACGGGACGCCGGCACCCCCGGCGCTGGTGCAATGAAGGTTTTGATCATCAGCAGCAGACCGCTTGAACGTCAGCCGAGCGAGTTGAACACCCGCGGCGACACCTTGTTGTGCCAGGTGCTGCCGGACCTGGTCGGGTTCCCGGTCAGCACCGCGCGCACCGCCGACGCCCTGCTGTTGGTCGGCTTCCCTGCGGATGCACGTCTGCTCGAGGCGGTTCGCGGCTGCGTCGAGGCTGCGCCGGATTGCGCGGTGGTGCCGGTGCTCGGCAATCCGCCGGCTGACTACGTGGTGCAACTGATGCAGGCGGGCGCGGTGGATGTGGCCTCGTCACCGTTCCCTCAGGACATGGTCGCCGCGGTGGAGAGGCTGCGTTCGCGTGGGACTCGCAACTTGGCGGGCAGTCAGCCGCACAGCATCGCCGTGATCTCGGCCAAGGGCGGCGATGGCGCCACCTGCATCGCTGCCAACTTGGCATCGGCCTTGGCGCGCTGCAGCGGGGTGCGGGTGATGGCGATCGACCTGTCGCTGCCGTTTGGCGATCTCGACATCCACCTGACGACCGAGCAGAGCCAAAACGACCTCGCCGATGTGCTAGAGCAGAGTGAGCGTCTGGATGCGGCGCTGCTCGATACCTTGAGTCATCACGTCAGCGACGGCGTGCGCCTGATCTCGTCGCCCGCCACGTTTGAGCGCTTTGTCGGCATCCAGCCGGCGCAAGTGACGCAGTTGGTGGGGCTCGCCACGCGCTCGTACAACTTTGTCGTGGCCGATCTTGGCAACGGCACCGATCCGGTGAGTCTGGGCGTGTTCGATCTGTTCGAGCGGGTGCTGCTGGTGACGACGCTGGATGTGCCGTCGCTGCGCCGCTCGGCGAAATTGTTGCGGCTCTGGCGTGGCATGGGGCGCGACTGCAGCCGCGTCCGTCTGGTGGTGAACCGGGTCAGCTCGGAGCCGGAAGTGCCATTGGCGCAATTCGCCTCGACCTTGGGCGTCGAGGTGGCCTACCAGTTCGAAGACGAGGTGCATGGCGTCAACGAGTCCTTGCTCGAGGGGCGATCGGTGCTCGAGACCGCTCCAAGTAGTGATTTCAGCAAGACATTTCAACGCTGGGCTGCCGAACTCTCCGGCACCCCGATTCGCAAGGACTCGGCATGGACACACTTGAAGCATCTCTTGCACGTCGGTTGAGTGGCTGGGACCACGTCGGCTTGAGTGCGCACGGCACCGGTTCGCCCGGCGAAGCCGCACGTCCGGCCGGCAAGCTCGCCGGCGGATCCAGCCACGCCGCCAGTTTTTATGCGCTGAAGACCCTGCTGCATCAGAAGTTGTTGACGCGCATGGACCTGAGCGCGGCCGAGAACCTGCCAGCCGACCGGTTACGTGAGCAGTTGAGCGAGCTGGTGGCTCGTCTGATCGACGAGGATGCGCTGCCGGTCAACAGCAGCGAGCGCCGCGCGCTGGTGACCGAGTTGCAGAACGAGATCCTCGGGCTCGGGCCGATTGAGCCGCTGCTGGCCGATCCGACGGTCACCGAGATCATGGTCAACGGTTGCGAGCACGTCTACGTCGAGCGCGATGGCCGAATCCAGCTCACGGCGATCCGCTTCAACGACGACGACCACGTCAAGAAGATCATCGACAAGATCGTTTCGCGCATCGGCCGCCGCATCGACGAGTCGAGCCCGATGGCCGACGCCCGACTGCCCGACGGATCGCGGGTGAACGCGGTGATCCCGCCGATTGCGCTGGACGGCCCGTCGCTGTCGATCCGCCGCTTTGCTGTGGTGCCCTTGCGCATGGACGACTTGATCCAGCGGCGCGCGCTGACCGCCGAGATGGCCGAATTTTTGGCGGGGTTGGTGCGCGCCAAGGTCAACATCATCATTTCCGGCGGCACCGGATCGGGCAAGACCACGCTGCTCAACATCCTGTCGAGTTACATCCCCGAGAACGAACGCATCATCACCATCGAGGACACCGCGGAGTTGCAGATGCAGCAGCCGCACGTGGTGCGCATGGAGACGCGTCCGCCCAATGTTGAAGGCCGAGGCGAGATCGCGATGCGGGCGCTGGTGCGCAACAGCTTGCGGATGCGGCCGGATCGCATCGTGCTGGGCGAGGTGCGCGGCGCCGAGGTGGTCGACATGCTGCAGGCGATGAACACCGGCCACGAGGGCTCGCTGACCACCATCCACGCCAACAATCCGCGCGAGGCGCTGTTGCGGCTGGAGAACCTGATCAGCATGGGCGGCGGCACGCTGTCGCCGCGGTCGATGCGTCAGCAGATTAGCGCGGCGATCCAGGTGGTGGTCCAGACCGCGCGGCTCAGCGATGGCACGCGCAAAGTCACCAGCGTGCACGAGATCACCGGCATGGAGGGCGATGTGATCTCCAGCAATGAGATCTTCATGTTCGACCAGACCGGGGTCGACGAGAAGGGTGCGGTGCAGGGTCGCTTTGTACCGACCGGCGTTCGCCCGCGCTTGATCGACCGCTTGTTGCGCTTCGGCGTTCATTTGGCTGAAGACCTGTTTGATCCGGTGCAAAGGGGAGATTGAGATGGACCGCGTCACTGTGGTGGCTGTAACCCTGCTGGCGTTTGTGGCAGTGGTGGCGCTGGTGTTTGGCGTGGGGCGATTGGCGACGATCCGCTTTGGACATCGCGCCCGCCAGTTGCAGCGGCAAATAGCGATCACCCGCGAAGAAGGTGAGGTGCGCATCGAGCGCCGTCTGGCGCGTGGCGCCACCAGTGAGGTGCCGGTGCTGTTGCGGCATGTACTCGACGCGCCGCTGATGCGACGGCTCGACCTCATGCTGGTGAGGGCGGGCAGTTCGCGCAGTCCGCTGGAAATCATTGCCTTGATGTTGATGCTTTCGCTGGGCGGCTTTCTACTGCCGGCGGCCACTGGTTTGGGTGCGTTGCTGGGGCTTGCTCTGGCGCTGGCCCTGCCGGCGATTCCGCCGATGTGGCTGCTGCGGGTCGCACACCGGCGGCGTGCGCGGTTTGAGTCGCAGTTTCCGGATGCACTGGACTTCATCTGTCGGGCGCTGCGTGCCGGTCACGGGTTCATGGCGGGTCTAGGCATGGTCTCGACCGAACTCCCCGATCCGGTGGCGAGCGAGTTTCGCACCACCTTCGAGGAGATCAACTTCGGTGCTCCGGTCAACGAGGCCTTGGCCCGGCTGGCGGCACGGGTCGATAGCCCCGACCTCGAGTTCTTTGTGGTGGCGGTGGTGATCCAGCGCGAGACCGGCGGCAACCTCGCGGAACTGCTCGGGGGCTTGTCGTCCACGGTGCGCGAGCGCATGAAACTGGCCGGCAAGGTGCGGGCTTTGTCGGCTGAGGGGCGGCTGTCCGGCATCCTGATGACGGCGCTGCCGTTTGCGCTGGCCGGCATCCTGACCACCGTTAATCCGGTCTACATGAGCGCCCTGTGGTCGAGCCCCATGGGGCGCCATATCGTCGGTGTCGTCTTGTTGATGATGCTGTTGGGGTCGATATGGATTCAGTTCACCGTTCGGATCAGGGTCTGACATGAGCCCCTACTTGAACAGCCCGAGTCTGATCATCGCGGCGGCGGCGCTGGCAGCTTTTGTGGCGATGGCCTTGCTGACTGTCTCGGCCGCCGGATTGCTGCGCGAGCGGCGGATGACCGAGCGGGTGCGCAATCTGGCTGGAGTGCGTTCTGGCGGCTCGGGCGCTGGCCTGCAATTTGAGAGCGAGCGTTTGTCGCGGGTGCTCAATGCCCTGTCGCGGCTGTCGGCGCCTGAGGCGGCCCTGCACGATTCCGAACTGCGATTGCGTTTTGCGCGGCTGGGTTGGCGCGGCGCCCGCGCGCCGATCATTTATCACGCCGGTAAAACGCTGCTGACGCTGGGCTTGCCGCTGCTGGCCTTGCCGCTGTTGTTGCGCTTGGGCGCGGGGACGGCCTCGGTGTGGGCAGGCTGTCTGGCATTTGCGGCGGTCGGCTATCTGTTGCCCGAACTGGTAATCAGCTGGCTGGGTTCGCGTCGCAGTGCCGCCATCCGCGAAGGGTTGCCTGACATGATCGACTTGCTGCTGGTGTGCGTGGAGTCGGGCTTGGCACTCGATGCCGCCATCAACCGGGTGTCACGTGAGATCGCCGCGCGCAGTCCAGAACTGTCCGAGGAGTTCCACCTGGCTGGTCTGGAGATTCGCGCCGGTGCACGCCGCATCGATGCTCTGCGCAATCTGGCGGCGCGTTCGGGCGTCGAGGAAGTCGGCAACCTGGTCTCGATGCTGGTGCAGTCGGAACGCTTTGGCACCAGCCTCGGCGAGGCTTTGCGGGTGCACTCGGAGTTCATGCGGGTCAGGCGCACGCAACTGGCCGAAGAGATGGCGGCCAAGGTGCCGTTGAAGATCCTGTTCCCGCTGATTCTGCTGATCTTTCCGGCGATTCTGGTGGTGATCATCGGCCCGGCCGGGATACAGGTCGCCACCCTGCTTGTGGAGAAATGAGATGCGCTTGACCCAGACCCTGTTCCGTCCCCTTAACGACCACCCCTTGCTGCTGTCGACGCTGTTTTTGCTAACCGGTGCAGCACTCCAATGGCGGCTCGGTTGGGCGCCGCAGGCGGTGGCGCTGGTCGGTTTTGCTTGGGTGCTGCTGGTGCTGGCGGCCATCGACTGGCGCTCGCATCGCTTGCCTGACACGCTGACTCTGCCCCTGCTGTGGGCCGGTCTGGTGCTGCAGTTGCTACCGCCGACCCGCACCGTCGGCGCCGAACTGGCGATCGCGGGTGCGGTGGTGGGTTATCTGCCTTTGCGGGCACTCGAACTCGCTTATTTCAAGGTTCGTCGGATCGAAGCGCTCGGTTTTGGCGATCTCAAGCTGCTGGCGGCCATCGGTGCGTGGCTGGGGCCACAAGCGGTGATGCTGGTGTTCGTCGCAGCGGCGCTGGTGGGCTCGGCTTGGCAGTGGTTGCGAAGCCGCGGTCGGACGGCCGACGTGCCGCAACAGTTCGCTTTGGGCCCTTGGCTGGTGGCGTCGACTTTGGCGCTGTTGTTGGCCGGTCCAGCGTGGATGGGTTGGGGCGCTGCCGGCTGAGGGCATGGGTATCAGCAAGCGGTCGGTGGCGCGTCAGTTAGGGTCCAGCCATGCCAGTCGACCT
>RFMI01000054.1 GCA_009927815.1 Betaproteobacteria bacterium | reverse complement strand
GGGTCATGGCGACGTAAAGCAGGTTGAGCGTTTCGCGCTTGGCGAGTTCCGACCCCTCCAACACGTGCTCACGCCAGCGGTGGTGTCCGCGCAAATCGCCGGACTTGCTGGTCTGGCACGCCATCCACTGCG
The DNA here is from genome assembly GCA_009927815.1 of Betaproteobacteria bacterium. Classification (GTDB taxonomy): domain Bacteria; phylum Pseudomonadota; class Gammaproteobacteria; order Burkholderiales; family UBA3065; genus UBA3065. The sequence continues at coordinate 3,887 of RFMI01000054.1, read as the reverse complement.
GCCGGTCGTGGCCCACCGGCCACTCGCTGACCACCGTGTAACTGTCACCGAGGTCGGCGGCGGCCGTGTCCGCCAGCCACACCAAGGGCCATTCCAATCCCTTGGCGGAATGGATTGTCTCCAGCGCGACCGCATCGAGGCCCGCCGAGGGCTGCGCCTCCTCCGGTGCGGCATCTTGCTCGCGCAAGCGCATGTCGGACAGGCGCTGCAAGAAGGCTGCGACGCCGGGCCGGCGACCGCCGTCGAGGTCGAGGCTCAGCGCGAGGAAGGCCCCGAGATTGGCCGCCACCACCTCCGCCTGGGCCGCCGGCAGATCGCGCGCATAGGCCGCGGCCAGATCGGCCTCGCCAACGATGTGGTCCAGCAGATCGTGAACCGGCAGACGCGCCGCGAGTGCGCGCCAGCGCGCCAGCCGCTCAGCCACACTCGCCCAGTCGGCATCGGACACCGCAAGCGCCTGCAGCCGCGTCCACCAGGTCGCGCCGTCACGGCCACCGTCCGCTAGCGGCAACAGCGACTCGACCGATCGGCTGAACAGCGGCGTGCGCAATACGTGCGCGAGGTCGAGGTCGGACTCCGGTCGCAGCAGGCAGCGCAGCAATGCCTCGAGGTCGGCCACCTCAAGCGTGTCGAGCAAGCCGCTGCGCCCCCCACCGATGCAGGGGATGCCCTGCTCTGCCAGCGCCTGCTCGAACGCCCGCTGGTGGGTGCGAAAGCGGAACAGGATCGCCACATCCGAGTAGCGAGCCGCACGCTCGGGCTGGTCCGGACCCTGCGCCGGGATTCGGCTGTGGGCCACCCAATCGGCGATCGCAGCCGCCACCGCCCGCGCTTCAGCGGCCCGCGACGACGCCTCCGGCGAAGTGCGCGGCTGCCGCAACAGATCCCGCCACGACGGCGAGTCCGCAGCGGGTTCGGCTGCATCGCGCGCCGCAAGCTCGAGGCACGTCAAGCCCCCATCGTGCGTGACCGCGGTTTCGTGCGGCACAAACCCGGGGTAGTCGTTGCGCGGGCTGAAGACCGCGTTCACCCAATCGACAACCGCTTGGGGATTGCGCCGGGTGGTGTGGGTGTGACGGTAGCCGGCTCGGTACTGCGGATGTGCCTGCAGCCACTCGCTAGCCGCCTTGAACAGTCGCGGCTCGGCGCCGCGAAACCGGTAGATGGCCTGTTTCGGGTCACCCACCATGAACACGGTCAGGGGCCGGTCGGCCTCGCTGGCCGCCTCGAACCAGGCACGCAAGGCCCGCCACTGCTGCGGATTGGTATCCTGAAACTCGTCCAACAGCACATGCCGATAGCGCGCATCCAAGCGCGCCATAAGCGCTGCGGAGCCCTCGCCATCGGCCAGCGCCTGCGCCGCGAGATGCTCAACATCGGCAAAGTCGAGCACCCGCGCCCGCGTCTTCAGCCGCTCGTAATGGTCGATCAGCGGCAGCGCCACGGTGAGCGCGTCGCGGTTCAGCGCCAGCCAGTCACGCCGCAGTTCGGCGTCTCGGGCGGCGGCACAGGCCTCGGCCAGCGCCATCGCGGCACGCGCCAAGGCCTCGCCCCGACTTCCGTATCGGCGCTGACGGGTGCCCGGGAACAGATTGCGCTCACTCCGCGGCCGGTCCTCAGTCAGAAAGACCTTGCGCAGCGACGCGCGGGCGCCGACATCTTGGGATTGCGCCAGCACCGCAGCAATAGCCTCCCGCTCGGCACGGGCCCTGTCATCGTCATCCGCCAAAGCCGCCGCGTAATCGGACAACGCAGTCGCAGCGTTCTCCAGCCAGTCGCCGAAGGGGTCGGCGCTCTCACGCCCGTCGACCGGCGCAAATGCGCGTTGCAGCGCCGCCATCGCCGCCTCGACGCGATCGGTATGGCTATCGGTGAGCAGCCACAAACTGGCACGCTGGTGCAGCCACGACGTCAGCAGCTCGCGCGTGTTGCTGCCACCCACGCCCAACCACAGGCGGTCGAGGGACGCCGCCGTGGCGGGCGCCGCGCCCGCCGCCAGTTGATCCAGCAAAGCCCGCCACGCCTCGCGTTGCAGCGCGTCGGTCGATTCGAGCAGGCTGCGCCCGCTGTGTGGCGCATCCAGTGGCGCCGCGCCCAGAAGATCGAGGAACCAGGCGTGGAAGGTGTCGAGCCGGAGACCGATCGGATCCCGCAGCACCAACTCGTAGAGAGAGCGCGCGCGCGGCAGCAATTCGGATACACGCTCGGCGGCGACGCCGCGCTGCTGCAAAAAATCGCTGACCTCCGCATCGGACGCGCTGGCCAGCAGCCAGAGCCACTCGTCAAGGCGCTTGCGCATCTCGCGCGCCGCTTTGCGAGTGAAGGTGATGCCGAGGATGCTGCGCGGCTCCGCGCCGTCGAGCAAAAGGCGCACAATGCGGCTGACGAGCAGCCACGTTTTGCCGCTGCCGGCGCAGGCCTCGACCACCCAGCTGCTGCCGGGTTCGAGTGTGTCGACGATAGTGCCAGGGGTGTGGTGGTTCGGCAAAGCAATGGTCATACAGGTGTGCCAAGCTGCGACGTGACTCTGAATTGGCATGCTACCGACTTGCGAAGCGGTCAGCGCACACCGCCGACCCGGCCTCATAACCGATTGAAAGGTCCGACATGACAGCACAACGCATCCCCGCGACTTTGATCCCCGGCGACGGCATCGGCCCCGAGATCATGGATGCCGCGCTCACCGTACTCGACGCGGTCGAGGCGCCATTCGACTGGGACCGCCAGATCGCCGGCATGACCGCGCTCAAGGAGACCGGCGACCCGCTGCCGGACGCCACCCTGGCCAGCATCCGCAAGACCAAACTCGCCCTCAAGGGACCGCTGGAGACGCCGTCGGGCGGCGGCTTCCGCTCGATCAACGTGCGCCTGCGCGAGGCCTTCAAGCTCTACGCCAACATTCGTCCAGCGCGTACGCTGATCCCCGGCGGCCGCTACGACAACATCGACTTGGTGCTGTGTCGCGAGAATCTCGAAGGCCTATACATGGGCTACGAGCACTTCATCCCGATCGACAACGACCCGCACGCCGTCGCCATCGCCACCGGCGTCAACACCCGTCAGGGCGCGATCCACATTCTCGAATACGCCTTCGAATACGCGATCAAGAACGGCCGCAAGAAGGTCACGGTGGTGCACAAGGCGAACATCATGAAGGCGCTGACGGGGATCTTCCTCGAGACCGCGCGTGACATGCACGAGAAGAAGTACAAGGGCCGCATCCAGTTCGAAGAAGTCATCGTCGACGCGTGCGCGATGAAGCTGGTGATGAACCCGTGGCAATTTGACGTGCTGGTGACCACCAATCTGTTCGGCGACATCCTGTCGGATGAAATCAGCGGACTGGTGGGCGGCCTCGGCATGGCGCCGGGCGCAAACATCGGTGCCGATGCGGCGATCTTTGAGGCGGTGCACGGCAGTGCGCCGGACATCGCTGGCAAGGGCATCGCCAACCCGATCGCGCTGATCCTGGCCAGCGCGCAGATGCTCGACCACGTCGGCCTGCACGACAAGGCCGACCGTGTGCGCAAAGCCGTGGTCGACACACTCAATGTCGACAACATCCGCACCGGCGACCTCGGGGGCACGGCCAACACCACCGTGTTTGCTGCCGCGCTGGTCAGCCGCGTCAAGAACGGCTAATATCGCGCCCCTCGGGGCGTAGCGTAGCCTGGTATCGCGCCTGCTTTGGGAGCAGGAGGTCGGAGGTTCAAATCCTCTCGCCCCGACCAGGCGCATGAAACCGGTTACGCATCTGCCCGTAGCTCAACCGGATAGAGCACCGGCCTTCTAAGCCGGGGGTTACAGGTTCGACTCCTGTCGGGCAGGCCAGTTTTATCCGAGCAGTGTTGTGTCAGTGGTGGCTGTAGCTCAGTTGGTAGAGTCCC
>RFMI01000083.1 GCA_009927815.1 Betaproteobacteria bacterium | reverse complement strand
CGCCCGCCGCGGATGCGCCGTCCGACGACGTGCAAGCCATGCTTGCCGCCATGATGCAGTCCGCTGAGCCGCCTCAGGCGGCCGCGCCCCCGCCCGCTGAACCGCCGCCGGCTGCGGCCGGTGAGGCCCCTTCGGATGACGTTCAGGCCATGCTTGACGCGATGTTGGGCTCGTCTCCAGCCGCTGCCGCGCCGGCGCCACCACCACCCGCACCTGCACCCCCTCCGCCCGCACCCGCACCCCCTCCGCCCGCGCCGCCTCCGTCAGAAGCTGCGCCGCCGCCATCCGAGCCGCAGGCCGCCGAGGACGACGGGGACGACGCCAACGATACCGAGGACGTCGAGATCAACCTCGCGCTGGCCTACATCGACATGGGCGATCCGGAAGGGGCTCGCGCCATCCTGGTCGGGATGCTCAGTGATTTCGACAATCCGGCCCGGATCGCTATGGCCAAGCGACAAATGCGCAAGCTCGACTTCCCGATTCCGGAGATCGCGCCGCCGCCGGCTGCCGAGGGCTGATCCGGAGCTACTATGCGCATCGCCCTCGGCCTCGAATTCGACGGCCGCGCGTTCTGCGGCTGGCAATCGCAGGCCGATGTGCCCAGCGTTCAGGACGCGCTCGAGACGGCCATAGCCGCCATTGCGCAGACTCCGGTCCGTGTGCACGCCGCTGGGCGCACCGACACTGGGGTGCATGCCAGCGCGCAGGTGGTGCATTTCGATACGCTGGCTGAGCGGCCGCTGTCGGCGTGGATCCGTGGCGTCAACCAGCATCTGCCGGCTGCGGTGGCGGTCCTCTGGGCCCATCCGGTCAGCGACGATTTTCACGCGCGCTTCTCGGCAAGCGGTCGCCATTACCGCTATCTGTTGCTCAACCGGCCGAGCCGTCCAGCTTTAGCCGACGGCCGTGTCGGCTGGTTTGCCCGGCCGCTTGATCTTGATGCGATGCGATCGGCGACGACCTGTCTCCTGGGTGAACACGATTTCTCCTCGTTCCGGGCCGCGGAGTGTCAGGCCAAGTCGCCGATCAAGACCCTCTACCGGTTGGAACTGGCCGAACACAACGGTTTAATCCGCCTCGACGTGCATGCGAGCGCCTTTCTGCACCACATGGTGCGCAATCTGGTGGGCGCGCTGGTCGAGGTAGGGGCCGGTCGTCAGCCGGTCGAATGGATGGCTCGCCTGTTGGCCGCGCGCGACCGCCGTCTCGGTGCGCCAACATTTGCACCCGGTGGGCTTTATCTGTCTGGCATCGACTACGATGACCATTGGGGGCTGCCGGCGTTCGTGCAGCCCGATTGGGAGTCCTTGCTGTGAAACCCTTGCGCACCCGGGTCAAGGTCTGCGGCTTGACCCGTGTCGAAGACGCCTTGGCCACTGTGGCAGCCGGTGCCGACGCCATTGGTCTGGTGTTCTACGCGCCGAGTCCCCGCTGCGTTAGCGTCGACCAAGCGACGGCGATCGTGCGGGCTTTGCCGCCCTTCGTCACCACGGTGGGGCTGTTCGTGGATGCCGAGGTCGACGCCGTACGCTCGATCCACGCGGCGGTTGGCTTCGATCTGGCTCAGTACCACGGCGATGAGTCGCCGCAGCAGTGCGCGGCCGCGGGGCTGCCCTTCATCAAGGCATTGAGGGTGAAGCCGGGCGTGGATTTGCTACAATTTACTGCATCGTTTTCTGTCGCTCGCGGCATACTACTGGACGCGTTCCAGCCTGGTGTTCCTGGCGGTACCGGTCACCGCTTCGACTGGTCGTTGATCCCCCCCGAGCTGCCGCTTCCGTTGGTTCTCTCGGGTGGCCTCGACCCGGTCAATGTGGCTGATGCGGTTCGCCAAGTGCGGCCTTACGCTGTGGACGTATCGAGTGGCGTCGAGCAGGACAAAGGCATCAAGTGTGCGGACAAGGTCCGCGACTTCATCAGAGAGGTTCGCAATGCAGATGTATGACCTGCCGGACGCACGGGGCCACTTCGGGCCCTACGGCGGTGTGTTTGTCGCCGAGACGCTGGTGCGCGCGCTCACCGAATTGCGCGAGGCTTATGCCGAAGTCTGCAAGGACGCCGAGTTTCAGGCCGAGCTCGCTTACGAACTCAAGCACTTTGTTGGGCGCCCCAGCCCGATCTACTTCGCTCGGCGCCTGACCGAGCACGCTGGCGGCGCGCGCATCTTCCTCAAGCGCGAAGACCTTAATCACACCGGCGCGCACAAGGTCAACAACACCGTCGGCCAGGCGCTGCTTGCTCGTCGCATGGGCAAGAAGCGCATCATTGCCGAGACTGGCGCTGGCCAGCACGGCGTGGCCTCGGCCACCGTGGCGGCCCGCTACGGCATGGAGTGCATCGTTTACATGGGCAGCGAGGACGTCGCCCGCCAGTCGCCCAATGTGTTTCGCATGAAGCTGCTTGGCGCCACCGTGGTGCCGGTGGAGAGCGGCAGCAAGACGCTCAAGGACGCGCTCAACGAGGCCATGCGCGACTGGGTCACCAACGTCGAGAGCACGTTCTACATCATCGGCACGTGGCCGGTCCGCACCCGTATCCGATGATGGTGCGCGATTTCAATTCGGTGGTCGGCAAGGAGTGCGTGGTGCAGATGCCGGAGATGATCGGCCGTCAGCCCGATGCCGTGATTGCCTGCGTTGGTGGCGGCAGCAACGCCATGGGCATCTTTTACGACTACATCCCGCACGAGAAGACGCGCCTGATCGGCGTCGAGGCCGGCGGTGACGGCGTCGAGACCGGTCGCCACGCCGCGCCGCTGTCGGCCGGCACGCCGGGCATCCTGCACGGCAACCGCACCTACCTGATGCAGGACGAGGACGGCCAGATCATCGAGACGCACTCGGTCTCGGCTGGGCTTGACTACCCCGGCGTCGGTCCCGAGCATGCTTGGCTCAAGGATTCGGGTCGCGCTGAGTACGTTGCGGCAACCGACACCGAGGCGCTCGAAGCCTTCCATCTGCTGTGCCGCACCGAGGGCATCATCCCGGCGCTGGAGTCGAGCCACGCGGTGGCGCATGCGCTGAAACTGGCGTCGACGATGTCGCCCGACCAGAGCATCCTGGTCAATCTGTCCGGCCGTGGCGACAAGGACCTCAACACGGTCAGCCGACTCGCCGGCATTACGCTCTAGTCTGACGTTCAACACAGGGGTCTGACGTGTCCCGTATCGCCAGCGCGTTTGCGCGTCTCCAGGCCGGCCGCCGCGTCGCGCTGATCCCCTTCATCACCGCCGGTGATCCGGCGGTCGAGGCCACCGTGCCGTTGATGCACACGCTGGTCAAAGCTGGCGCCGATATCCTCGAGCTGGGTGTGCCGTTCTCCGACCCGCAGGCCGATGGCCCGGTGATCCAGCGCGCCAGCGAGCGTGCACTCAAGCTCAAGGTCAGCCTGCGCAAGGTGCTGGAGATGGTCACCGAGTTCCGCCAGACTGATCGCAACACTCCGGTGGTGCTGATGGGCTACGCCAACCCGATCGAGGCGATGGGTCGCCAGAACTTCGCAGCGCTGGCCCAGCGCGCGGGCGTCGACGGCGTGCTGGTGGTCGACATCCCGCCCGAAGAATCGGAAGACTGGGTGCGTACCGTGCGCGCCAACGACCTCGATCCGATCTTTTTGCTGGCGCCAACATCCACTGACGAGCGGGTCGGGCAGGTGGCGCGACTCGCCTCCGGCTTTGTGTACTATGTCTCGCTGAAGGGTGTCACGGGTGCGGCCCACCTCGATCAGTCCGAGGTCGCCACCCGTCTGCCGCAATTGCAGGCGTCCATTCCGCTGCCTGTCGGTGTCGGATTCGGTATTCGTGACGCCGATTCGGCGAAGGCGGTGGCGGCAGTTGCGGACGCTGTGGTGGTGGGCAGTCGCATCATTCAGGAGATTGAGGGCTCTACGCCCGAGACCCTGCACGGGCGAGTGTTCGAGTTGGTGTCCGGTTTGCGTATGGCCATCGATTCGGTACAGAAGTCGTAAGGAGATCGGATGAGCTGGCTTACCAAACTGCTGCCACCGAAGATCAAGCGCGACGCGGGTCAGTCCCGTAAGTCGGTGCCCGAAGGGTTGTGGCATAAGTGTCCGGCCTGTGAGGCGGTGCTCTACGCCACCGACCTCGAGCAGAACCTGCAAGTTTGCCCCAAGTGCAGTCACCACCAGCGGATCAGCGCACGCGTGCGGCTCGACTGGTTCCTTGACGCCGGTGGGCGTTTCGAGATCGGCGCCGAGGTGCTGCCGGTGGATACCTTGCGCTTCCGTGATAGCAAGCGCTATCCCGACCGCCTGGCTGAGGCGGTGGCGGCATCGGGTGAGACCGACGCGCTGGTGGTGATGCAGGGTTCGGTGATGGACGTGCCGCTGGTTGCGGCGGCCTTTGAGTTCCAGTTTATGGCGGGTTCGATGGGCTCGGTGGTGGGTGAGCGGTTTGTTCGCGGCGTGCGAATCGCCATCGAGCAGCGCCAGCCCTTCGTGTGTTTCGCCGCCAGTGGCGGTGCGCGGATGCAGGAAGGTCTGTTGTCGCTGATGCAGATGGCCAAGACCAACGCCGCGCTCAAACAATTGTCAGATGCAGGCTTGCCGTTTATCTCGGTGCTCACCGACCCGACCATGGGTGGTGTGTCGGCCAGCTTCGCCTTTATTGGCGATGTGGTCGTGGCCGAGCCGGGCGCCTTGGTTGGATTTGCCGGTCCGCGCGTGATCGAGCAGACGGTGCGCGAGACCTTGCCCGAAGGCTTCCAGCGCGCCGAGTTCTTGCTGGAGCATGGCGCAGTCGACATGATCGTCGATCGGCGCGAAATGCGTGAACGCGTCGCGCGCCTGCTGGCGCTCATGACCGGTCAACCCGAGGTCGCCCACTGAGCGCAGCCAGCCCGGATTGCGCGGTCGCGCCAGGCGCAGACGCGAGCCTCGACGTCTGGCTTGCCTGGCTCGAGGGGCAGCAGCGCGGCGCCATTCTGCTGGGCCTCGACCGGGTGCGTCGCGTCGCCGACGCGATGGGGCTGCACCCGGATTTCCCGGTCATCACCGTGGCTGGCACCAACGGCAAGGGCTCGACCTGCGCCTTGCTGGGCGCGATGCTGCGCGCCGCTGGCTTTCGTGTCGGCAATTACTACTCGCCGCACCTGTTGCGCTACAACGAACGCGTCCGCATCGACGGCGAGATGGCCTCGGACGCCGACCTGGTCGCCGCGTTTGCTGCCATCGAAGCCGCTCGAGGCGATGAGTCGCTAACCTATTTCGAGTTCGGCACTTTGGCGGCGATGTGGCATTTCATGCGCTGCAAGGTCGACTGCGCGGTGCTCGAGGTCGGCTTGGGCGGACGTCTGGACGCTGTCAATCTGTGGGACGCCGACTGCGCCATCGTCACCAGCATCGGCCTTGACCACACTGAGTACCTGGGCGACACCCGCGAGGCCATCGCGGTCGAGAAGGCCGGGGTCTACCGTGGTGGCCGGCCGGCCGTGTGTGTCGACCGCCATCCGCCGCACACCCTGATCGACCACGCGGCCGCGATCGGTGCGCACCTGCACTGCATCGACCGTGACTTTCGGTTTGACCGTCACGAGCGCCAATGGTCGTTCGAGGGTCTGGGCGCCCGTTACACCGGCCTGCCTTTGCCCGCGCTGGTGGGTGAGCATCAGGTGCAGAACGCCACTGGTGTAATCGCCGCCCTCACTCTGCTGCGCGAGCGTCTGCCGGTGCCGGCGGGGGCGATCCGCGAGGGCCTGATGAGCGTCGCGCTGGCCGGTCGTTTTCAGGTGCTGCCAGGACGGCCGCTGACCATTTTGGATGTGGCGCACAATCCACATGCGGCGGGCATCCTCGCCCGTAATCTGCGTGCCATTCCGCCGACGGGGCGCACCCACGCGGTGTTCAGCATCCTCGCCGACAAAGATGTGGCTGGCACGGTGGCGGCGCTGGCGGATCAGGTCGATGTCTGGTGGGTGGCCGGTCTGCCCGGACCTCGCGGACGCGACGCGCAACAACTGGCCGATCTGGTGGCGTCGCAAGTGTCGGCACCGGTGCACGCTTGCCCAACGCCGGTGGACGCGTGGCGGGCTGTCCGCGGGCAGGTCGATGTGGATGATAAAATTGTGGTCTTCGGATCGTTTTTGACCGTGGCCGAGGTGTTGGCGGAAGTCGATGCCTGACTGGGTGGCAGCCTCACGCTAAAGGGGTAGGTGAACCGTGACCGTTGAGCAAGACGAGATCCTGCTGCGAAAAAAAGCGCGTCGGCGCCTGGTCGGTGCCATTTTGTTGACGCTGATCGTGGTGTTGACCCTGCCGTTGGTCCTCGAGGACCCGTCCAAACCGCTGGGTGACGGTCCTGCCATCGTCATTCCGGAACCTGCATCGATCGACCCGCCCAAGGTCGCGGCGGTTCCTGACGCTCTGCCGGACGCCACCCTCAGCGCGGATGCCCTGCCACTCGAGGGCAGCGTGGAGACGCCGCCAGCACCGGCATCGGCGCCTGCACCCGTACCTGCGACCGCACCTGCGCCTGCGACCGCAACTAAGCCCGCTCCAACGGTCGCTGCGCCCGTGCCCGCACCGACCCCGGTGGCGCCGCCCAAAGCGGTGACGCCGGTGCCAGCTGCCGCACCCGTGCCCGCACCATCGCAGGCGACGTCTCCGCCGCCAGCCGAGCCGAAAAAACCGCCGCCCTCGGGCAAGTTCGTGCTGCAACTCGGTGTGTTCAAGGAGCGCGGCAATGCCAATGCGGTGGTCAGCAAAGCGACTGCGGCCGGGCTCAAGCCGGTTCTCGCGCAGACCGAGTCTGGCGCTTGGCGCGTCGGGCTGGGCCCGTTCGCCAATCGCGCTGAGGCGCTCGCTGCGCGTGACAAGGCCCGGGACGCCGGCCTCGACGCGGTCCTCAAAGCGCTGTGACCGGTTTCGATTACGCCGCCATCGCCGTCATTGGGCTGTCGACGCTGCTGAGCCTGTGGCGCGGCGCGGTGCAGCAAGTGTTCTCCTTGGCCGCATGGGGTGTTGCCTTGGTTGTGGCCAACCACTTTGCGCCATGGCTGCAGGGCCGTCTGCCCGACGACATCGAGGGTGAGACCACCCGTTACTTGGTGGCCGTCGTCGGATTGTTCATTGCTGCTTTGGTCGCCACGACCGGGCTGGGGCGCTTGTTAGCGGGCGCGTTGCGCGCCGTGGGCCTGGGCAGCGCCGACCGTGTGCTGGGTGTGCTGTTGGGTTTTGTGCGCGGTGTCCTGGTGGTGCTGGTGGCGGTGGCGCTGGCCGGTATGACGCCTTTGCCGCAGACGCTGGTGTGGCGCGAGGCCAAGAGCAGCGCCTGGTTTGTGCAAGTGGTCGAATGGGCGCGACCGTCGTTGCCGCAGGCCTTTGCCAGCCGGATACGTTACGATTGACCGCCTCGGTCGGCTGTCAGCAAGGGAGACGTCGCAATGTGTGGAATCCTCGGTGTGGTCGCCCGGGCGCCAGTCAACCAGTTGCTCTACGACGGACTGCAGGTGCTCCAGCATCGCGGTCAGGATGCTGCCGGCATTTGCACGGTCGAGGACGACGTGTTCCACATGCACAAAGGCCCTGGCCTGGTACGCGATGTCTTTCGCACCCGCGACATGCGCAATTTGCGTGGCACCAGTGGCTTGGCCCACGTGCGCTATCCGACCGCCGGCTCGGCTAAGAATCCGGCCGAGGCGCAGCCGTTTTACGTCAACTCGCCCTTCGGCATCGTGCTGGCGCACAACGGCAACCTCACCAACACCGCCGAACTCAAAGACGAGCTGTTCCGCCAGGACTTGCGGCACCTCAACACCAATTCAGATTCTGAGCTGCTGCTCAACGTGCTGGCCCACGAGTTGGCGGCGCAGGCGCGTGGCGCCGAACTGGACGTCGAGGGCATCTTTGCGGCAGTGCGTGAAGTTCACCGGCGCTGTCGCGGGGCCTATGCCGTGGTCGCGATGATCGCGGGTTACGGACTGCTGGCGTTTCGTGATCCGCACGGCGTGCGTCCGCTGGTGTACGGCTCGAATATGACCGACGACGGCGTCGAGTATCTGGTGGCGTCGGAAAGTGTCGCGTTGGATACGCTGGGATTTAGCCTGGTGCGCGACATCAACGCCGGCGAGGCGCTGTTTATCGATTTCAACGGCAGCCTCTACACCCGCCAGTGCAGCGACACGCCGACACGCTTTCCCTGTCTGTTCGAGTTTGTCTACTTCGCGCGCCCCGACTCGGTGATCGACGGCCTCTCGGTGTACAAGACCCGGCTGGCGATGGGCCAGCAGCTGGCGGTCAAGATGCGCGAGATGGGTGGCTTCGACGACATCGACGTCGTGATTCCGATCCCCGACTCGAGCCGGCCGTCGGCCATGGAGCTGGCGCGGCATCTCGGCCTCGATTACCGCGAGGGCTTCGTCAAAAACCGCTACATCGGTCGCACCTTCATCATGCCGGGGCAGGCGTCGCGCAAGAAATCGGTGCGCCAGAAGCTGAACGCCATCGCCAGCGAATTCGAGGGCAAGAACGTGCTGCTGGTCGATGACTCGATTGTGCGCGGCACCACCAGCCGCGAGATCGTGCAGATGGCGCGCGATTCGGGTGCGCGCAAGGTCTACTTTGCCTCGGCAGCGCCGCCGGTGCGCTATCCCAATGTCTATGGCATCGACATGCCGACCCGCGATGAGCTCATCGCCAGCGGTCGCGACGATGCGCAGATCGCCACCGAGATCGGCGTCGACCGTCTGGTCTATCAGGACATCGAGTCGCTGTTTCGTCTGCTCAGCGAGAACAACCAGCAGATCGACGGCTTTGAGGCCTCGTGCTTTACCGGCTGCTACCTGACCGGCGACATCACCCCGGATTATCTGGAGGCGCTGCACGCCAGTCGCGGGGCCGATTCGGCCAAAGCCGCGCAGCAGCAACTCGACCTCACCCTCGCCACCACCGACTAAGCCTCTATGAGCGACGCCAAAAAGCCTTTGCCCGCCGGATTGCGGCCGGAGACGCTGGCGGTGCGTGCTGGCACCGACCGCAGCCACCACGGCGAGCACTCCGAGGCGATGTTCCTAACCTCCAGCTTTGTCTTCCCCAACGCTTTTGAGGCCGCCGAGCGGTTCCAGGGGCGCACGCCGGGCAACGTCTACTCGCGCTTCACCAACCCTACGGTCACCGCCTTCGAGGAGCGCCTCGCCGCTATGGAGGGCGCCGAGATGTGCGTGGCGACCGCCAGCGGCATGGCGGCGATCCTGTCGATGTGCCTGGGCATGCTCAAGGCCGGCGACCACATCGTCTCGTCGCAAAGCATCTTCGGCTCGACGGTGAACCTGTTTGCCAAGTGGCTGACCCGCTACGGCATCGAGACCACCTTTGTCGGGGGGCAGGACCCGGCGGCGTGGCGTGCAGCGATGCGGCCATCCACTCGGCTGTTGTACGTCGAGACGCCATCCAATCCGATGACCGAGGTCTTCGACATCGCGGCGTTGGCCGAGGTGGCGCACGCTGGCGGTGCCTGGCTCGCCGTCGACAACTGTTTTTGCACGCCGGCGCTGCAGAGGCCACTCGATTTTGGCGCCGACCTGATCATCCACTCGGCGACCAAATATCTCGATGGGCAGGGCAGGGTCCTGGGTGGTGCTGTATTGGGCAAGCGCGCGCTGCTGCAGGACACGGTCTACCAGTTCCTGCGCACCGCCGGGCCGAGCTTGAGCGCTTTCAACGCCTGGGTCATCCTCAAGGGCTTGGAGACGCTGAAGGTGCGCGTCGAGGCGCAGTCGGCCAATGCGCTGCGTGTCGCACAGTGGCTCGAAGCGCATCCAGCGGTCGAGCGGGTGTGGTACCCGGGTCTCGCCTCGCATCCGCAGCACGCGCTGGCAATGCGTCAGCAAAGCGCTGGCGGGGCAATCGTCTCGTTTGAGGTGACGGGCGGTCGCGAGGCGGCGTGGCGAGTCATCGACGCCACGCAGGTGTGCTCGATCACCGCCAATCTGGGCGACACCAAGACCACCATTACCCACCCAGCGACCACCACCCACGGTCGCATCAGTGCTGAAGAGCGCGCTGCTGCGGGCATCACCGAAGGCTTGATCCGACTGGCGGTGGGCCTCGAAGCACCGGACGATCTGCAGGACGACCTTGCGCGCGGCCTCGGCTAGGCCGCCAGCTTCCGCATCCTTGCCCTTTGGGGCTCTGCCCTCGCGCCGATGAGCGACCTCAGTCACGCGCGTAGCGACGAATTGCTGGCGTTGGCGCGACTGCCGATGTCCGATCTGCTGGCGCAGCTCAGCACCCGACCCGAGGGCTTGAGCGCCGCCGAAGCCGCGAGCGCTTTGCAGCGCTTCGGCACCAATACGCTTGCCTTGTCGCGACGTACGCATCCTGCGTGGCAATTGCTGCGGATGCTGGTGTCGCCCTTGTCGCTGCTGCTGATGGCGCTGGCGACGGCATCGTGGCTGACCGGTGAGGCGCGTGGTGCTGTCGTCATCGTAGCCATGGTGGTGCTCTCCACGCTGCTCAGTTTTGTGCAGGAACGGCGCTCGAGTCAGGCCGCGGAAAAACTCAAGGCGCTGGTTAGCACGCGCATCCGCGTGCAGCGTGACGGCCGCGACGAGGACCTGGACGTGGCGCTGGTGGTGCCTGGTGACGTGGTCCATCTGGCTGTCGGCGACATCATCCCGGCCGATCTGCGACTGCTCGATGGCAAGGACCTGTTCGTGAACGAGGCGAGTCTGAGCGGCGAGTCGCTACCGGCTGACAAGCATCCGGCCGTCCCCGACGCTTCGGCGGACAGTGCTTTCGACCTGAAGAACCTGTGCTTCATGGGGAGCCACGTGGTGTCGGGTACTGCTCACGGCGTGGTGCTGCGCACTGGTGCGGCGACCTTCTTTGGTCACATCGCCGACGAGACCACCCGCCAGCGTAAAAAGACCGCCTTCGACCTGGGGCTTGAGCGCTTTACCGGCCTGATGATTCGCTTTATGGCGGTGATGGTGCCAGCGGTGTTCATCATCAATGGCATGGTCAAGGGCGACTGGTTCGAGGCGGCGCTGTTCGCGATTGCCGTCGCGGTGGGACTGACGCCGGAGATGTTGCCGATGCTGGCGACCATCAATCTGGCCAAGGGCGCGCTGGCGATGTCGCGGCGCAAAGTCATCGTCAAGCGGCTGACGGCGGTGCAAAACATGGGGGCGATGGACGTGCTCTGCACCGACAAGACTGGCACCCTGACCCAAGACAGCGTGATTCTCGAGCGGCACGTCGACGTGACCGGCCAGACCGACCCGCTGGTGCTCGAATACGCCTACCTCAATAGCCATTACCAGTCGGGTCTGCGCAACCTGCTCGACGTGGCGGTGCTGCAGCATGTCGAGGTACACGAGCGGTTGCACGACGCCGACACCTACACCCGCGTCGACGAGATTCCATTCGATTTTGAGCGGCGGCGCATGTCGGTGGTGTTGGAGCGGGTGCCAGCAGCCAAACACGCGGCGGACGACAGCGAGCGCAGCCACATCCTCATCTGCAAAGGCGCGGTGGAGGAGGTGATCGCTTGCTGCCGCGTGGCGCGCGTCAGTGGTGCCGAGGTGCCGCTCGACGACGCCCGCCGCCAGCAGATCGACAGCGTGGTGGCGCAGCTCAACAACGACGGTTTTCGCGTGATTGCGGTGGCGATTCGCGAAGAGCCGGCGGCACCTCACGAGTATTCGGTTGCCGATGAGACCGGCCTGACCCTGCTCGGCTACGTCGCCTTTCTCGATCCGCCCAAGGAGTCTGCCGGGCCAGCCATTGCTGCGCTGCGCGAGAGCGGCGTCACGGTCAAGATCCTGACCGGCGACAACGAGCGGGTGACGCGCAAGATTTGCCGCGACGTCGGCCTGCCGGTCGAGCGCATCGTCCTTGGCCCGGAGACCGACGCGCTGGACGATCCGGCGCTGGCAAAGCTGGCTGGCGAGGTGGCGGTGTTTGCCAAGATGACGCCGGACCAGAAGTCACGCGTCATTCGCGCTCTGCAGTCGCTGGGGCACGTGGTTGGCTACATGGGCGATGGCATCAACGACGGGCCCAGTCTGAAGGCGGCCGACCTGAGCATCTCGGTGGACTCGGCGGTGGACATCGCCAAAGAATCCGCCGACATCATCCTGCTGGAAAAAAGCCTGCTGGTGCTGCAGCAGGGCGTGCTCGAAGGGCGGCGCGTGTTCGCCAACCTGATGAAGTACATCCGCATGTCGGCCAGCTCAAATTTTGGCAATATGTTCAGCATGTTAGGTGCCAGCGCGCTGCTGCCCTTCCTGCCGATGGCGCCGGTGCAGGTCCTGCTCAACAACCTGCTCTACGATTTCTCGCAGACGGCGGTGCCGACCGACACGGTGGACGACGAGTACCTGCGCCAGCCGCGCGCCTGGGACATCGGTGGCATCGCCCGCACCATGGTCTTCATCGGTCCGATCAGCTCGCTGTTCGACTACGCCACCTTTGGCCTGATGTGGTGGGTGCTGGGTGCCACCGCGCCCGCGGATGCGGCGTTGTTCCAGACCGGCTGGTTCGTCGAGTCGCTGTTGTCGCAAACGCTTATCGTCCACGTTCTGCGCACCGCGCGGCTGCCTTTTGTCGAGAGTGCGCCCAGCCCGGCGCTTTTGGCGACCACGCTGGGCATCTGCGCGATTGGCGTCTTGTTGCCCTACACGCCGCTGGGTGCGAGCTTCAACCTGGTGCCGCTGCCAGCCAACTATTGGCTGGCGATGGCGGTTTTGTTGCCGGCCTATTTCGCCCTGACACAGTGGGTCAAGGGCCGGCTGGTGCGGCGCTTTGGCGTATCCTAAAACGCTGCCACGAGTCGCAAATCCATGACCACCCACGTCCTCATCCTGTGTACTCACAACTCGGCTCGCAGCGTGCTGGGCGAGGCCATGCTCAACCACTGGGCGAGACAGCTTGGCAAAGACGTCTGCGCCCATAGCGCCGGCAGCTCGCCCAGCGGTCGGGTCAACCCGCACGCGCTGGCCGTGCTGCAGGCGGCCGGGGTGGACACCGCCGGCCTGCGCAGCAAGACCTGGGACGAGTTCGCCACGCCCGAGGCGCCACCGATGCGGGTCGTCATCACGGTATGTGACAGCGCAGCCGCCGAGACTTGCCCGTACTGGCCAGGCAGCCCGGTGCGCATCCACTGGGGTTACGCCGATCCTTCCGCAGCGCCAGGCGACGACGACGCCAAGCGCGCCGCGTTCGAGGCCACCCGTCAGGCGATCAGCGCGCGCATGCTCGAGCTGTTGGCGCTGCCATTCGATACCCTGAGTGACGCTGAATTGCGTCACGCCTTGACCGACCTGCATGACCACTGACACGCCGGACCTGCGCACCCGCCTGCTGGCCGAGGGGCTGGGCACCGCCCTGCTGCTGGCGGTGGTGATCGGCTCGGGGATCATGGCCGAGCGCCTCGCTGCCGGTAATCTGGCGGTGGCGCTTACTGCCAACACGCTGGCGACAGTATTCGGGCTGTATGTGCTGATCGAGGTGTTCGGGCCGATGAGTGGCGCGCATTTCAACCCCGCGGTGTCGCTGGTGATGGCGCTGCGCCGCGATCTGCCGACTCACTTGGTGCTGCCCTATGTGCTGGTGCAACTGACTGGGGCCGCGGCTGGCGCCTGGCTGACCCACGCCATGTTCGACTTGCCGCTGCTGCAGTTGTCCGAGCACGTGCGTGAGGGCCCGGCGCAGTGGCTGGCCGAGGTGGTCGCCACCGCTGGCCTGCTGCTGGTGATTCTGCGCGCACCGCCGGGCCGCGCCTCGACTGTGGTGGCGGCCTATATTGGCGCTGCATACTGGTTCACGGCCTCGACCTCGTTTGCCAATCCGGCAGCGGCGTTCGGCCGTATGTTGAGCAACAGCTTTGCGGGCATCGCGCCGGCCGATGTGCCCGCGTTCGTGGTGGCCGAGCTGGTCGGCGCTGTGCTGGGTGCCGGGATTGCACAAGCTGCTAGGCGGGCAGCGAGCGGCGTCCTGAGCGGCGAGACATTCGCGCGGTGGCTGATGCAGATCATGGTTTGGGTGGCCGCACCCATGCGTTCGCCTCAACAGTGCAATGTCCTCAACGGCATCATCAGGGTCGTCGCTCAGTCACACTCCAACTCTGATCAGCCCTATCGGCTGGAGGCAAGGCCATGAATCACAGCGCGTCCCCCACCTCCGAGGAAGCAGCGCCGCCGGACCCGTGCGTGCAAAGCCGGACGCACCTGCGCAAACCCGGTGATCTCATGTTTGCCATGATCGAGCGCGCTCGCGCGCTGGGCAGCGAGCCGATCCGTTGCGCCGTGGTGCACCCGGTGGATGCGGCGGCCTTGGGCGGTGCGTTTCTGGCGGCCCGCGCTGGCCTCATCCGGCCCATCTTGGTCGGTCCGGAGGCGCGCATCCGGCAAGCAGCGGCCGAAGCGGCGGTCGACATCTCCGAATTCGAGTTGATTGCCACCGAACACAGCCATGCCGCGGCCGAAGAGGGCCGTGCGACTGGCGCGCGAGGGGCGGGTCGAGGCGCTGATGAAGGGCTCGCTGCACACCGACGAGTTGATGCATGCGGTGCTCGACCGTGACATTGGGCTGCGCACCGATCGTCGGGTCAGTCATGCTTTTTTGATTGATGTACCGACCTATTTCAAGCCGCTGATCCTGTCGGATGCTGCGATCAACGTGGTTCCGGACCTGCTTGCCAAAGCGGATATCGTCCGGAATGCCATCGGTTTGGCGCATGCCATCGGCATCGAGCGGCCGAAAGTCGCCATTCTGTCGGCCATCGAGACGGTGAACCCCGAGCTGTTCTCAACGCTGCACGCGGCGGCTCTTTGCAAGATGGCTGACCGCGGCCAGATCGAGGGGGCCATCCTCGACGGCCCCCTGGCATTCGACAACGCCATCTCGGCGGTGTCAGCCAAGGCTAAGCACATCGTCTCGCCGGTGGCTGGGGAGCCCGACATTCTGATCGTGCCCAACCTCGAGGCGGGCAACTTGATGGCCAAACAGCTCGAGTACCTCGCCGACGCACAGGTGGCCGGCATCGTGCTGGGAGCCCGCGTGCCGATCATACTCACCAGCCGCTCGGATGGGCCGGCTGCGCGTGAGGCCTCGTGCGCCTTGGCTGCGCTGTGGCTGGCACTGCCCAAGGCGCTGCGCTGATGGCGTTGCCAGAGGGTGCCGGCGGCGGCGTCCTCGCGCTCAACGCCGGCTCGTCGAGCCTCAAATTCGCGCTGTTCGACGCCACTGACACAGCGCTCTGGCGCGGTCGAGTCACCGGTTTGGGCCACCAGCCGCAGTTGACAGTGGACACTGGTGGAGAGTCGCGCAGCACGCCCCTAGCCGTCGGCGACCGATCGGGCCAGTCCGCGCGAACAGCCTTCGATCGCGATTTCGAGGCCGCACTCAATGCCATCGATGGCCTACTGGCCGAGCACGGTGCGCCCCTGCTGGCGGTGGGCCATCGCGTGGTGCACGGCGGCGGCGAGTACTCGGCACCGCTGTGCGTCGACAATAGGGTCTTGCAGCACCTCCAGCGCTGCGTTGCACTGGCTCCGCTGCACGAGCCCTACGGCTTGGCGCTGATCCGGGCGATGCACGAGCGCTACCCGGCGGTCCCGCAGATTGCGAGCTTCGACACCGCCTTCCACACGACCCAGCCACGGCTGGAGACGCTCTTCGCCCTGCCTCGCGAGCTGACCGACGCCGGCATCCGCCGCTACGGCTTCCACGGCTTGTCCTACGAGTATGTCGCTGCGCAACTGGAGCGCGCTGCCGACCCGCGGCTGCACGGGCGAGTAGTGGTGGCGCATCTTGGGCAGGGTGCCAGTCTGTGTGCCATGCGCGGCTTGCGCAGCGTCGCCACCACCATGGGCTTCTCGGCGTTGGACGGCCTGCCGATGGGGCGCCGCTGCGGCAGTCTCGATGCTGGCGTGGTGCTGCATCTGCTGCAACAACGCGGTATGAGCGCCGACGAGGTGCAGCACCTGCTCTATGAGCGCTCAGGCTTGCTGGGTGTATCCGGCGTGTCCGACGATCTGCGCGACCTGCTGGCGAGCTCCGACCCGCACGCGCGCGAGGCCGTCGATTTATTCGTGCACCGCATCAATCAGTGGTTGGGCGCCCTGGTGGCGACGCTGGGCGGGCTCGACGCGCTGGTTTTTACGGGCGGGATTGGCGAGAACTCGGCACTGGTGCG
>RFMI01000096.1 GCA_009927815.1 Betaproteobacteria bacterium | reverse complement strand
ACCACTGCCACCGACACAGCGACGCCCATCTCAGCAAGCCACACCCTCAGCCGTGGCCCCGCGGGGCGACGCCCAGCAACCGTCGCTGGCACAATCGGCGCATGCACATCCGCCAGCGCCCCGCCTCTGCCGACGCCCTTGAGCGCTTGCGTCCAGCCGGCTTGTCGCCCCTGCTGACCCGCCTCTGCGCCGCACGTGGCGTCGAATCTGCGGAACAGCTCGACCACAGTCTGGCGCGCCTTCTGCCCTTCGCCCCGATGCGCGGCATCGATGCGGCGGCTGCCCGCTTGGCGCAAGCCATCGCCGTGCAGCAGCGCATCGTCATTGTTGGCGACTACGACGCCGACGGCGCCACCGCCACCGCACTCGGCGTGCTGGGTCTGCGGGCACTGGGCGCGAGCGTGGAGTTTTTGGTGCCGGACCGCCTGACACTGGGCTACGGCCTGTCACCGGCGGTGGTGGAGATCGCTGCTGAGCTGCGCCCCGACCTGCTGGTGACGGTGGACAACGGCATCGCCGCGCTCGATGGCGTGGCGGCGGCGCATGCGCGCGGCATCGAGGTGCTGGTGACCGACCACCACCTCGCTGGCAGCGCCCTGCCCGACTGCATCATCGTCAACCCGAACCAGCCCGGCTGCGGCTTCCCGAGCAAATGCATCGCCGGCGTGGGCGTGATGTTTTACGTGCTGATGGCGCTGCGGGCACAGCTGCGCTCGATTGGCATCCTGCCGGCCGATGGCGGCCCTAATTTGGCGCAGTGGCTGGATATTGTCGCGCTGGGCACAGTCGCCGACATGGTGCGGCTCGACCACAACAACCGGATCTTGGTGGCGCAAGGCCTCGAACGCATCCGCAGCGGTCGCGCGCGACCCGGGCTGCTAGCGCTGCTGCGCGCCGGCCGTCGCGATCCGTCGCGTGTCACCAGTACCGACTTGGGCTTTGTCGCCGGACCGCGGCTCAATGCCGCCGGCCGCATCGCCGACATGCGCATCGGCATCGACTGCCTGCTGGCCGACGACGCCAGCGAGGCCGAGCGGCTGGCGCAGCGGCTCGACGCACTCAACCGCGAGCGCCGCGACCTGCAGGCCGACATGCAGCGCGAAGCCGAAGCTGCGCTAGCGGGCCTCGCAGTCGCAGACGGCGCCAGCATCTGCCTGTTCGACCCCGGCTGGCATGCCGGCATCGTCGGTCTGCTGGCCGGTCGCATCAAGGACCAGCATCACCGACCCACCATCGTCTTTGCCGCCGATGACAGTGGTCTGCTCAAAGGCTCGGGGCGCTCCATCGCCGGGCTGCACCTGCGCGACGCGCTCGACCTGATCGACCGTCGCCACCCCGGCATGATCGCGCGCTTTGGTGGTCACGCAGCCGCAGCAGGCCTCAGTCTGCCGGCCGAGCAGGTGGACGCGTTCGCCAGCGCCTTCGAACAAGTCTGCCGCGAGCAACTCGACCCAGCCAGCCTGGCCCGCGTGATCGAGACCGACGGCGAACTGGCGCCGGCCGATTGCACGCTCGACGCCGTCCGTCAGCTGGAACAGCTGGTCTGGGGGCAGGGCTTTCCAGCGCCGGCCTTCGACGGCGAATTCGCGGTGCTTGAGCAGCGCGCGCTCAACGGCGGTCACCTGAAGCTATGGCTGCAGCACGGGCAGGAGCGCCGCGAGGCGATCTTGTTCGGTCAAGCCGAACCCTTGCCGGCGCACATCCGCGCGGTGTTCACACCGTCGATCAACGAGTGGAACGGCCGCTCTAGCGTGCAATTGCAAGTGCAGCACTGGGAACCCGTCAAATAGGGCCGGGCGCCGAACCCGACTGCGCATGCTTCGATGGCAGAATGATCGTTCTGTCTCTCGGAGAAGCCCTATGACCAGCGTCTACTCGAAAGAACACCGCGCACTGCAAGAGGCATTTGGCACCACCAAGCTGGCGACCATGCTCGACGAGAACTGGCTGCACGACGCTGTCCAGCCCGACGAGCAGGCCTTTATCGAGTCGCGTGACCTGTTTTTTCTGTCCACTGTCGACCCGGACGGAAATCCGACCGTGTCGTACAAGGGCGGCCCGGTCGGGCTGGTGAAGGTGGTGGACGACCGCACGCTGGCCTTCCCCGGCTTCGACGGCAACGGCATGTTCCTGTCGATGGGCAACATCGTCGGGCAAGGCAAGGTGGGACTGCTGTTCATCGATTTCGAGAACCCCCATCGGGTGCGCGTGCAAGGCACCGCGACCTTTCACCGCGAGGACCCTTTGCTCGGGCACTGGGTCGAGGCCAAGTACGTGGTGCGGGTGGCCATCAGCAAGATCTGGGTCAACTGCCCGCGCTACATCCATCGCTACCAACGCGTGGCGACCAGTCGCTACGTGCCCGTGGCGTGCCAAACAACACCGCTGGCCACCTGGAAACGACTCGATTTCGTGCAGGATGTGATCCCAGACGCGGACCGGGTGGCCGCTGAAGCCGAGGGCGTCATCGACCTCGCGCAATACCAGGAGAAGTGGGAAAAGGGCGAGGCTTGAGCGCCCAGCACTACTTCGCGCCCTGCCCGCGCGGGCTGGAGGCGATTCTCGCCGACGAACTGACCGCGCTCGGTGCGCGTGGCGTCGAGCCCGGGTCTGGCGGTGTGGCGTTTGCGGCGATGTGACGCTAGCACTCCGCGCCAACCTCGAGAGCCGGTTCGCCAGCCGCATCCTGCTGCGGCTAATCCACCAGCCGTATCGCAATGAGCAGGACGTCTTCGCCATTGCCAGTGGCATCGACTGGGACGCGTGGTTCGACGTCGGCTGCACCATCAAGGTGGAGACGGTGGCCATCCGGGCGCCGGTGAAAAGCCTCGAATTCGTCTCGCTCAAGGTCAAGGACGCGATCTGCGACGTGTTTCGCGGCGCCTGCGGCAAGCGGCCGAGCGTCAACACGCAGCGTCCGGACATGCGCATCCACGTGTTCCTCGACGAACAGACAGCGACGCTGTACCTCGACACCAGCGGCGAGGCGCTGTTCAAGCGCGGCTACCGGCGTGGCGCCGGCGAAGCACCGCTGCGCGAGAACTTGGCCGCCGGCATCCTCAAACTGGCCGGCTGGACGCCAGCGTTGCCACTGTTCGACCCGATGTGCGGATCAGGCACCTTCCTCACCGAAGCGGCGATGATGGCGATGGACCGCGCGCCCGGACTCGGCCGCGATTTTGCCTTCGAGCGCTTCCACGGCTTCGACACCGCGTTGTGGCAAAGCCTGCGCGACGCCGCCCTGGCACGCATCCGACCGCTGCCGGAGGGTTTGATCAGCGGCCGCGACGAAGACGCCACCGTGCTTGAACACACGCGCAAGCACCTCGCCGCGCTCGGCTGTGCGCCGCAAGTGGCTCTGGCGGTGGGCGACGCGCTCGACGCCTCAGCACCACTGGCTGGCGACCAGCACGGTGGCCTGCTGGTGATGAACCCGCCCTATGGTGAGCGCATGGGCGAGATCGAACAGCTGGCAGCGTGGTATCCGCAGCTGGGCGACTGGCTCAAGCAGCGCTTCGCCGGCTGGACGGCGTGGATCCTGACCGGCGACCTCAAGGGTATTCGCAGCATCGGACTGGCGCCGTCGCGCAAGATCCCCCTGTTCAACGGACCGATCGACTGCCGCCTGCTGCGCTACGAGATGGTGGCTGGCGCACGGCGGAGGCAGCCGGCATGAGCTCTCTGGCCGTCTTGCGCGCCGCGCTTGACGCCAGCCCAGTGGCAACGCGCATCCTGCGCCGAGCAGACCGCCGTCTGGTCTACGCCAACCGGCGCTACCTCGAACTGTTCGGCATTGCCGAAGAGGCGCTGGCCGATCTCACGCCAAACATGCTCTACCGCAACCCCGCCGACTTCGACGCCGTGTTGGCTGGCATCGCCGCCGGCACCGCCATCGTCGACCGACTCTTGCCGATGCAAACCGCTGGCGGCATTCCGCTGATGATCTCGGCGACTTTCCAGTCCTTCGAGGCCGACGGCGAGGCCCTGGCCGCGGCATGGTTTTACGACGTCACCGAGCGACACGAGCACTACAACTTTCTGCTCTCCAATTCGCCGGCAATCGTCTACAGCTATGACGCGCAGACGTTTGCGCCGACCTTTGTCAGTCCGAATCTGCCCGAACAGCTGGGCTACGCCGCCGAGGACTACTTGCGCGATGCCGAGTTCTGGACGCAGCGCGTGCATCCGGACGATCTGGCGCGGGTCAACGCCGAGCTCGACGCAATCTGGAAGGCCGGTCACGGCGAACTCGAGTACCGGTTCCGCCACGCCAACGGCGATTGGCTGTGGGTCGCAGACCAGTTGCGCATCGTGCACCGCGACGGCAAGCCGGTGGAGGTGGTGGGCTCATGGAGCGACGTCTCGCGGCGGCGGCAGATGGAAGAGGAGGCGCGGACCGCACGCGAGCGCGAGTCGCTGGCCGAGCAGTCCACACGCATGAAGAGCGAGTTCCTCGCCAACATGAGTCACGAGATCCGCACACCGATGAACGCGATCATCGGCATGGCCTTTTTGGCGCTCAAGACCGAGCTCACGCCGCGCCAGCGCGACTATGTGAGCAAGATCCACCAGGCCGGCCAGCACCTTTTGGGCATCATCAACGACATCCTCGACTTCTCCAAGATCGAGGCCGGCAAGCTGACCCTCGAGCGCACCGGCTTCAATCTGGAGGACACGATGGCCGGCGTCGCCAGCCTGATCGGCGGCAAGGCGGCAGACAAGGGCCTCGAGCTGATCGTTGACATCGACCCGGGCATCCCGCAGCACCTGGTCGGCGACCCATTGCGGCTGTCGCAGATCGTCATCAACTACGCCAACAATGCGGTCAAGTTCACCGAGCGCGGTGAGGTGGTGATCGCCGTGCGGTTGATCGAACGCGACAACGACGAATTGCTGCTGCGTTTTGAGGTGCGCGACACCGGCATCGGCCTGACACCGGAGCAGCAGGCGCGCCTGTTCCAGTCGTTCCAGCAGGCCGACTCGTCGACCTCGCGCAAATTCGGCGGCACCGGCTTGGGGCTCGCGATCTCTCGGCAACTCGCGGAGCTGATGGGCGGCATGGTGGGCGTCGAGAGCACGCCAGGTGCCGGCAGCACCTTCTGGTTCAGTGCGCGCCTGCACGTGGACGCCGGCAAGTCACGGCGCATGCTGCTGCGCGACGACCTCGCCAGCCGACGGGTGCTGGTGGTGGACGACAACGAGACCGCACTGCGCATCACCGAGGAGATGCTCACCAGCATGGCGCTGCAGGTGACCACCGCCGCCTCTGGCGAAGCCGCCCTTGGCCTGCTACGGGACGCAGCCGCCGCTGGTCAGCCGTTCGACCTCGCGGTGATCGACTGGCAGATGCCGCAGGGCATGAGCGGGCTCGATCTGGCGCGGGCGGTGCAGCAGCTGCCGGCCAGCCTGCGGCCGCACATGGTGATGCTCACCGCCTATGCCCGCGAGGGGCTGATCGAAGAGGCGACCCGCGTCGGGCTGGAGTACGTCCTGGCCAAGCCGGTGAACGCCTCGCTGCTGTTCGAGACCATCCTCGGCGTGCTGAGTCTGGACGACACACGGACCGCGCCAACCGCCAGCGGCGCAACCAGAGCCAGCGCCGCGGACCTTTCGACGGTGCGTGGCGCGCGTATTCTGCTGGCCGAGGACAACCCGCTCAACCAGCAGATCGCCTGCGAGCTGCTGGCCGACGAGGGGCTGGTGGTGGAGGTGGCCAACAACGGCCGCGAGGCAGTAGCAATGGCCACCAGCCGCACCTACGACCTGGTGCTGATGGACATGCAGATGCCGGAGATGGACGGGCTGGCCGCCACCCGCGCGTTGCGCGAGCGCTTCTCCCATGCCGACCTGCCGATCCTCGCCATGACCGCCAACGCGTCTGATGCCGACCGCCAGCAGTGCGCCGACGCCGGTATGGACGAGCACATCACCAAGCCGATCGACCCGGCACACCTTTACGCCACGCTGCTGCGCTGGCTCAAGGGCCGGGTGACGGCGACTGCCACTGCGCCCGCCGTCGCGCCGAGGTTAGTGCCGGAATCGGTCGAACTGACCATTGCCGGCGTCGACACCGACCTCGGCCTGCGCCGCGCCGCAGGCAAGCCGGAGCTCTACCGCAAACTCCTGGCCACGTTTGTGCGCGACATGGCGGCCAGCGTGGAAGTGATCCGCCAGGCGCTCGCCACCGGCGACCGCGAACGCGCGGTGCGTGCCGCGCACACGCTCAAGGGCAGCGCCGGCAGCATCGGCGCCAGCATCTTGCAAACGCTCGCGGGCACGCTCGAGACACGGCTAGCGACCGATGTGCCACAAACCGGCGAACTGGACGAACTGGCAGCGTCTCTGCGCAGCGTGGTAGACGCCATCGAGTCCGCGCTGGGCGAAGCTCCGAGCCCCGCCGTCTCGGAGGTCGAAACGCCCTCCGCTGCCGCACCGCCTGATCCGCAAGTGTTGACGCAGCTCGAAACCTTGCTGGCCAGCGACGACACCGCCGCCATCACCGTCATCGAAACGCACGCTGCGGCCCTACGCACGCATCTGGGCGACGCCCGCTTCACCGCCCTGCGCAACGCCATCGACCAGTATGATTTTGATGCGGCATTGGCGGCTTATCGCGGCGATGCCGCGCCATGAACGCCCCCGACCGGATCCGCCACCCATGAGCGACAGCGCCCCCGACACCATCCGCCCCACGGTTCTGGTGGTGGATGACACCCCCGCCAACGTCACCTTGATGAGCGGCCTGCTGCAGCAGGACTACACCGTCAAAGCGGCCATCAATGGTGAGAAAGCGCTCAAGATCGCGTTCGGCGAGCAGCCGCCCGACCTTATTTTGCTCGACATCATGATGCCGGAGATGGACGGCTACGAAGTCTGCCGCCAGCTCAAAGCCAACCCCGCGACGGCCCAGATCCCGGTGATCTTCCTCACCGCAAAGTCCGATAGCGAGGACGAGGCCCTGGGCCTCGCGATGGGCGCAGTCGACTACATCACCAAGCCGGTGAGTCCGGCCATCGCCATGGCACGCATCGGCACGCACATGTCGCTGTATCGCCACAAACAGCGGATCAAGCAGACCTTCGGCCAATATGTCGACCCGCGCATCGTCGAGAACCTGATCAGCGGCCGACCAGACCAGGCGCTGAGCGGCGAGAAGCAAGTCGTCACGGTGTACTTCTCCGATCTGGTCGCCTTCACTGCGCTGGCCGAACTGCTCAGTCCCGCAGGCTTGGTGGGCTTTATCAACGAATATTTCGCACTGATGTCGGAGCCGATACGCGCGCACAACGGCGTGATCGACAAGTACATCGGCGACTCGATCATGGCGTTTTGGTCACCGCCGTTCTCGCCGACGCAGAGTCAAGCGGCCGACGCCTGCCTGGCGACGGTGGCGCAACTGGAGGCACTGGACGCGTTTCGCGCCCGTGTCCCCGACCTGGTTGGGCTGCGCAAAGGTGTGCCTGACGTCGGCATGCGGGTCGGCCTGGCCAGCGGCGACGCAATCGTCGGCAGCATCGGCTCGCGCAGCTCACGCAGTTTCACGGTGATGGGCGACACCGTGAATCTCGGCTCACGGCTGGAAGGCGCCAACAAGATCTACGGCACCCGCGTGCTCATCGACGAAACGACACGACGCATGGCTGGCGACGCCATCCGGGTGCGCGAGGTGGATTCGCTGTCGGTGGTCGGCAAACCGAGCCGGTGGCGGTGTTCGAATTGCTCGGCGCCGCCGGCTCGCCCTCGCCTTTGCCCGACGGGCTGGTGGATGCCTACGCTGCCGGCTTGGAACGTTATCGGGCGGGTGACTGGCGCAGCGCGCAAACGCACTTCGCCACGTGCCTCGGCATCGCTTCCGACGATGGTCCGACCAAGACGCTGCTGGCGCGCTGCTGGGCCCTACTGCGGGAGCCTCCGCCCCATTGGAACGGCACTTGGCAGCTGTCCAGCAAGTAGCGCTGAGTAGGCCTTAGAACTTGCGGTGGGTCAGCTCGCACTTGGCGGTGGCCGCCACGGCAAACTTGTTGGGGTCGTTCTGATTAAGCTTGAGCACCCGCATGATGCCAGTGGTGCGGTTGATGTCGTAGAGCAGGGTGTCGTCGCCCAACTTGGTGCGAAACAACACACCGCGGTCGCTGATGTTGGCCGGTTGCCACGCCGACCCCATATTGATGCGCCCGGCCGCATCAGTCTTGCCCTGTTCGAACTCGATGATCCACGACTCGTTGGTCTCCGAGACGCAGGTGACGGCCACCGGAGCGGCGGCGGCGGCCAGCGGCACGCTGATCAACAGCACTCCCGCCACCTGCAGGACCCGACGCTTGGCAACGCCACGCTCGCTCATCCCCGACTCCCCGATTCCATCTCGTTGGACTCCAAGCATACGCCCTAGCTCGCCAGACTCTCCAGCCGCAGCCGGGTGACCTTGCCGACCGTGGTTGCCAGCCCCTCGATGCGGGCAATAGCCGCATCGGAGTTCTTCTCACGGGTGAGGTGGGTCAGCAGGATGATGTCGGCCTCGCCTTCGCCCTCCGCCGGCTCCTTTTGCACCATCGCGTCAATCGAGATGGCGTTGTCGGCAAGGATGCGCGCGACATCGGCCAGAACACCCGGCTTGTCCTGCACGCGCAGGCGCAGGTAGTAGGCGCTCTCGACCTCGGCCATCGGGACGATCGGCGTGTTCTCGAGCTGATCGGCGCGGAAGGCCAAGTGCGGCACGCGGTGCTCGGGGTCAGCGGTGTGCAGGCGCGTCACGTCCACCAAGTCGGCGATCACCGCGCTGCCGGTGGGTTCGGCGCCAGCGCCGCGGCCGTAATACAGCGTGGCGCCGACGGCGTCACCCTTGACCAGCACCGCGTTCATCACGCCCTCGACGTTGGCGATGAGCCGCTTGGCTGGTACCAGCGCTGGGTGGACGCGCAGCTCGATGCCGCCAGCCACGCGCTTGGTGATGCCGAGCAGCTTGATGCGGTAGCCCAACTCCTCGGCGTAGCGGATGTCCTCGGCGGCGAGTTGGCTGATGCCCTCGATGTGCGCCTGCTCGAACTGCACCGGGGTGCCAAAAGCGATCGCCGACAGCAAAGTGATCTTGTGCGCCGCATCGACGCCCTCGATGTCCCAGGTCGGGTCGGCCTCGGCATAGCCAAGCGCCTGCGCGTCGGCCAGCACATCGGCGAACGGTCGGCCGCTGTCGCGCATGGTCGAGAGGATGTAGTTGGTGGTGCCGTTGATGATGCCGGCGATCCACTCGATGCGGTTGGCGGTGAGGCCCTCGCGCACCGCCTTGATGATGGGGATGCCGCCGGCCACCGCCGCCTCGAAGGCAACAATCACGCCCTGCTGCTGGGCCGCAGCGAAAATCTCGTTGCCGTGCACTGCCAACAGCGCCTTGTTGGCAGTGACGACGTGCTTGCCGTTGGCGATGGCCTTGAGCACCGCGTCCTTGGCGAAGCCATAGCCGCCGATCAACTCGACGACGATGTCGATGGCGGGATCATCGACGATGCTCATGGCGTCGTCTGTGATCCGCACGTCGGGCATCTTGCCGACCACTTCGCGGGCGCGCTCGAGGTTCTTGTCGGCGACTGCCGTGATGACGATGGGGCGACCGGCGCGGCGGGCGATCTCGCTGGCGTTGCGGGCGAGCACGGCAAACGTGCCGCCGCCAACAGTACCGGTGCCGAGCAGGCCGACGTGGATGGGATTCATAGCTGGGGGGCTTTCAGAAAGGTTCAGGCGGTGCCGTGTTGACGGCGGTAGCGTTCGAAGTGGCGGCCGATGCGGGCCAGCGCCTCGCGCAGGTCGTCTTCGTGCGGCAAAAAGACGATGCGGAAGTGGTCCGGCGTCGGCCAGTTGAAGCCGGTGCCTTGTACCAGCAACACGCGTTCGGCTTCGAGCAGGTCAAGAATGAAGCGTTGGTCGTCGGCGATCGGGTAGACCTTGGGGTCGAGCCGCGGAAACAGGTACATCGCACCCTGCGGCTTAACGCAGCTGACGCCAGGGATGGCGGTCAGCAGCTCGTAAGCAAGGTCGCGCTGGCGGCACAGCCGGCCGCCTGGCGACACCAGGTCGCGGATGGTCTGATAGCCGCCCAAGGCGGTCTGGATAGCAAACTGTGCCGGCACGTTGGAACACAGGCGCATGCTGGCGAGGATGCCCAGGCCGTCCATGTAATCGCGGGCAGCGCGCTTGGCACCGGAGACGACCATCCAACCGGCGCGATAACCGCAGGCCCGGTAGTTCTTGCTCAAGCCGTTGAGGGTGACGAACAGCACGTCGTCGGCCAGCGACGCGATGCTGGTGTGGCGCGCGCCGTCGTACAGCGTCTTGTCGTAGATCTCGTCGGCGAACACGACCAAGCGATGCTCGCGCGCGATTTCGACCAGCTCGCGCAGCACCGGCTCCGGGTAGACCGCACCAGTCGGGTTGTTCGGGTTGATCAACACCAGCGCCCGGGTGTTGGGCGTGATCTTGGCGCGAATGTCGGCCATGTCGGGCATCCAGCCAGCACCCTCGTCGCACAGGTAGTGCCGGGCAGTGCCGCCGCCGAGCGTCACTGCGGCCGTCCACAACGGATAGTCTGGCGCCGGCACCAGAACCTCGTCACCCGTGTTGAGCAGGCCCTGCATCGCCATTACGATCAGCTCGGACGCGCCGTTGCCAATGAAGACGTCGTCGATGGTGACACCAGCAACGCCCTTTTCCTGCGCGTATTGCTGGACCGCCTTGCGCGCCGCAAATAGGCCCTTGCTGTCGGAGTAACCGGCCGCCTCGGGCAGGTTGTGGATGACGTCCTGGACGATCTCCTCGGGCGCATCGAAGCCGAATGGCGCCAGATTGCCGATGTTGAGCTTGATGACGCGATGGCCTTCTTCTTCCATCTCGCGGGCGCGCGCCAGCACCGGGCCACGGATGTCGTAGCAGACATTGGCCAGTTTGGCCGACTTGAGAACCAGGCCTTGGTGTTGCAGGGTCTTGGCGATCGGAGCGTTCATGGGCCTTGCGCGGACCAGCCGCGGGCGGTTTAGGTAGCCCTCGATTCTAGCCCAAAGCGCCGAAAGCGACGGCCGGTGCTAGGCTTGGCGACCTAACCGCTTGCCCCGCACCACGACACTGCACACGAACCATGAAAACGCACCCGAGTCATGAAGCTACACCTTGACCGCGCCCCTGGCCTGTTTCTCGTCACCGCCATCCGTGACGCCGATGCCGAGGCGCCGGCAGCCGTCGCCATCAATGGCGTCGAATACGGTGGCGCGCTGCTAGTACAGACTAGCGAGCCGCCGGTGGCGTGGTCGATCGCCAGTTTCGCCGCACTGACCGAAGCGGATTTCGAGCCGCTGCTGGCGCTGCAACCGGACGTGGTGCTGGTTGGCACCGGCGTGCGCCAACGCTTCGCGCATCCACGGCTCTACGCCGGGCTGACTGCCGCGCAAATTGGCGTCGACTTCATGGACACCGCGGCAGCCTGCCGCACCTACAACATCCTCGCCGGCGAACAGCGGCGCGTGGTCGCTGCGCTGATCATCGAGTAAGGGGCAGCACGGCTGCCCTTGAAATGTCACACACTCGCCCTTACTATTAGCACTCGCCGGCGGTGAGTGCTAACAACTCGCGCCAGTGACCCGAATCCCGAGTCAACCATCTAATCAACACGGAGAAAAAGACCATGAAGATCCGTCCTTTGCACGATCGCGTCATCGTCAAGCGCTTGGAAGAAGAGCGCAAGTCGGCTGGCGGCATCGTTATCCCTGATAGCGCCACCGAAAAGCCGGTGCGCGGCAAGATCATCTACGCCGGCAACGGCAAGATCCTCGAAAACGGCAATGTGCGTCCGCTGGCAGTCAAGGTTGGCGACGAAGTGCTGTTCGGCAAGTACAGCGGCACCGAAGTCAAGATCGACGGCGAAGAGCTGCTGGTGATGCGCGAAGAGGACATCGTCGGCGTGGTTGAGGCCTGAGCGCCCGACCGCATCAACCGTCAATAGCGAACCCTTAGACCCGCGCCCAAGGGCAGCGGGTGAAGCAACCCTTTAGGAGCAATCAACATGGCTGCAAAAGAAGTCAAGTTCCACGACGCCGCCCGTGAACGCATGGTGCGTGGCGTCAACATCCTCGCCGACGCGGTCAAGGTGACCCTCGGCCCGAAAGGCCGCAACGTCGTGCTCGAGCGCTCGTTCGGCGCCCCGACCATCACCAAGGACGGTGTCTCGGTCGCAAAAGAAATCGAACTGAAGGACAAGTTCGAGAACATGGGCGCGCAGATGGTCAAGGAAGTCGCTTCCAAGACCTCGGACGTCGCCGGTGACGGCACCACCACCGCCACCGTGCTGGCCCAAGCCATCGTGCAGGAAGGCATGAAGTACGTGGCCGCAGGCATGAACCCGATGGATCTGAAGCGCGGCATCGACAAGGCTGTGGAAGCCCTGACCGCCGAGCTCAAGACCTTCAGCAAGCCCTGCACCACCAGCAAGGAGATCGCCCAGGTCGGTTCGATCTCGGCCAACTCGGACGAGGCCATCGGCCAAATCATCGCTGACGCCATGGACAAGGTCGGCAAGGAAGGCGTGATCACCGTTGAAGACGGCTCGGGCCTGCAAAACGAACTGGACGTCGTCGAAGGTATGCAGTTCGACCGCGGCTACCTGTCGCCTACTTCATCAACAACGCCGACAAGCAAATGGCGGTGCTGGACAACCCGTTCGTGCTGCTGCACGACAAGAAGGTCAGCAACATCCGTGACCTGCTGCCGGTGCTCGAGCAAGTCGCCAAGGCTGGCCGTCCGCTGCTGATCATCGCCGAAGACGTCGAAGGCGAGGCTCTGGCAACCCTGGTGGTCAACAACATCCGCGGCATCCTCAAGACCGTCGCCGTCAAGGCACCGGGCTTCGGCGACCGCCGCAAGGCCATGCTCGAAGACATCGCCATCCTCACCGGCGGCACCGTGATCGCCGAGGAAGTCGGCCTGTCGCTCGAGAAAGTGACCCTGCAGGATCTGGGTCAGGCCAAGCGCATCGAAGTTGGCAAGGAAGAGACCACCATCATCGACGGCGTGGGTTCGGCCGATGCGATCAAGGGTCGCGTCACCCAGATCAACAAGCAGATCGAAGAGTCGACCTCGGACTACGACAAGGAAAAGCTGCAAGAGCGCAAGGCCAAGCTGGCCGGCGGTGTTGCAGTGATCAAGGTCGGCGCTGCCACCGAAGTCGAAATGAAGGAAAAGAAGGCCCGCGTCGAAGACGCTCTGCACGCCACCCGTGCTGCCGTGGAAGAAGGCATCGTCGCTGGCGGTGGCGTGGCCCTGCTGCGCGCCCGCTCGTCGATGAAGGAAGTCAAGGGCATCAACGTCGACCAAGACGCTGGCGTCAAGATCGTCATCAAGGCGATCGAGTCGCCGCTGCGCCAGATCGTCGCCAACGCCGGTGACGAGCCGTCGGTCGTCATTAACAAGGTGCTGGAAGGCAAGGGCAACTTCGGCTACAACGCCGGCACCGGCGAGTACGGCGACATGGTCGACATGGGCGTGCTGGACCCGACCAAGGTCACGCGCACCGCTCTGCAAAACGCCGCCTCGGTCGCTGGTTGATGCTGACCACCGACTGCATGGTTGCCGAGCTGCCGAAAGACGACAAGCCGGCCATGCCGGACATGGGTGATATGGGCGGCATGGGCATGTAAGCCAGCCTCCCGGACGCCAAGTCTGGAAGCAAAGACCCCCGCTACGGCGGGGGTCTTTTTTTGCTAGCGGCGCAACTCGTTAAGGCTGATCCAGCGACCCCATCGACTTCGGGAAGGTCACCACCCCCCACGGCGTGTCGAATCCGCCGAGTCGGTGCGTCACTTC
>RFMI01000012.1 GCA_009927815.1 Betaproteobacteria bacterium | reverse complement strand
CTGCGTAGCGTTGAAGCCTGCCAGTACTTCACACGTCATCGCTTCGAGACCCAGCAACACGCCTCAAGATTGAGCGCCGACCGCATCAGGCGCTCGGCATGAAGACACCCGCCGAAGCGCATGCTTTAGCGGCCTGACCTGTGCAGATTCCGCTGGGTCATTACATATGCTGATTTGGCATCGATCAGCGTTTGAGTTCGCGATAAAAATCCTCGTGGCTGCCCAGCAAGAGCAGCATCCGTGTTGCAGGGTCGTATTCGTAGGCCAGTAGCATCAGCTGGCTATTGCTTTTGAACTTATAGACATAGACACCAGCCAGATCACCCCGTTTGGGCTCGCCGACCTCGGGAGTGTTAATGATCACCTCGACGGCTGCGTCTACATCCGGCTTCTGGTTTTTTTGCAGCTTTTTGTAGGTGCGAGCAAAGGTCGCACTCTGAAGAACCTGAACTGACTTGGCAGACATTCAACCCCGACCCTGCGGTACAAACTTGGTCGCCAGCGTAGGCCCCTCTGCTCTGGCCACGAGCAGGTCCCGCACGAACTCGATGGGCAGATCAGGATTATCAAGCGCGGCTTTACCGACCATTGCCCAAAACTCGACCTGCCCGGCAATACTGCGGCGCTCAGCCAGTGCGTGTGCTTTGGCCTGCTCGTAGAGCTGGTCATCGATGCGTACAGGCATACCCATAATGGTCTCCTTGAAGCGGACTGCTACGATTGTGGCGTGATGCTAAAATTTTCAAACTCTCCCGCAAACCCATGTAATGACCTGCCGGCCGCCTTCCACCTGCTTCAGGGTCTGAACGATCTGACTCTCACTGAACTTGCTCCTGCGCATCAACGCCCTGGAAGGCCCCGGCGAAACGGTCGCTGTTGGTAGGAGTCTCAGACGGAAGTAGCGGAGCCGGCGGTTAGAATATCCACATGATCTTCGTCTCCATCGCCGCCTTTTGCGACCCTTGGCTGGTGCACACCGTGCGAGACGCCTGCGCCAAGGCCGCTCACCCTAAACAACTGGTATTTGGGGTATTCGAGCAAGACGCCGACAGCCGCCAGTCCGAGCTCCAAGCGGTTGTTCGGCGCCACAAGGCTGGGCTGCGCTATATCAACGTGCATCCGGTGCAGAGTCGCGGCGTGTGCTGGGCGCGGTCGGCGGTGTTTTCGCTGTACCGCGACGAGGACTACCTGCTGCAATCGACTCGCACATGCTGTTCGAGCCCAACTGGGACCAGCAGCTGCTGACGCAATACGCGCAACTGCGGGAGCGCAGTGCCAAGCCGATCGTCACCGTCTACCCGTGGGGCTTCGAGATCGAAGGCAACAAGGCGGTGGTCCCGCTGCCGCCGTCCGACCAAACTACGCTGGTGATGCGGCCCGCGCCCGAGGGCGAGCTACGCCCCGACAATGTCACCTTGGTGTTTCGCACCGAGCACGTGTTTGTGCGCGAGCCGCTGCCCGGCTGCCACGTGGCGGGCGGGTTTTTGTTTACGTCCGGCGATTTTGTGCAGCAGGTGCCCTACGACCCCTACCTGTATTTCCACGGCGAGGAGCAGAGTCTGGCGCTGCGTGCTTGGACCCGCGGCTGGGACATCTGGCACCCGCCGCATATTCCTATCTACCACCTCTACAAGCAGCCCAACCAGCCGCACCGCGCCCACCACTGGCATCCGGAATGGGAGGCTCTCCGCGACTTCAAGCAACACGAACTCACGGCACTGGCGGCCGCTCGGCTGGTGGATCTGGTCGACGGCCGGCGTGATCTCGGCGTCTACAAGCTCGGGACGCAGCGCACGCTCGACGAATACGCGCGCTTTGCCGGCATCCACTACGCGCAGCGCAGCTTTGTGCAGGACTACCGCGACGGCTACAGCTGGGACGCCTGATCCACCACCAGAAAGTCGGTGTATTTGAGCTTGCCCACCACCTGCAGCTGCGCCACCACCAACGGCGCAAAACGCCTTGCCGGTGCCGTCAGCGTCGTAGAGCAGTTGCTTGCCGGTGTAGATCAGGTAGCTCTTGCTGCTGGACGCCTTGCCGTTGCTTTTGATCACAAAGTTGGACGAGCCAATCTTGCCG
>RFMI01000101.1 GCA_009927815.1 Betaproteobacteria bacterium | reverse complement strand
GGCACCCAGGTCCAGGCCAGGCGGGTCCAGACACCGCCACCGAGTTCGCTCCGTCCCGACAGTTCGAAGCCCTCGAACAGCGCCTGCCCCTGCGACAGTGGGGTGGCGCCGCCGGCGATGCTGCCGACCGAGATCAGGTTGCTGAAGTCGTTGCGAAAATACGCGGCTTGCAGGGAGGTGCCGGCCAGCGGCTTGCCGCGCAGGCCGAGTTCGAAGTTGGTCGAGCGCTCGGGCGCGACGTCGACCACCGTCCCTGCTCCGTTGATGACGTCTTCCACGCGCGGGGGCGCAAAACCCTGATAGAGGCTGGTGAAGACGGTCCAATCGCGGGTCGGGTTCCAGGTTGCGCCGAGGCCGGGGCTGGTCTCGGTGACGCGGGCTGCCGTACTGGCCCCGCCAGTGAGGCGGTTTGTGCGCTCGGAGCGGATTGCCTCATGGCGCACGATAGGGGTGATGGCGACGCTGCCAAAGTCAAAGCGTTGCGCGATGAACCCTGAATACGCGTCGACCTTGCGCAGATTGTCCTCGACCCGTGTCAGGGTCGAGGCGGCGCCAAAAGTTGGCGCATTGGCGTTCAGTTGAACTCGGTCTTGTGCTTCGAAGTGCGCTTTGATACCCATCTGGAACTCGCCTAGACGGTTGGGGACGACCAGACGGGGCTCCACGCCATACGTGTTGTAGTCGCGCAGTCGACCCTGTGAGCAGTTGAATTGGCTTGATGGGTCGACGGCGCGGCCAGCCAAACGATGGGCAGTGAAGGTCGCGGTAACGCCGTCTATCGCGACATTGGCATTGCATCCTGCGTGCTGGCCATCGGTGCTGTTGCTCGACTGCCGGATCCAATCTCGGGTGAAGTAGGCAAAGTAGAGATTGGTCGTCAGCACCGCACCGCCGGCGAACTCGATGTCGTGTGTGGCCGACGCGCCGTAGCGTTCGGCCTGGAAGCTGTCGTTGCGGAACGGGTTGTAGCGCGCGCCGAGGCGGCGGAACTCGGTCTGGGTCAGGCCCGAGTAGGTGAGTTGCGAGTCTTCCTGGTAGTAGTTGCCGCGGAGCGTGATGGCTTGACGCTCGCTGATCTGTCCGACCCACTTGAGGTTGAGGTCGTCGATCTCGTGGTGCATGTTCTGCCGCGCGCCGTCGCCCTGCTTACGCGTGTAGTCGAGCAAAAAACCGTTGCCGCCGACATTCACCTTGCCGTTGAAATAGTCGCGGTTGCCGACCGTGCCCTGGACGTAGCCGCCCAAGCGCTGCGGCGGGTCGGGCGTGATGTAGTTGATGACGCCGCCGATGGTTTGCGGGCCGAACTGCAAGGCATTGGCGCCCTTCAGCACCTCGATGCGGTCGAAACGGTCGATGGCCGGGTGGTAGTAGCTGGCGTTGTCGCCGTAGGGCGAATAAGTGACCGGGATGCCGTCTTCGAGCAGCGTGACCTTGGTCGAACGCGTCGGGTTGAGGCCGCGGATGCCGATGTTCGGCCGCAAGCCAAAGCCCTCCTCGTCGCGGACATTCACGCCAGGCACTTTGCGCAGCGCTTCGGCAGTGGTGAACACTTTTGAGTCGCGCATCTCGGTCGACGTGACCGTATTGGCACTGCCGCCCAGCAGCGGCAGGTTCTCCTCGACGCCGATCACATCAACCCGGGGTGCCGCGTGACGCGCGGGTGTGTCGCCGGTGACCTCGGTTTGCAAAGCCGGTGCGGCGGTTCCAGCTGGGGCAGCGCTCAGCATTGCTGCCGCGAGGGCTGTCTGAAAAACAACACAGATGTTCGTTGCGCTGGGCGCGCGGCTTAACAGCATGGGTGACTCTCATCTCGCAATAAGGATGAGAATCATTATTGTTCACGGGTGGTCGCGAGTCAATACAAATGCGACTCATTCCTATCTGGGGTGCTGCTCCAGGGTCTCCCAGCGCTCGAGCAGGTCAAGCAACTCGGTTTCGATCGCTTCGCGGCGCGCGCTCAATGCCGCCACGTCGGCGGTGCCAGACTGGTAGGTGGCCGGGTCGGCGAGCGTCGATTCCAGTGCCGCCTGTTCGGTTTCCAGCGCGGCGATGCGGGCTGGTAACTGATCGAGTTCGCGCTGCTCTTTGTAGCTGAGTTTGACCGGTCGAGTCGTTGCTTTGGGCGTGATGCCAGTCGCGGCATTGCGGCTGGCGGCGGGTGCTGTTGGCGTGGCGCCGACTGGCTTGGCCGACGGCCGCTGCTGAACCCACTCCGCGTAGCCGCCGACGTACTCTTTCCACACGCCATCGCCATCCGCAGCGATCACCTGCGTCACCACATTGTCGAGGAAAGCTCGGTCGTGGCTGACCAGAAACAGCGTCCCCTGGTAGTCGGCGAGCAGGCTCTCCAACAGCTCCAAGGTCTCGATGTCGAGGTCGTTGGTCGGCTCGTCGAGCACCAGAATATTGGCGGGGCGGGCGAACAAGCGCGCCAGCAGCAGGCGGTTGCGCTCGCCGCCGGACAGGCTCTTGACCGGCGATCGTGCGCGTTGCGGGCTGAACAGGAAGTCCCCGAGATAACCGATCACATGTTTGCGCGTCCCGCCGACCTCGACGAATTCCGAGCCGGGACTGATGACGTCGGTGAGTTGCGCCTCGGGGTTGAGCGCGGCGCGGAACTGGTCGAAGTAAGCGACCTCCTGTTTGGTGCCGCGGCGGATGCGGCCGCTGGTCGGTTCAGTCAGACCCAGGATCAGGCGCAGCAGGCTGGTCTTGCCAGCGCCGTTGGCGCCGATGATGCCGATGCGGTCGCCACGCATCAGCCGCGCCGAGAAGTCGCGGATCACGGTCTTGTCGCGGCCATCGTCGCTGCGGTAGGTGAGTGTGACGTGCTCCAGTTCGGCAATCAGGCGACCGCTTTGCTCGCCCTCGTCCACGCCCATGCGGACCTGCCCCAAGCGCTCGCGGCGCTGCGCCCGAGCGACCCTCAGGTTCTCCAAACGCTTGACCCGGCCGGCGCTGCGCGTGCGCCGCGCCTCGACGCCTTTACGGATCCAGGCTTCCTCCTGCGCGAGGAACTTGTCGAACTCTGCGGCCTGTTTGGCTTCGTTCTCCAGCCAGCCGGCCTTGCGCACCAGGTATTCGGCGAAGTTGCCGGGAAAGCTCATCAACCGGCCACGGTCGAGTTCGAGGACGCGGCTGGCGATGGCGTCGAGGAAGGCGCGGTCGTGGGTGATCACCACCACGGTGCCGGCGAAGTCGCGGATCAAGCCCTCCAGCCAGAGGATGCCGTCGATGTCGAGGTGGTTGGTCGGCTCGTCGAGCAGCAGCAGATCCGGCTCACCGACCAGCGCCCGCGCCAGCGCGACGCGCTTGATACCGCCCCCAGATAGCGCGGCGACATCCGCCTCGCCGTCCAGGTGCAGCCGTTCGAGCACCGCTTCGACCCGGTGGTGCACGCTCCAGCCGCCGTGGTCTTCGAGCGCTTGTTGCAGTTGCGCCAGTTCGTCGAGGCGCTCTGCATCGCCGCTGGCCACTGCCAGCGCGCAGTGGTGGTAGGCCTGCAGGGCGGCGGCCCCGGCGCCCAGCCCAGCAGCCACGGTGTCGAACACGCTGCCGGCGCGAGCGAAGTCCGGCTCTTGCGCGACGTAGGCGAAGCGGCTGCCGGCCTGACGCCAGACTTCGCCGTCGTCGAGCGCCTGCAAACCCGCCAGCGCCTTCATCAGGCTCGATTTGCCCTCGCCGTTGCGGCCGATCAGCGCGACTTTTTCGCCGGCTTCGAGAACCAGTTCGGCGCCGTCGAGCAGGGCGACGTCGCCATAGGCGAGATGGGCATTGGTGAGTTGGAGAACGGGCATCGGTGCGGGCAGGTGGGGTGAGTGCGAGTGTGCAGCAGCACAGGGCGGGTGCATCCAGCAGGCAGCCGATTGCGAACTGCATCTTAGCGTGTCAGCATGCAGTCACCATGCACAACTCCCAGATTGCCCCGCCCGAGTTGGTCACCCTTCGTGACTGGCTGCGCTACGCCATGAGCCAGTTCGGTCACGCCGATCTGGCGCACGGACAGGGTTTCCTCGATCCATTCGATGAGGCGGTCTACCTGATTTGCCACACCTTGGCACTGCCGAGCGAGCGGCTCGAGGCGTTTCTCGGTGCAGCGCTGACCTCCGACGAATGCCGCGGTCTCGCCTGGGTGATCGAGCAGCGCACCGAGCAGCGGGTGCCCTCGGCCTACATTACGGGCGAAGCGTGGTTGGGCGACTTCTGTTTCCGGGTCGACCGCCGGGTGCTGATCCCGCGCTCGTTCATCGCCGAACTGTTGCGCGACGACGAGGTGCAGCCGGCGCCGTGGCTGGCTGAACCAGACTCGGTGGACCGGGTCCTCGACCTGTGCACCGGGTCCGGCTGCCTGGCCATTGTTGCTGCACACGTGTTCCTCAATGCCACGGTCGATGCCGCCGACATCAGCGACGACGCGCTGGCGGTGGCCACCCTCAACATTGCCGATTACGGACTCGAGTCACGCATCGAGTTGCTGCATGGTGATCTGTTCGCGCCACTGGCCGGGCGTCGCTACGACCGCATCCTCTGCAACCCACCCTATGTGGATGCGCTGGCCATGAGCGAGCTGCCCGACGAGTTCCGCCACGAGCCGGAATTGGCCTTGGCCGCCGGTGAGGACGGCATGGACGTGGTGCGCCGCATCCTGCGCGACGCCGTCGATCACCTCACGCCGGACGGCTGGCTGTTGGTGGAGGTCGGCGAGCGTCGCGAGACAGTCGAGGCGCTGTGGCCAGCACTCGAAATGAGCTGGCCGCTGACCTCGGCGGGCGATGGCGTGGTGTTCGCGGTCAGCGCGAGCGCACTTTCCGCGGCGCGCGCGGCCGCTCAGTTGTAGCACCCCGAGCGGTTCTGGCGGTTGTCGCGCTCTGGGAGGCGCCGGCAGGCTTGGTGACGGGCGCTTTTGGCAGATGGGTCAGCACCGCACGCGGTTTGCGGGTGGCGCCGGGCCGCTTGACCGTGGCCTTGACGATGCCCTCGATCGGCAGGTCGGCCCAGTGCAGCAGCTTGGCGACTTCCTCGTCGCTGAGCTCGTGCAGCGCGCCGCGCTTGAGGTGATTGGGCAGCTCCACCGGGCCAAAGCGCACCCGCATCAGCCGGCTCACCATCAGCCCGACCGCCTCAAACAGCCGCCGCACCTCGCGCTTGCGACCTTCGCGGATCACCACCCGGTACCAATGGTTGCTGCCTTCGCCGCCGGCGTCGAGCAAGCTGTCGAACTTGGCCGGACCGTCGTCGAGCTCAACGCCAGCCAGTAATTGGCCCGCGCGCAGGCTGTCGAGTTCGCCGAGCGTGCGCACCGCATACTCGCGTTCGACCTCGAAACGCGGGTGCATCAGCCGGTTGGCAAGGTCGCCCGAACTGGTGAGGATCATCAGGCCGCAACTGTTGACGTCGAGCCGGCCGATCGCCACCCATTTGCCGCCACGGATGCGCGGCAGCCGCTCGAACACGGTCGGCCGCCCCTTGGCGTCCTCGTGCGTCGAGATCTCGCCCTCCGGCTTGTGGTAGATCAGCACCCGCGGCAAGCGCCCGACAGCGGGCACCTTGTAGCCACGACCGCCGATGCGCACGACATCGCCGGGGCGCACGCGCAGGCCCAGGATGGCGGTCTCGCCATTCACCGACACCTGGCCGGCGGCGATGCGCGCTTCCATGTCCCGGCGCGAGCCCACGCCCTGCTCGGCGAGGAATTTCTGCAGCCGCTCACCAGCGGGTGCGTCGG
>RFMI01000082.1 GCA_009927815.1 Betaproteobacteria bacterium | reverse complement strand
TGGCGGCGAGTCGTCATCATGACTTCCAGCATAGCTGGCGTCGCGCCGGGATGCGCGTCGGATCCCATTGTTCGGCGGCCTGAGTCAGCCGCTGCGTCGGCGCGGCAGGCGCCACCGGCTGCTGCCCGAGCACCTCAAGCAGGCGGTCGAGCACCTGTAGTGCCTGGTCGGCGATCACGGCCGGGGCCAAGGTCTGTTTGCTGAGCTTTTCGCCGGCAGCGTTGGTCAGAACGGGTAGATGCAGGTAGCGCGGCGTCGGAAGCTTCAACAACTGTTGAAGGTGGATCTGCCGCGGCGTGCTGTCGAGCAGGTCGGCACCTCGGACGACGTCGGTCACGCCCAACGCGTCGTCGTCAACCACCACTGCCAGTTGATAGGCGAACTGGCCATCAGCCCGGCGCACCACGAAGTCGCCAGTGTCGCGGCTCAGGGTCTGCGCGATGCGGCCCTGCAGGCGGTCGTCGAAGCCGATCGCGCGGTCGTGCACGCGCACCCGCAAGGCTCGCGCCGGGCGGCCGCCGGTGCCCTCGCGGCAAGTGCCGGGGTAGACCGGCCCGTCGACGCCCTGCAGCGACGAGTCGGCGATCTCGCGGCGGCTGCAGGCGCAAGGGTAGATGTGGTCCGCCAGCTCGGCCAAGGCCGCCTCGTAGGCGGCGATACGCTGGCTTTGCCAGACCACCGGTCCGTCGTGCGTCAGTCCAAAGGCTGCCAGCGTGTCGAGAATGGACTCGGCGGCGCCCGGGACGCAGCGTGGCGCGTCGAGGTCTTCGATGCGCAGGTGCCAGGCGCCGCCGACCGCGCGCGCGTCCAGCCAGCTGGCCAGCGCGGCGAGCAGTGAGCCGACGTGCAGCGGGCCGGTAGGCGAGGGGGCGAAGCGGCCGACGTAGGGTGCCGCCATCAGCAGCAGCGAGTGACGCCGCTGTAACGTCGCTCGACCTCGGCGGCGTAGAACGCGGCCGGTGAGAGGGCAGGCCGCTCGGGGTGGAGCGCCTGGTGGCGGCTTAGGTAGCGCTCGTAAGCGTCGTCGCCAGTGAGCTGGCGGACGCTGTCCAGCAGGGCGCGCAGGGCATCGCTCATGCCGGTTCGGCGCTGCGGCTGCGACGGTAGGGCGCCTCACTGAGCGGTCGCGTGCACGTGCCGCTGAGGTGTCGGCGCACACTCCACACCATGGTGGCGATGACGGTCCAGAGCACCACGACGAACAGCGTGGTCAATACCGCGTCGAGTTGCTGGTTGGCGATCAGTTGCGGCGCGACCGCCGCCTTGGCCTCGGGCAAGGTGCCCGCTGCCAGTTTGGCAGCGAGGTCGGCGGCAGCCGCCAAAAAACCAACCCGTGGATCGTCGCTGAACAGCTTTTCGGCCGCAGCCCAAGTGGTGACTGTCGCAAGCCAGGTCAGTGGCAGCCCGGTGACCAGTGCCAAGCGGCCGCGTCCACTGCGCACCAAAATGCCGGTGGCCACGGTCAAGGCGATGCAGGCCAGCATCTGGTTGGAGATGCCGAACAGTGGCCAGAGGATGTTGACGCCGCCGTTGGGGTCAATGACGCCGATGTAGAGAAAATAGCCCCAACCTGCGACGACGAGCGCGCTGCAGAGCAGCACCGACGGATACCAGCCAGTGCGGCCGAGCGCCGGCACGACGTTGCCAAGCAGGTCCTGCAGCATGAAGCGGCCCACCCGAGTGCCGGCATCCAGAGCGGTGAGGATGAAGACTGCCTCGAACATGATGGCGAAGTGGTACCAGAGCGCCAGCAAACCACCGCCAAAGGTCGCGCTGAGGATCGAGGCCATCCCGACGGCCAGACTGGGCGCGCCGCCCGTGCGCGACAGCAAGCTGCTCTCCCCCATCTGCTGCGCCAGGGCCTGCATCTGTTCAGCGCTCACGGGAAAACCCCAGCTGGAAATTGTGGCAACGGCCGCGTTGAGGTCGGTGCCGACTGCGCCGGCCGGACTGTTGATGGCGAAATACACGCCCGGTTCGAGGGCAGTGGCGGCGATCATGGCGATGATCGCGACCAGCGACTCCAGCAGCATCGAGCCATAGCCGACCAGGCGGATATCGGCTTCGCTGCGAATCAGTTTGGGCGTGGTGCCCGAGGCGATGAGCGAGTGAAATCCGCTGACCGCGCCGCAGGCGATGGTGATGAAGACGAAGGGGAACAGTTTTCCACCAAAGATCGGCCCGCTGCCGTCGACAAACTGCGTCACCGCGGGCATGTGGA
This sequence comes from Betaproteobacteria bacterium, assembly GCA_009927815.1. Classification (GTDB taxonomy): domain Bacteria; phylum Pseudomonadota; class Gammaproteobacteria; order Burkholderiales; family UBA3065; genus UBA3065. The sequence continues at coordinate 1,105 of RFMI01000082.1, read as the reverse complement.
TGTCGGGACGCAAGAGCGCGATGCTGATGGCCAGCAGGAACACAGTGCCCAGTTTGACGAAGGTCGACAGATAGTCGCGCGGCGCGAGCAGCAGCCAGACAGGCAGGACGGCCGCGGCGAAGCCATAGACGATCACCGCGCCAGCCAGCGGCAGCGGGTCGTGGTCGAACACAGGCGCGAGCGTTTCGTGGGTCGACACCCAGCCGCCGCCAAGGACGGCGGATGCCAAAAGCAACAGACCCAATGCGGTGCCTTCGAGCACTCGCCCGGGGCGGACATAACGCAGATAGAGCCCCACCAGCAGTGCGATCGGGATCGTCGCGGCGACTGTGCTGGTGGCCCAAGGACTGTGCTTCATGGCATTGACCACCACCAGACCCAGCACCGCGATCAGGATCAGCATGATCAGCAGGGTGCCGACCAGTGCTGCGCCGCCGCCGACCGGGCCGAGCTCGTCGCGCGCCATCTGGCCAAGCGAGCGGCCATCGCGGCGGGTTGATAGGAACAGCGTCACCATGTCCTGCACGGCGCCGCCGAGCACGCCACCGGCGAGGATCCACAGGGTTCCCGGCAGGTAGCCAAACTGAGCGGCCAGCGTCGGGCCAATCAGCGGACCGGGCCCGGCGATGGCCGCGAAGTGGTGGCCGAAGGCGATCCAGCGGTGGGTTGGCACGAAGTCGCGGCCGTCGTCGAGGCGCTCGGCGGGCGTGGCGCGGGTCGGATCGATGACCAAGACCCGCGCGGCGATCCAGGCGGCGTAGAAGCGGTAGGCGAGCAGATGCACGCAGACCGCCGCCGCCAACAGCCAGAAGGCGTTGACGGTCTCGCCGCGGAAAACAGCGATTTGCGCCAGACTGATGGCACCCAGCACTGCCAGCAACAACCAGGGCCAGGCGGGGCGTGAGGGCAGATTCATGGCGTCATCATAGCGTGGGGAAATTGCCTGGCGTCAGTTGCCGCCGGCGATATGCCAGACGGCATCGAGCGGCGTGTGCCAGAGCTGCGCGTCAACGATCTCGGCAATCAGCGGCTTGGGTTCGATGCCGATGCTGAGCCCGGCAGCGGAGAGTGTCTCGAGGTCGTTGGCGCCGTCACCCAGGGCCAC
>RFMI01000016.1 GCA_009927815.1 Betaproteobacteria bacterium | reverse complement strand
GCGTGGATTGAGGCGATCCGGGCTCTGGCAGCAGACCCCGAACGCCGGGCGCGCGAGGGCGACGCTCTGCGCGACTGGGTGATACGTGGATATCGTTTGGTTGATCACCTTGACGAATGGGAGCGCGCGCTACTGCGTTGAATTGCCCCGGCCGCAGACAGTTTCGGATGGGCTCGCTCCGTTCGGCGCGGTATCATCCGCCTCCCCAAGCGTTGTCTGCGGGTCCACGTGGACCTAGCGTCTTTTCATGAACAGCAGCCAGATCCGCCAACAGTTCCTCGACTTCTTCGCTGGCAAGGGCCACGCCGTGGTCGCCTCCAGTGCGTTGGTGCCGCACGGCGACCCGACGCTGCTGTTCACCAACGCCGGGATGAACCAGTTCAAAGACGTTTTTCTCGGCTTTGACAAGCGGCCCTACACCCGCGCCACAAGCAGCCAGAAGTGTGTGCGTGCCGGCGGCAAGCACAACGACCTCGAGAACGTCGGCTACACCGCCCGCCACCACACCTTCTTCGAGATGCTGGGCAACTTCAGCTTTGGCGATTACTTCAAGCGCGACGCCATCGCCTACGCCTGGGAATTGCTGACCGGCGTCTTCAAGTTGCCGCCGGAGCGCCTGCTGGTCACCGTCTACGCCGAGGACGACGAGGCCTACGGCATCTGGAAGGACGTGGTGGGTGTACCCGCCGACCGCATCATCCGCATCGGCGACAACAAGGGCGCGCGCTACGCCTCCGACAACTTCTGGATGATGGGCGACACCGGCCCCTGCGGGCCGTGTACCGAAATCTTCTACGACCACGGCCCGCAATCCCCGGCGGGCCGCCCGGCAGCGCCGACGAGGACGGCGACCGCTTCATCGAGATCTGGAACAACGTGTTCATGCAGTACAACCGCGACGAGGCGGGCATGCTGCACCCGCTGCCGCGGCCCAGCGTCGACACCGGCATGGGACTGGAGCGCATCTCGCCGTGCTGCAGGGCGTCCACAGCAACTACGAGATCGACCTGTTCCAGCGCCTGATCGCCGCCGCCGCGCGCGAGACC
>RFMI01000113.1 GCA_009927815.1 Betaproteobacteria bacterium | reverse complement strand
GCCGCCTTCTTCCACAAACTGGTGCCGGATCTGGTCGCCGAGATGGGCGGCGCCTATCCCGACCTCGCCGCGCAGTCGCAGCGCGTCTCAGACGTGCTGCGGCAGGAGGAGGAGCGCTTCTTCGCCACCATCGCCAACGGCATGGACATTCTGGAAAACGCCATCGCTGCGGGGGACATTGACGGCGAGACCGCCTTCAAGCTGCACGACACCTATGGCTTCCCGCTCGACCTCACGGCGGACGTCTGCCGCGAGCGCGGCGTCAGCGTCGACGAGACCGGCTTCGAGGCCGCCATGGCGCGTCAGAAGGCGCAGGCGCGCGCAGCTGGCAAGTTCAAGATGAGCGCCAACCTCGACTACAGCGGCCCGCAGACCACGTTCCACGGTTACGAGCGGCTCGATACCGACGCCCGCGTGGTGGCGCTGTATCGGGACGGTGCCGCTGTCGAAGCCCTGCACGAGGGCGAGGTCGGCGTGGTGGTGCTGGATGAAACGCCGTTCTATGCCGAATCGGGCGGGCAAGTCGGCGACCGCGGCCTGCTGCGCGGGCCAGACGGGCTGTTCGAGGTTGAGGACACGCAGAAAATCCAGGCGGCGGTGTTTGGCCACCATGGGGTGGTGGCGACGGGTGCGCTGCGCATCGGCGACACAGTCAAGGCGCGCGTCGACGCCGCCAGCCGCACCGCGACCATGCGCAACCACAGCGCCACCCACCTGATGCACAAAGCGCTGCGCCAGGTGCTGGGAGCCCACGTGCAGCAGAAAGGCTCGCTGGTGGATGCTGACAAGACTCGCTTCGACTTCTCGCACACGCAGCCGGTGACGGCGGACGAGATCGCCGAGATCGAGCGGCGGGTGAATGCCGAGATCCTCGCTAATGCAGCGACCGAGGCGCGGGTGATGGGCATCGAGGACGCGCAGAAGACCGGCGCATGATGCTGTTCGGCGAAAAGTACGGCGACGAGGTGCGCGTGCTCGACATCGGCTCATCCCGGAGCTGTGCGGCGGCACGCACGTGTCGCGCACCGGCGACATCGGTCTGTTCAAGATTTATGCCGAGTCGGGCGTTGCGGCCGGCGTGCGGCGCATCGAGGCGGCGACCGGGGAGGGCGCGCTGGCGCTCGTCGCGACGGCCGAGCGTGAGCTTGCGCGCATCGCTGCGCTGGTCAAGGTCGCGCCGGAGCAGGCCGCGGCACGGATCGAGCAGGTCATCGAGCAGAGCCGCGCGCTCGAGAAGGAGCTGTCTGCGCTGAAGGCGAAGATGGCCGCAGGGGCCGGCGATGCGCTGGCCGGACAAGCGGTGGATGTCAGTGGCGCAAAAGTCTTGGCCGCCACTTTGGAGGGCGCCGACGCCAACGCCTTGCGCGAGGCAGTCGACAAGCTGCGCGCTACGCTCAAGAGCGCGGCGGTGGTGCTGGCCAGCGTGAGCGAGGGCAAGGTCACGCTCATCGCCGGTGTGACGCCGGACCTCACGGGCAAGGTCAAGGCTGGCGAGCTGGTCAACTTCGTTGCTGGTCAGATCGGGGGCAAGGGCGGCGGTCGTCCGGACATGGCGCAGGCGGGCGGTACGCAGCCGGAGCACTTGCCAGCTGCACTGGCCGCCGTTACAGCCTGGGTGGCCGGCAAACTCGCCTAGAAGCGTCGGCGCGGGTAAGGGCCGTAGAAATACGGGTAGGGCGCCCAGCCCGGGTAACGGTAGGCCTGCAGTTCGCACTCGTTACGCTGGCGCAGCAAGTCCTGCAGATGTTGCTGCTGTTGCTGCGCGATGCGCGTGTTGCAACTGTCGGACTGGGCGTCGAGTTGCCGCTGGTGCATCCAGTCGAGCACTTCCGGCGGCACCCCGGACGCGACCAGCCCCGGAACTTCGGACGGTTTGATGTCAATCACGGTGCTGGTGCGGTCAAGCTCGGCCAGCGTCTCGGTTACCGTTTTGCCATCGCGCAGCCATCGACGGACGTCGTCAAGGCTCATGGGGAATGTCGTTTGGGCGGCAGCCACCGCCTCGCCACTACGCGAGACAAGGCGCGACGGTTGTCCCGGTGCCGCGCAGGCCGTTAGGACCGCGCAGAGCAACAGCACAGAACCGGTGGCGGGGCGGGTAAGGCCGTACTGAAGCGGTTGCATGGTGTGACCTCCGGACCGTGTTGCAAATCGGACAGGCTGTGCGAGCACTTGTTCAGTGCGCCCCCGCTTTGGCGAAAACGAACACGCCGGCTTTTACGTCGACGCTCACAACGTCCTTGGCTGCGAAACTGCCGTCGAGGATGCGCTTGGCCAGCGGATTCTCGATTTGGCTCTGGATGGCGCGCTTGAGCGGTCGGGCCCCGAACACCGGGTCGAAGCCCGCTTTCGCGAGTTCGGCGAGTGCCGCATCGCTGACCACCAAACCGATGTCCATGCCGGCCATCCGTTGCCGCAGACGCGCGAGCTGGATGTCGGCGATGCGGGCGATATTGGCCTCGTCCAGCGCGTGGAACACCACCACCTCGTCGATGCGGTTGATGAACTCCGGCCTGAAATGCATCTTGACCTCGGCCATCACCGCCAGCTTCACCACTTGATACTCGTCGCCGACCATGGCCTGGATCTGCTGGCTACCCAGGTTGCTGGTCATCACCACGACAGTGTTGCGAAAATCCACGGTGCGGCCCTGCCCATCGGTAAGACGACCGTCATCGAGCACTTGCAGGAGCACATTGAAGACGTCCGGGTGGGCCTTCTCGACCTCGTCGAGCAGGATGACGCTGTACGGCCGGCGCCGCACCGCCTCGGTCAAGGTGCCACCTTCCTCGTAGCCGACGTAGCCCGGTGGCGCGCCGATCAGCCGCGAGACGCTGTGCTTCTCCATGAATTCGCTCATGTCGATGCGCACCAGTTGCTCTTCGCTGTCAAACAAGAACTCGGCCAGCGCTTTCGAGAGTTCGGTCTTGCCGACACCCGTGGGACCTAGGAATAAGAAGCTGCCATAGGGGCGATTGGGGTCTGACAGGCCGGCGCGCGAGCGGCGGATGGCGTCGGCCACCAAGCGCACCGCCTCGTCCTGACCCACCACGCGGCCGTGCAGCCGCTCTTCCATCTTCAGCAGTTTTTCGCGCTCGCCCTGCATCATCTTGCTGACCGGGATGCCCGTCGCTCGACTCACCACCTCGGCGATTTCCTCAGCGCCGACTTGGGTGCGGAGCAGGCGTGGCTTGGCGGTGGAGTTTGCACTCGCGCTTTCTGCCGCCTTAAGCGAGGCCTCGAGCTTGGGCAGTTCGCCATACTGGATTTCAGACAGCTTCTGCCAGTCGCCTTTTCGCTTGAGATCGTCCATCTGCAGACGCAGGGCCTCGATTTGTTCTTTGATGTGCTGGCTGCCCTGCACCGCGGCTTTCTCGGCCTTCCAGACCTCATCGAGATCGGCATAGTCGCGTTCGAGCCGTGCGATCTCGTCTTCGATGAGAGTGAAACGTTTGCGAGAGCCCTCGTCCTTTTCCCGGCGCACCGCCTCGCGCTCGATCTTGAGCTGAATCAGGCGGCGGTCGAGCTTGTCCATCGTTTCCGGCTTCGAGTCGATTTCCATGCGGATACGGCTGGCGGCCTCATCGATCAGGTCGATGGCTTTGTCCGGCAAGAAGCGGTCGGTGATGTAACGATGCGACAGCTCGGCAGCGGCGATGATGGCCGGGTCAGTGATGTCGACGCCGTGGTGCAACTCATAGCGCTCCTGCAAGCCACGCAAGATGGCGATGGTGCTCTCGACAGAGGGCTCGCCGACCAACACCTTCTGGAAGCGCCGCTCCAACGCAGCGTCCTTCTCGATGTACTTGCGGTATTCGTCCAGCGTGGTGGCGCCGACGCAGTGCAGCTCGCCGCGAGCGAGGGCCGGTTTCAGCATGTTGCCGGCGTCCATCGCACCATCCGCTTTTCCTGCACCTACCATCGTATGAAGTTCATCAATAAAAACAATCGTCTGACCTTCATCCTTCGCGATGTCTTTGAGCACTGCTTTGAGTCGCTCTTCAAATTCGCCGCGGTACTTGGCACCGGCCAGCAGCGCTGCCATGTCCAGCACCAGTACACGCTTGTCTTTGAGCGATTCGGGCACTTCGCCGTTGACGATGCGCTGCGCCAATCCTTCGACGATGGCGGTTTTGCCGACACCAGGCTCGCCAATCAGCACCGGGTTGTTCTTGCTGCGCCGCTGTAAGATCTGAATGACGCGGCGGATCTCGTCGTCGCGGCCGATTACCGGGTCGAGCTTGCCCTT
>RFMI01000020.1 GCA_009927815.1 Betaproteobacteria bacterium | reverse complement strand
GCGCCGAATTGATTCGGTGAGCCTGACCAAGGATGGCAACGCCAACCTGAACGTCAACCTCAGCAAGGCCGAGATCTACTACAACGCCAACGGCATCCTGTCAGACAGCGCGGGAAAGGCCGTCGCGGGCCGCGACGTCGAGATACTGTTCCGTGCGGCAGACAGCATTACCGGCAGCAACGAAGGCGACGACCTCTATGGCTACGCTGGCAACGACACCGTAAGCGGCGGCGCTGGCAATGACAGCCTCGGCGGCGGGCTGGGCCTCGACCAGCTCGTTGGCGGCAGTGGCGCCGACACCTTCTACTTCGACAGCACGCCGTCGACCAGCAACCTCGACACGATCAGCGACTTCAAACTGAGCGAAGGGGATCGGCTAGCCTTTGACTTGAAGGTGTTCAAGGCGCTCAGCGGCACGGCTGGCAACGCGCTCAGCACCGCACAATTCGAATCTGGCGCCAAATTGGCCGCAGCCACCAAGGCCGCCACCCGAATCGTGTACGACAGCACCAGTGGTAGCGTGTACTACGACGCCGATGGCGCTGGCGGTGCCGCAGCGGTGAAGGTCGCGGTGATCGGAACCAAACCAGCGCTTAGTGCTAGCAACGTGATCCTGCTGAACGGCGACTTCGCCTGAGCGTTAGGGCGGCCGCCGGCAAGGCGCGGGGGCGTATCATCACGGTTTGCCGCCCCGCGGCGCCGACGCCCCTGCCACCTCGCTCTCGCCCACCGTGCCCATCCTCACCCTGCGCGGCCGCCGCGCCCTCTCCGATTTCCGTCTGGCCAAGTTGTTTGATACTCTGCGCGGCCTGCTGGCCGACATTCGCGGGCTGGACGCCGAGCATCGCTACTTTGTCGACACCGCGCGACCGCTGAGCGACGACGAACTCGCCCGCCTGAACAGCCTGCTCGATGACGCGGCGGTGCCGGCAGCACCTGCCGCGCGGACCGGCGTTTCTGGTGACGCCGCGCATCGGCACCATCAGCCCGTGGTCGTCGAAGGCCACCGACATCGCCCACAACTGCGGACTGGACGCGGTGCGGCGGATCGAGCGCGGCGTGGTCTACGCCATCGAGCTGAACCGGCCGCTGATGCTGATCGAGCGCAACGCCATTGCCGCTGCCCTGCACGACCGCATGACCGAATCGGTGGCGCTCGAATCCGAACTCGAGCGGATGTTTGGCCACCACGCACCGGCACCGCTGGTGACCGTGCCGCTGGGCGCTGACGCCCGCGCCGCGCTGGCGCGCGCCAATGTCGAGCTTGGCCTGGCATTGGCCGACGACGAGATCGACTACCTGGCCGACGCCTACGCCACCCTCGGCCGCGACCCCACCGACGCCGAGCTGGTGATGTTCGCGCAGGCCAACTCCGAGCACTGCCGGCACAAGATCTTTAACGCCGAGTTTGTGGTGGACGGCGAGCCGCAGCCGCAGAGCCTGTTCGCGATGATCCGCGAGACGCACCGCGCCAATCCGCAGCACACCCTGAGCGCGTACTCCGACAACGCGGCGGTGATGGCCGGCGCCACTGTGCCGCGCTGGTACCCGCGCGACAGCGTCGGCGGCCGCGAATACGGCTACTCGGATGAGCCGGTGCACACCCTGATGAAGGTGGAGACGCACAATCACCCGACCGCCATCGCACCGTTTGCCGGGGCCGCGACTGGCGCTGGCGGCGAGATTCGCGACGAGGGCGCGACCGGACTCGGCGCCAAGCCCAAGGCCGGGCTGTGCGGCTTCAGCACCTCGCACCTGCGGGTGCCGGGCGTGAATCTGCCGTGGGAGGCCGACGCGATCGGCAAGCCGGACCGCATCGTCTCGGCGCTGCAGATCATGCTCGACGGGCCGATCGGCGCGGCGGCGTTCAACAACGAATTCGGCCGGCCGAATCTGGCGGGCTATTTCCGCACGTTTGAACAAACCGTGGATGGCCGTGTGCGGGGTTACCACAAGCCGATCATGATCGCCGGCGGCATCGGCAACGTGGCCGAGCCGCACGTGCTGAAGCATGGCTTCCCGGCGGGCTCGCTGCTGATCCAGCTCGGCGGGCCAGCGCTGCGCATCGGCTTGGGCGGCGGTGCGGCATCGTCCCTGGCCACCGGCGCCAACGCCGCCGACCTCGACTTCGACTCGGTGCAGCGCGGCAACCCCGAGATCCAGCGGCGCGCGCAAGAGGTGATCGACCGCTGCTGGCAGATGGGCGAGTCCAACCCGATTCTGCTCATTCATGATGTCGGCGCAGGCGGCTTGAGCAACGCCTTCCCGGAGCTGGCGCATTCGGCCGGCTGCGGCGCGCGTTTCGAGTTGCGCAAGATCCCCAACGAGGAGCCGGGCATGAGCCCGATGGAGGTGTGGTGCAACGAGGCGCAGGAGCGCTACGTGCTGGCCATCGCCCCGGACAAGCTGGCCGCCTTCACCCTGATCTGCGAGCGCGAACGCTGCCCGTTTGCGGTGGTGGGCACCGCCACCAGCGAGACGCAGCTGGTGGTGAACGATAGTCAGTTCGGCAACCGGCCGGTGGACCTGCCGCTCGACGTGCTGCTCGGCAAGCCGCCGAAGATGCGCCGCGAGGTGACGCGCGTGCAGCCGCAGGGTGACAGCTTTGGCAACAAGGACGCCGGTTTGCGCAACCCGGCGCGGGCACTGACTGGCAGCGAGCTGAAAGCCGCCGTGCTGGACGTGCTGCGCCACCCGACGGTGGGCGACAAGACCTGGCTGATCACCATCGGCGACCGCACGGTGGGCGGCCAGACCGCTCGCGATCAGCTGGTGGGTCCGTGGCAGGTGCCGGTCGCCGACGTGGCGGTGACCACGCTGGGCTTCCGCACGCTGCAGGGCGAGGCGTTTGCGATGGGCGAGCGCAGCCCGATCGCGGTGCTCGACGGCCCGGCGAGCGGGCGCATGGCGATCGGCGAAGCGATCACCAATCTGGCGGCGGCCGACGTGCCATCGCTGCAGCACGTGAAGTTGTCGGCCAACTGGATGGCCGCCTGCGGCCAGCCCGGCGAAGACGCGGCGCTGTTCGACACGGTCAAGGCGGTGGCGCTGGACTTCTGCCCGGCGCTGGGTGTGGCAATCCCGGTGGGCAAGGATTCATTGTCGATGACCACCCGCTGGCGCGCCGATGCCGCCGCCGAGGGTTCCGAACACGTGGTGTCGTCACCGCTGTCGCTGATCGTGTCGGCGTTTGCGCCGGTGGGCGATGCCTCGGCGACGCTGACGCCGCTGCTGCGTCAGGGCGACAGCCGCCTGCTGCTGGTCGACCTCGGGCGCGGCAAGCACCGCCTCGGCGGCTCGATCTACGCGCAGACGCGCGGCCGCATCGGCGACAACCCGCCCGACTGCAAGAGCCCGGCGCGGCTCAAGGCGTTCTTTGACGCGGTGCGGGCACTGGCGCGCGAAGGCCGCATCCTCGCCTACCACGACCGCTCCGACGGCGGGCTTATTGCTACGGTCGCCGAGATGCTGTTTGCAGCGCGGCTGGGCGCCACCCTCGACTGCAACGCCGACGACATCGCCGGCTGGCTGTTCAACGAGGAACTGGGCGCGGTGCTGCAGGTGGCCGAGTCCAATGTCGACGCGGTGCTGCGGGCGTTCTCGCTGGCCGGCCTTGGCGCGGCGGTGAGCATGATCGGCACGGTGGAGGCGTCGTCGCGGCTGCTGTTGCGGCACAAGGGCACGCCGCTGTTGGCGTTTGAGCGCAGCGAGTTGCTCGCCGCCTGGCGCGAGACCGGCCATGCGATGCAGCGCCTGCGCGATCACCCCGACTGCGCCGACCAGGAGCACGCGCGGGCGCTCGGCGATGTGCCGGGTCTGTCGGCCACACTCAGCTTCGACCCGCACGCGACACCGGCCGCGCCCTACATCGGCCGCGCGGTCCGTCCTAAGGTGGCGATCTTGCGCGAGCAGGGCGTCAACGGCCAGCTCGAGATGGCGGCCGCGTTTGACGCCGCTGGCTTTGCGGCGATCGACGTGCACATGAGCGACATCATCGCCGGACGCATCAACCTGCGCGATTTCCGCGGGCTAGCGGCCTGCGGCGGCTTCAGCTACGGCGACGTGCTGGGCGCCGGTCAGGGCTGGGCCAAGTCGATCCGCTTCAACGAACGCGCCCGCGACACGCTGGCGGCGTTCTTCCGCCGCACCGACACCTTCAGCCTGGGCGTGTGCAACGGCTGCCAGATGATGGCCGGACTGGCCGAGCTGATCCCGGGCGCGGCGCACTGGCCGCGCTTTGTGCGCAACCGCAGCGAGCAGTTCGAGGCGCGGCTGAGCCTGGTGGAGATCCTGGAGAGCCCGTCGATACTGCTCGCCGGGATGGCTGGCAGCACTCTGCCGGTGGTGGTGTCGCACGGCGAGGGCCGCGCCTGGTTTGCCGACCCGCGCGACCTCGACGGCGTGCGGGTTGCGATGCGCTATGTCGATGGCCACGGCCAGCCGACCGAGGCCTACCCGGACAACCCGAACGGCTCGCCGGGCGGCATCACCGCGGTGACCACCCACGACGGCCGCGCGACGATTTTGATGCCGCACCCAGAGCGGGTGTTCCGCAGCGTGCAGATGAGCTGGCGGCCCGACACCTGGGGCGAGCAGAGCCCGTGGGCACGGCTGTTTGCCAACGCTAGAGTTTGGGTTGGCTAGTCCCGACCACACGCCGATGATGCGCCAGTATTTGGCGCTCAAAGCCGAGCATCCGGACCGGCTCTTGTTCTACCGGATGGGCGACTTCTACGAGCTGTTCTTTGACGACGCGCAGCGCGCCGCACGGCTGCTCGACATCACCCTAACCCAGCGCGGACAGTCCGCCGGCGCGCCGATTCCGATGGCGGGCGTGCCCTACCACGCCGCCGAGCAATACCTGGCGCGACTGGTGCGGGCCGGCCACGCGGTGGCGATCGCCGAGCAGATCGGCGACGTGGCGACCAGCAAGGGCCCGGTGGAGCGCGCCGTGGTGCGCATCGTCACCCCGGGCACGCTCAGCGACGCTGGCCTGCTCGACGAGCGCCGCGACGCGCCGCTGCTGGCGGTGTTCGCCGGTGCCGGCGAGCGCATCGGTGCCGCTTGGCTGACGCTGGCGAGCGGCGAGCTACGGCTTGCCGAGCTGCCGCTGGCGCAACTGCCGGCGCTACTGGCGCGCGTCGCACCGGCCGAGCTGTTGCTAACCGAGGGCAGTGCCGCGCAGGCAATGCTTGGCAGCGCGAAGCTGCCGGTCACGCACTTGGCACCTTGGCAGATGGACAGCGACGCCGGTCGTCGTAGCCTGTGCCAGCAGTTCGGCGTGCACGACCTGCGCGCTTTCGGCTGTGAGGCGCTCGATCTCGCGCTAGCCGCCTGTGCCGGACTGCTCGATTACTGCCGCCACACGCAACGGCAGGCGCTCGGGCATCTGTGCCCGCCGCTGGTGGAGGCCGAGGACCAGGCGATTCACATGGACGCCGCCACCCGCCGCAACCTCGAGCTGACCGAGACCCTGGCCGGCGAGCGCGAACCCACCCTGCTGAGCGTACTCGACACCTGCCGCACCGCGGCCGGCAGCCGCTGGCTGCGCCACGCCCTGCACCACCCGCTGCGCGCCGGGGCGAAGCTGGCGCAACGGCACGCGCTGGTAGCGGCGCTGCGGGCGGGTCCGGCGCCGCTGCGCGAGGCGCTGGCGGGCGTCTGCGACATCGAGCGGATCGCCGCCCGCGTCGCGCTGAGGAGTGCGCGGCCACGCGACCTGTCGGCGCTGCGCGACACGCTGCTCGGCCTGCCCGAGGTGACGGCCGCCTTGGCGCGGCTCGACGCGCCCGGCGCGACCAGCCCGGGTCTGCTGGAAGCCGACGCAACCCCTGACGACACCAGCGACTCGCCAGTCAGGGCAGTGATCGGCCAATTGGTCGCGCCACCGCTTGCGCTGGCGGAGCTGGTGCGGCTGGTGGCCGAACAGCCGGCGGTCAGCCTCAAGGACGGCGGCGTCATCGCCAGCGGCGCCGACGCCGAGTTGGACGAGCTGCGCACGCTGGATAGCGACTGCGGCAGTTTTTTGCTGGCGCTGGAGGCGCGCGAGCGCGAGCGCACCGGCATTGCCACGCTCAAGGTCGAATACAACCGCGTGCACGGCTTTTACATCGAGGTCGGGCGGACTCACGCCGACCACCTGCCGGCCGATTACCGCCGCCGGCAGACGCTGAAAAACGTGAGCGCTACCTGACGCCGGAGCTGCAAGCGTTCGAGGACCGCGCCCTGTCGGCGCGCGAGCGCGCGCTGATGCGCGAAAAGCAGCTTTACGAGGCGCTGCTGGAGGCGCTGCAACCGCACATCGCCAGTCTGCAGACGCTGGCCCGGGCACTGGCGTGGCTGGACGCGGCGGCGGCGCTGGCCGAACGCGCCAACGCGCTGGGCTGGGTGGCACCGCAGTTTCGCGCATCGCCGGGACTGCTGCTGCGCGACAGCCGCCACCCGGTGGTGGAAGCCAGCGTCGAGCATTTCATCGCCAACGACTGCGAGTTCTCCGAGCACCGGCGGCTGCTGCTGATCACCGGACCGAACATGGGCGGCAAGTCGACCTGGATGCGCCAAGTGGCGCTGGCGACGCTGATGGCCCACGTCGGCAGCGCGGTGCCGGCGAGTCACGCCGAATTTGGCCCGATCGACCGCATCTTCACCCGCATCGGCGCCAGCGACGACCTCGCCAGCGGCCGCAGCACGTTCATGGTGGAGATGAGCGAGGCCGCCAACATTTTGCACAACGCCACCGAGCAGAGTCTGGTGCTGATGGACGAGATCGGCCGCGGCACGTCCACCTGGGACGGGCTGGCGCTGGCCTGGGCAATCGCCCGAGCGCTGTTGGCACACAACCGGTCGCTGACCCTGTTTGCGACGCACTATTTCGAGCTGACGGCGCTATCGACCGAGCACCCGACGCTGGCCAATGTGCATGTAGAAGCCACCGAACACGGCGGGCGCGTGGTGTTTCTGCACAAGGTCAAGCCCGGACCGGCGAGCCAAAGTTACGGCATCCAGGTGGCGCAACTGGCCGGCGTACCAGCGGGCGTGCTGCGCGAGGCGCGGTCGCGTCTGCGGACACTCGAGGGTCTGGCAGCGGGCCATGGCGACAGCATGCAGGGGGGGCTGTTTGCCGAGCCGGTCGACTTGGCGAACACAACATCTGGACCCACTCTTGTGGCAGATTCGGCGCCCTTGACTGCGGCCCTGGCCAAGCTGGATCCCGATGCGCTAACTCCGCGTGAGGCACTGGATTTGCTGTACCAGCTTAAACGACTGGCCAATGAGAATTAAACAAGGAAGCACGATGCGAACCCTCCTGATGACTGCTCTGGCTGCTCTGACAAGCCCAGCGCTCGCCACACCGTCCTGTCCGCTAAGCACGGTCAAGGGCACCTATGCCTTTGAGGGTGAGTACACGGCGCGTGGGGGTGATGTGCGTTGCACGATGATTGGCTACATCACCTTCGACGGCAAAGGCACCTCCAGCCAGTCTGGCGCCACCACCCGGGAGCTGTCTTTGAAATGCAATGTCTCGGACAGCGTTCGCTTGGCGCAAACTCTTACCGGTACTTACACGTTTGACCGTTCGAGCTGTACCGCAACAGTTGTATCGACCGAGAGCGGCAGCAAAACCCGTGGCGTATTCGCTGGCAGCGGCAATACGTTCCTCGGCATGCAAGTCAGCGAAAACGCCGACGACCCGACGTCGACCTTTGCCCTGCGCGGGTACAAACAGTGAGCACGATGAAAACACGCCCCCTCCGGTTGTTGGCCGCCGCTCTAGCCATCGCACTGAACGACTCAGCAATCGCCGCTTGCAGCCTCACCAAGCTGGCAGGCGACTACGTGGTCAGCACGGTCGATGAGACCAATGACCGCACTCAGGTGTGCTATGGGGCGGGCCTGCTCAAGTTCGCCGCCAGCGGAACATCCGCGACGCTTGTTGGCCGGAGCTCGTGCAGCGACGAAGATCCGTCGACCCGCTCAGCCGATTTCTCGATTCCGGCTTCCGTCACCGCATTCGACAAAATCAATTGCGCCGCGACTATCCGCTACCAAGACAATAATGATGGACGCTACACGCAGTACCGCATCTACTTCGACAAGACCGGCACCAAGTTTCAGGGCGTAGCCTTCGAATATACGGTCGGCGTCGGCCAGATCCGGGGCGAGCGACAGTAGTCCTCAAGCAGCCAACGCCGCCCGCACCGCCGCGATCACCAGCGGCTCCAGCCGCCCCTCGCGCACCGGGTCGGTGAGCTCAATCTGCACGCCGTGTCCAGTCATCCCGCGGTTGCAGATGTTGGCAGGCTGACGCCCCGGGAAGCGATGCCCGTCGGTCTGACACGGCACGCCAGCCTCGGCGAGTGCCGCTGCGATAAGGGCCTTGAGCGCCTCATCGAGCCCGCCGAGCAGCACGTTCTCCTCCAGACCGTTGCAGCCGTGAATGGTGACCACACGGTCGCAGGTGGCGATCAATTCGAGACAGCGGGGGTCGTCGAAACGACTGCTGGCCAAGTGCAGATGCTCGTAGTTGAGCGCGGGCAATCGGCCCTCCAGCAAGTAGAGGTTGTGATCCGATCCGGCGATCTGCCGGGCGATGCGCGACACGCCGCGCTCGATCGGGTCGCCGTGAATGGCGACCACCGCTGCGCTTGACGGCCGCCGCTGCACCTCGACGACGAAATCGCGGTCCTCGATGTAGCGAGCCGCGAGATCGGCAAAACTGGTGAGGCTGTCAGACGGATAGGTCACGGTCGCGGGGAATAGTCTTGCTGTCGGGATTCGCGGAGTTTAAATTCACAGCCATGGTGATGTTCGATCGATCAATATGCCTTTCAGCCTGAGCGGAGCAGTGCCTGAACACGCGGCTGGCAGCGGCGCCACGGGGAAGCTCGCCTCCTGGGCGGCAACGAGCGACGTTCAGGTGGATGCGCAAATACCCGTCGATCTGCCGCCGCCGATCTTTTGGGTCGACACGCTCCGCGAGACGTTGCGCGACGCCGCGGGCAAGATCACCGGATACCGCGAGACGGTCTCCGGGCCTGGCTACAGCTCGGTTACCGTATTTGATGCTGGGGACGAGTTCGTCTCCTCCGAATACCGTGACAGCAGTGGCTATCACTCCAGCACGGTGCGCGAGACGCTTAGAGACTCGCTCGGGGCGACCACCGGCTACCGCGAGACGAGTTTCGGGGATGGCGCAGGATCGTCCTACCGGTCAGTCACCGACTACGACGCCGCGTTCAACTTGGTAGCAGCGATTTACAGCGATAGCAGTGGTTACCGCTCGACGAGCACGCGCAGCGAACTGCGCGATGCCAGTGGCACTTTGACCGGATACCAATTGGTGAGCTCTGGCAGCGGCAGTGATTACCGCTACCAGTCCACTGAAACTTTCGACACCGCGTACACCTTGCTCAGCTCGGACTACAGCGATGGCGCTGGCTACCATTCGACTTACCGGCTTGAGATTCAGCGGGATGCCGCCGGAACGCTGACCGGTTACCTTACGACGTACAGCTGGACTGACGGGCATGCCTCGTACAGCTTCACGGACCGTTATGACGGCCAGTGGAACTATCTGAGCGGCGACAGCGTGAAGCCCGATGTGGTCATCGACGACGGCCCCAAGATCCTGCCGCTGGTCTCAAAAGACACCGGCGATATCGCCAGAGTGGCTGTGAGCTCTGCTGCTCCCTCAGCCAGCGAGACACTGGATGGCCGGAACAGCCGCGGCACTAAACTCAAGGGCAGCAGCGGCGACGACAACTTTATTGTGGATGACACCCGCGATCACGTGAGCGGCGCCCTGACGGGAAACGACACGGTCATGAGCAGCTCGATCTCGCTCGACTTGCGGCGCGATGTCCTCAATGGCGTGGAAAACGCCACCTTGATGGGTCGCAGCGACCTCAAGCTGTCCGGCGACAGCGGAGCCAACACGCTTTTGGGCAACGCCGGGGCCAATCGTCTCGACGGCTACGGCGGCAGCGACACGCTGTTCGGAGGTCTAGGCGATGACGTGTTCGTGATTCGTGCGGGACAAAAGGGCGCCGCCGACAAGATCACTGACTTCACTAGTGGCGAAGACCATATCGCTCTGGTCAGTCGGGCTTTCCGCGGGCTGTTCGATCGAAACGGCGACCTTAAAGACGGCGTGCTCGGTGACCGCCTGGTGTTCGATGCCAACACCAGCAGACTCTCGTTCGACCGCGACGGCGCAGCAGGCCACCACAGTGCTGTGGTGATTGCCGAGTTGGTCGGGGTGAGCGCCGTGCACGCCGCTGACTTCGCGGCTGTCTAGTCCTCAGCGAACGCCAAGCAGCTCAACGTCAAAAATAAGCGTGGCGTTCGGCGGGATCACGCCACCGGCACCGCGTGCGCCGTAGCCCATATCGGCCGGAATCACCAGAGTTCGCTTGCCGCCGATCTTCATGCCGGCAACGCCTTCGTCCCAACCGCGAATGACCATGCCGCCGCCAAGCGGGAAGCCGAACGGCTGACCGCGGTCGAGCGAGCTGTCGAACTTCTTGCCGTGACCGTCGGCTGCGGCCGCGTCGTAGAGCCAACCGGTGTAGTGCACTTGCACCATCTTGCCGGGGGTGGCCTCGGTGCCGCTGCCGACCACGCGGTCGATCTTGGCCAGCGCGGTGACCGGCGGCTTGGGCAGATCGCCGGCGTCGGCAGCGCCAACCGGAGTGGTGACAGCAGCAAAAGCGGCCAGGCTGGCCAGCAGGGTGAACGTGTTCATCAGGTCTCCTAGGGTGGGCACTGCAAATGACTGCGAATTATCCGCCAGCGATGGACGCCGCGGAACTCCGACCCAAGTCACAGCACGGAGTTCGCCGCTGTGGCAGCATCCGCGCATGACTGCCGTGTTCACTGCCCTCGCCCGCGCCTTGGAGAGCCTGCTGCAGGCGCGCATGTTGCTGCTCTGCATCACGCCACTGTTGCTGGCGCTGTTGGTCTGGCTACTGATCGGCGGGCTGGCCTGGCACGACAGCTGGCAGTGGATGCACAGCAGTCTGGAGAGCCAGCCGTGGGCGACCCGCGTCGAGCCTCCGCCGTGGATGGGCGGGATGATGACGGGCTTCGGTCAGGGCCTGCTGGCGGCAGGCACGACGTTGATGCTGTTGATGGTGCTGGTGCCTGCGGTGTGGATGACCATGCTGCTGATCGCGGCGCTGATTGCCATGCCCTGGATGGTGCGCCACGTCGCCAGTCGCGACTATCCGTCACTTGAGCGATTGCACGGCGGCAGCTTCTTCGGCAGCCTGTGGAATGCGGTCTGGGCAGTGGCGGTGTTTTCGCTCCTGTGGCTGCTGAGCCTACCGCTCTGGTTGCTGGCCGGTGCCGGTGCGCTCATCGGTCTGCTGCTGACCGGCTGGGTGACGCAGCGTCTGCTGCGTTACGACGCCCTCGCCGATCACGCCAGCCGCGCCGAGCGGGTGCTCATTTTCGATCGTGCAAGCGGTCAGTTGTGGCTGTTGGGCGTGGTGTTGACACTGTTGGCGCTGGTGCCGGTGGTCAACCTAGTGCTGCCGGTGTATGCCGGCTTGGCGGTGATCCACCTGTGCCTTGGTGCGCTGGCGGAGATCCGACGCGATGGGCCGATCGTCTAGCGCGATGCGCTAGTGCCGGGTCGGGTTGCCAGAGAAGTAGCTGCCCGCCTCACCTGGCCCGAACAGGGCCAGCGCCTCGGCGGCGTCCATGCGGTAACTCTGATTGCAGAATTCGCAGGCGACCTTGACCTCACCCTGCTCGGCCAGGATGGCCTCGACCTCCTCGCGGCCGATCATGCGCAACATGCCCTCGACCCGGCCGGCGGAACAGCGGCAGCCAAAGCTCGGCTGTCGCGGCGGGTACAGACGCACGCTCTCTTCGTGAAACAGCCGGTGCAAGAGCGTGTCCGGACTCACCGCCAGCATCTCGCCGGCGCCCAAGGTACTCGCCAAGGCAGTGAGGCGGTCCCACGCGTCGGCATCGGCACTCGACTGGTCGGGCAGTCGCTGCAGCAGCAAGCCGCACGCGGTGTCGGCGTTGCAGGCGAGGATCAACCGAGTCGGGATCTGCTGCGAACGCGCCATGTAGCCCTCGAGCGCGGCGCCGACGCCGTCGCCCTCGACCTCGACGATGCCCTGATACGGCTCGCCCACCGAGGCGTCGAGCATCACCGCAAACGTGCCGCGGCCCAGCAACTGCGGCAAGGTGGCCGCCTCGCCCAGCTCGTTCCAGTCGGCGGTGGCCCGCACCTTGAGGCTGTCGCGCGCCTCCGCCACCGCCAACCGCAAGGGACCGGCGCCTTGCAATTGCAGCGCCAGCGAGCCCTCGAACTTGAGACTCGCCGCCAGCAGCACCGAGGCGGCGGTGAGTTCGCCGAGCACCTGCCGCACTGGCGGCGGATAGTCGCGGTGGCTGCAAATGGCTTGCCAGCTGTGGTCCAGGCGGACGATCTCGCCGCGGATGGCGGCGTCGACAAAGTCGAAGCGAATGAGGGTGTCGGGCATGGGAGGATTGTAGCGGTGGTTGCGGCGGGCTTGCCGGGCAGCGGGTGGCGATTGCCGAGTTGCTGGTGGCTGGTGGCTGGTGGCTGGTGGCTGGTCGCGGGCGGCCCACCAA
>RFMI01000138.1 GCA_009927815.1 Betaproteobacteria bacterium | reverse complement strand
GCGCGCCCGGTCGGTGAGGTCGAGGCAGTATTTCATCAGGGCCTCGCGTTGCTGCTCGGCGTCGGCGCTGCCGACCGCCTCACTGCCGCGTACAGCGGTGATGGCGCTCTCCAGCGCGGCCTTGCTGAGTCCGGTGTCGCGCAGTAGGCGGCCGGTGTCGCCCTTGTCGGCGACCATCGCCAGCAGGACAAGCTCGGAGGCGACAAAGCTATCGCCACGCTTTTGCGCGTCTTTGTCGGCAAGGTTGAGCAGGTTGCCGAGTTCGCGCGAGACCGTGACCTCGCCGGCGTTGCCCTCGACCTTGGGCAGCCGCGACTGTGCTGCGCTGAGGGCCTGCTTGAGCGCCGGGACATTGCCTCCAGCGCGGGCGATCAGGCCGCCGATACCACCTTCCGGCTCGTCAAGCAGGGCGGCCAGCAGGTGAGCCGGCTCGATGTAAGGATTGTCGTTGCCAACCGCGCGGCTCTGGGCCTCGGCTAGAGCCTGCTGCAGCCGGGTGGTGAGTTTGTCGTAACGCATGGCATGCCTCGCGAAGAGTGGATGCCCTGCAGTTTGGGACGGATGCCGCGACTTCAAGCTGCGGCAAGTCAGGCGGGCTGCAGATGCAGCCCAGTGCGATTAGTGGTGACCCTTGATGTGGGCGTCTGCCGGCAGGCTGTAGACGGTGCCGCAGTACGGGCACTTGGCGTCGCCGCCTGGCGCGATGGGCAGAAACACGCGCGGATGCGTATTCCAAAGTTTCATGGACGGCAACGGACAATGCAGCGGCAGGTCGTCACCCGACAGGGTGATGTGGGTCTGGTTGAGTTCGGACGGCTGGCTCATCGCGGTCTCCCGGAAATGGTCGGTCGGCCTCAGACGGCGCTCAGACCGTCGTCAGCCACTGGGTGTGCGCCGCACTGCGGCCGCGCACACAATCGAAGAACAGAGTCTGCAATCGGCTTGTGACCGGACCACGACGGCCCTCACCAATCTGGCGGCCGTCGAGCTCACGGATTGGGGTGACTTCGGCTGCGGTGCCGGTGAAGAACGCTTCTTCGGCGCAGTAAACCTCGTCGCGCGTGATGCGCTTCTCAACCACCGGGATGCCGAGGTCCTCGGCCAATGTCAGCAATGTCTCGCGGGTGATGCCCTCGAGACAGCTGGTGAGGTCGGGTGTGTACAGCTTGCCCTTCTTGACGATGAACAGATTTTCGCCGGCCCCCTCGGCGACGTAGCCGTCCACGTCAAGCAACAAGGCCTCGTCGTAGCCGTCGTTGGCGACTTCCTGGTGAGCAAGGATGCTGTTGGTGTAGGTCGATACCGACTTGGCGCGGCACATGTTCACGTTCACATGGTGCCGTGTGTAGCTGCTGGTCTTCACGCGGATACCCTTCTCCAGAGCCTCGGCGCCGAGATAGGTGCCCCAAGACCACGCCGCGACAACGAGGTGGGTCGACAGGGTTGTGGCGGCAATGCCCATCCCCTCGGAGCCGTAGAACACCAGCGGCCGGATGTAACCCGCTTCGAGCCCGTTGGCTTTGACCACTTCGCGACAGGCGTCCATGACCGTCTTGCGATCCCACGGCATCTTCATCTGGAAGATGTGCGCCGAGTTGAACAGGCGGTCGATGTGCTCTTCGAGCCGAAAAATGGCGGTACTGCCGGCGTCAGTTTTGTAGGCACGAATGCCCTCGAAGCAGCCCATGCCATAGTGCAGGGTGTGGGTGAGGACGTGGGTGGTGGCGTCGCGCCAGGGTACGAGCTTGCCGTCGTACCAGATGTGGCCGTCGCGGTCGGACATCGACATGATCAGAGACCTGCGGGGAAGACTTTCAAGCCGGGGATTGTAGCAGGGGCTTGCGCTGCGTCACGGTTTGCGTGGCGGCGAGCTGCCAAGCGGCGCTCACGTGGATGGCGCCCGGCCACGTAGAGGCTCCACCGCGTCGGGCAGCTCGCCGAGGACCGCGTCCCAAAGCCGCTGTACGGCTTCCCGTTGGGCCTCCCAGCCTGCAGCCGGTACGTTCGAAGAACCTTGCGCGTTTAGACGCAGGAGATGTTGCTGCTGGCGAAACTCCCGATAGGCGTCGCGACTGGCGGCGGCCAGCGCGGGATCGATGAGGCCGAGTCCTGCTGCACGTTCCAGTAGCGCCAGGGTACCGAGGTTGTCGAGCAGTTCTGGGTGGCGATGGCTGTGCACGAGGATCCAGTACTGCACGACGAACTCGGTGTCGATGATGCCGCCACGATCTTGCTTAAGGTTGAATACGCCGTCTTGTGGGCGGTGCGCGTCAAGCATGCGACGGCGCATGGCGACAATGTCGTCGCGGGTGGTGTCGGCGTTGCGCGGAAGCGCCAAGATCTCGCGCCGCACCGCCTCGATCCGCCGCCCCAGATCGGCGTCGCCGGCGACCGCGCGGGCCCGCGTCAAGGCCTGCAGCTCCCAAGTCCACGCCCGCTGGTGCAGGTAGTCGCGCCAGTGCGCAAGGTTGCACACCAGCAAGCCAGCATCGCCGTCCGGCCGTAAGCGCAGGTCGGTCTCGTAGAGCACGCCGGCGGCAGTCATTCGGTTGAGCCAACTATTGCAGCGCTGCACGAGGCGCGAGTAGACCTCACCAGCTTCGTTGCTGGCGTCGTCGTGGACCCAGACCAGGTCAAGGTCGGAGGCGAATGACAACTCCTTGCCGCCGAGTTTGCCGTAGCCGATCACGCTCACCAGCGGCTGCTCGCGGTGGCGGCCGCGCAGGTCGGCCCAGACGCTGTCGATCACCTGTTGCATGACGCCATCGGCGAGCGCACTGAGGCCGTCGGCGAGGTGCTCGAGGCTGACTAATCCGGTCAAGCCCTGAGCCACCAAGCGGAAGGTCTGCGCGTGGCGGAAATGCCGCAGCGCATCCATCGCCGCCTCGGTGTCGCCGGTCAGCTGATTGAGCTCGCCGCGCAAACGGGCGAACAGTGTTGGCCAGTCGGGCGGCTGCGCCAGCGAGCGCGGGTCGAGCAGCTCGTCGAGGACGATTGGATGCTGGTTGAGGTATTGCGCCAGCCAAGTCGAAGCCGAGACCAGCTGGGCGACGCGTTGCAGCGCCGGCGGATGCTCTTGCAGCAGCGCGAGGTAGGCCACTCGACCGCCAATCGCCTCGATCAGGTCGAGCAGGGCCGCCAGCGCCGCGTCTCGCCGCTCCACGGTTTGAGCTGCCCGCGCCAGCAGTGGCACCAGCGCATCGACCCGCGCCTGAGCATTGGCCGACAAGGTGCGATAGCGGCTACCTTGGCGCGCGGCGAGCAGCCGTTCGGCCAGTGCCGGGTCGAAGCCGCGGCCGGCCAGCGCTTCGGCACAGGTTCCGGCATCGGCACAGCGATGCCAGAGTTGCGCCAAGGCGGCGTCGTCGGCTTCGGGTGGAGGGTTACGATCCTCGAATACGGTTTCGAATACCGTCGACACGCGACCGCGCCACAGCGTGATGTCCTCGGCCAAGCTGTCCCAGTCGGTGTAACGCATCAAGCGAGCGACGCGGGCACGGCCCTCGGCCTGTGGTGGCAGCTGTTGCGTTTGAGCGTCGTCGACGTATTGCAGCGCGTGTTCAAGGCGGCGCAAAAAATCATAGGCGGCCAGCAGCATGGCCGCGGTGTCGCCCGGCAGGCGACCGCGATCGGCCAGGCTTTGCAAGGCGCCACGGGTCGACCGCTCACGCAAATCGGCGTCTCGCCCGCCGCGAATCAGCTGGAAGATCTGCGCGATGAACTCGATCTCACGAATGCCGCCGGGGCCCAGCTTGATGTTGTCTTGCAGGTCGCGCCGCGTCACCTCGGCGCGGATCTGCCGGTGCAGATCGCGCAAAGCATCGAACGCGGAAAAATCGAGATATTTCCTATAAACAAAGGGTTGTACGATTAAATTGAGCTTCTGTAGCATTGCCTGTAAGCGGCAGTGCCTTCATCCAGGCATAGCGTTCCCAGGTGCGGCCGTGGGCGACCAGGTAGTCCTCGAGCATGGCATGGCTTACCGCCAGAGGACCGGCGTCACCCCAGGGGCGCAGTCGCATATCCACGCGAAACACCATGCCGTCGGCGGTCACCTCGGCCAGCTGGCCGATTAGGGCGCGGCCCTGGCGGATGAAGAACTCCTGATTGCCGATACTGCGCGAGCCGTCGGTGTCGCCGTCTTCCGGATAGACGAAGATGAGGTCAATATCGGATGAGGCGTTGAGTTCGCCGCCGCCGAGCTTGCCCATCGCCACCACCTGTAGGTGCTGTTCGGCGCCGTCGCTAGACCGCGGCGTGCCGAAGCGCGCAATCAAATCTTGCCGGGTCTCGGCCTCGGCGCGTTGGACGGCCAGACGGGCCAACGCGCTGATCGCACTCACCACTTCGTCCAACGACGCCGCGCCGCTGGCGTCGCGCACGATCAAATGCGCCAGCGTCTGCGCGCGCAGCCGGCGTAGAGCCGTGGCGAGCGGCGCGCCGCTTGCCACCAGACGGTCGAGTCGCTGGCCGAGGTCGGCTGCCGTCAGGGCCTGGGCCTGAGCTTGAATCCAGTCGAAGTCGGCAAGAGCGGGCGAGCGCGTCAGACGGGCCAGGAACGGACTGGCTTCGGCCAAGGCAAGCACACTCAACGGAAGGCTCATGGCGACTTACAATAGCGCACCGCGACGGGTGCATGCCCGTCCTTCGAACCGCCGAGTGCCCGTTTTTGAACCGTCTGCGACTTCCCCCCGGCCTCAGGGCCCGCGCCATGAAGGTTCGCTGGCTCCATCTGGTCGCTGATCTTCACCGATGGGCGTGGTGGCTTGCGGGCGGACTCGTCATCCTGCTGCTTGGAACCCACCTGACGATCCGCTACTGGCTGCTGCCGCAAGTGCCACAGCAGCGGGCGCAGATCGAGGCGGGGCTGTCCGAGGTCATTCAGCGTCCTGTGCGACTTGGCGACGTGCAAGCCCGATGGGACGGGTGGCGTCCGCGTATTGATATCGCTTCATTCAGTGTGCTCGATCGCGAGGGGCGCTTAGCGTTGACCCTTCCCGCCATCAGCGCCGAAGTATCTTGGCGATCCCTGTTTCGCGGCACGGTCATCCTCAGCGGCTTGCGCACCAGCGGCCTCGAGCTGTTTCTGCGCCGGACACCGGACGGCACCATTCTGCTGGCGGACATCCCGCTCAACCGCGGCGACGACAATCGCTTTGCCGATTGGCTGCAGCAACAGCGCGGCATCGACCTTCAGCACTCGGTGGTCCATTGGGACGACCAAATGCGTGGCGCACCTCGGCTGACATTGCGCGAGGTTGATATTAGCCTGCGCAATCGCGGCGAGCGACATCAGCTGGGCCTTCGTGCGACTCCCGATGCTGTGCTGGCGGGTCCCCTCGATGTACGCGGCGAATGGCGTGGCGAGTCGCTGGTGCATCCCGAGCAAGGTCATGGGCGTCTCTACGCCGACGTGTCCGCTGTCGACTTGCCGGCCTTGAAGCCATGGTTGGATCTCCCGGCCGAGGTGGAGAGCGGTCACGGCAGTTTGCGTCTATGGGTAGACGTTGATGGCGAGCGGCTGTCAGGCATCACCGCCGATGCCAGCCTGCGCGGCTTGCGTACGCGCCTGGGCCCAGACCTACGCATGCTGGACATTGAATCCTTGAGCGGCCGCATCGCGGTGGTCAATCGACCCGACCGCCGGTCAGTGGAATTGCGTCGACTGACCCTGCAGACCAATGATGGTGTGATCGCACCCGACACCTCGCTGCGTTGGCAGCAAGAAGGTGAGGGCGCATCCGCCAAGCACACGGTGCGCATCGACCATCTCGTCTTGCAACCGCTGTTTGCCACGGCGGACGCCTTGCCTGTCCCGGATGATGTCCGCGACCTGATCCGCCGCGCAGCGCCTCGCGGTGAACTGCGCGATCTGAGTGCACACTGGACCGGCGACTGGCACGCCCCGCAAGCGTATGCGCTGCGCGGTCAGTTCGAGGCAGTCGGTATGGCGCCGGTCGACGGCTTCCCGGGCTTCGACCGCTTATCGGGGACAGTTGACGCCGATGTTCGCCGGGGTCGGGCCAATTTGCGTCTGGGAACGGCACCATTGATCTGGCCGACTCAGTTTGAGCGACCGCTACCGGTGCGTGATGCGCAACTTGCGGTGGACTGGACGGAGGACCGCGGCGTCCGCCGCTTCAACCTCGGCAGCTTGATGCTCGACACCGGTGAACTGAAAGCCCGCTTCAAGGGCCAATTTCAGCCTTCAAACTCGCAACTCGACCTTGAGGCACGACTGGAGCACCTGGACGCCGCAGCGCTGGTGCACTACCTGCCGCGGACGGTCGGGGCCGGAACGCGTGACTGGTTCACCGCTGCATTTCCAGCGGGGGGCACCGCCACTGGGGAGGCGCATTTGCAGGGCGATCCCCGGCGTTTCCCCTTCGTCGACGGCAAGAGCGGCCGCTTTACCGCACAGATCGACCTGAGCGCGCCGACGCTGCAATTTGGTCCGCGTTGGCCGCGATTGGACGTGGTCAGCGGCCGTCTGAGCTTTCTAAACGCGCGCCTCAGTGCCGACCGTATCAAGGCTAAAGCCGGGACTACTAACCTGGAGAATGTGCGCCTGCTTATCCCCGACCTTGAATCGCACGACCCTGTGCTGGAAGCGAGTGGCCAGATGAGCAGCCGCGTTCCCGAGGTCCTCGATTACGTGCAAAACAGTCCGGTCCGCGGCCTTATCAAGGGTGCCACGGATGGAATGTCGGGGCAGGGCCGAGTGACCATTAAGCTTGATTTGCACACACCGCTGAACCACTCGGACCAGAGTACCGTGCATGGCGACCTCGGCTTTGACAGCATCAGACTCGATCTGGGCGCCGGTAAACCTAGCATCGCGGGTTTGACTGGTCACCTCGACTTCACCGAAAAGGGCGTCAGCAGCAACAGCCTGAGCGGCAACTTGTTTGGTGGGCCTGCACGCGCCACGGTCAGCAGCCAGGCCGGCGGCGTGGTTCGTATTGACGCCAACGGCCGCGCCCGGGTCGCTGCGCTAGCGCAGCAATACCCGTTGCGCGCGTGGAGTTTGGCGACCGGGGAGACCGCTTGGCGCGGCGATATCACCCTCGGCCCGACTGGCAGTCGGCTGCAAGTGACTTCAGCCTTGGAGGGCGTGACCCTCAATTTGCCGCAGCCGCTGCTCAAACCGTCTGCTCAAGCGATGCCGATGCGTTTTGCTTGGCAAAGCGGTGACCGTGGTGACCGCTATGAGTTGGCCATCGGTACGCAGATCCGGGCCCGTATTGCTACCCGACCGGGTGCGTCGATCGAGACGGCGCAGGTGGCACTGGGGCCGGTTCCACTGCCAGCGGAGGGCGCTCGAGGTGTCAGCGTTAGCGCCGCGTTGCCGCAGATCTTTTTCACCCAGTGGCTGCCAGTGGTTGAGCGCTTCGCCGGTGAGGCCAGTGCCGGCGAAGTGATGCCGGTTCGGGCGGCATTGAAGACGCCGCGCTTTGAGTTCGAGGGGTTCTATTTCAATGACGTCGAGGTCGCGGTGGATCGTCGCGACCCGATCTGGAACTGGACCGTCAAGGGACGCGAACTGGAGGGCGGCGGGCAATGGGACGCCGCAGGCAAAGGTTCGGTGAAGGCCCGCTTCGCACGCTTGGCGCTGGGGCCCGCTGTGGACAGCGTGTCCAGTCCGGAGAGCGCCACAACGGATTACCCGGCGCTCGATGTCGAGGTCGCGGATTTAGAGCGTAACGGTCGCGATTGGGGAGCGCTCAAGTTGCGCGCCAGTCAGCAGGGCCGCGACTGGAAGATCGACCAGATCCACTTGAGTGGCGCCGAGTTCCAACTGGAGGCGTCCGGCTTGTGGCAGGGTTGGCGCGGCAAGCCGAGTACGGATATACACATCGAGTTGACCACGACGGATGCCGGCAAATACCTTGAGCGCTTGGGGTATGGCAGTGTTATCCGCGCGGCGCCCGGCACCCTCAAGGGTGATCTGCGCTGGCGTGGCCCGCCCACCGATATCCATTTTCCCTCGCTGAGCGGCCAGTTCCGGCTAGAGGCCGGGAAAGGTCAGTTCCTCAAGGCCGATCCGGGCGTCGCCCGCCTCTTGGGCATCGTCAGCTTGCAAGCCCTGCCGAGACGCATCACGCTGGATTTTCGCGACATCTTTAGCGAGGGCTTGGCGTTCGACCGCATCGAGAGCGACCTCGCGGTGAACGAGGGCGTGATGCGCACCGACCAGTTGCTCATCGATGGCCCCGCAGCCAAGGTGCGGATCAAGGGGCAGGCCGACCTCGGCCGCGAGACGCAAGACCTGCAAGTGCGCGTATCGCCGTCCATGGACGCCGCTACAGTTGGGGCGCTCATTGCCAATCCCGTGGCTGGCATTGCCGTGTTCCTCTTGCAGCAGATTCTCGATGATCCGTTGGGTAAGCTCATCACCTTCAACTACACGATCACGGGCAGCTGGGCCGACCCGCAGATCAACAAGCGCGGCTCTGAGGTCAGTGGCAAGGACAAGGGCGTTCCAGCCAGTCCTGGAGGAAAACCTTGAACTGTGATCTCAACAGCAGGCATCGCATCGCCGCCGTGCAGATGATCAGCGGCGAAGACTCGCCGCCAATCTCGAATCAGCGGCCAGGCTGGTCGGTTTTGCCGCCGAGCAGGGCGCCACTCTGGTGCTCTTGCCGGAGTACTTTGCCGTGCTAAGCGCCGATGAAACGCTCAAGCTGCGTCATGCCGAGCCAGCTGGCGACGGCCCCTTGCAGCGGTTTCTGGCGGAGCTGGCGCGAGAGCACGCGGTCACCCTGGTGGGCGGCACCATTCCCATCGTCACGGCGGATCCAACCCGTGTGCGCAACGCCTGCTTGGTCTATGGCGTGGATGGCAAGCAGCTGGCGCGCTACGACAAGCTCCACCTGTTCAACCTGAATCTGGGCGCTGAGAGTTTTTGCGAAGCGCGCACCATCGAGCCGGGCGACAAACCCATTGCCTTGGACACGCCGGCCGGCCGCGTGGCGCTATCGGTCTGCTACGACCTGCGCTTTGCCGAGTTGTACCGTCGGCTCTTGCCCTTTGACATCCTCTGCATGCCGGCAGCATTTACCGCCACCACCGGTCGCGCCCATTGGGAAGTGTTGCTGCGTGCTCGGGCGATCGAGAATCAGTGCTATGTGCTGGCCTCGGCTCAAGGTGGTGTACATCCCGGTGGCCGATGCACCTACGGCCACAGTATGATTGTTGACCCGTGGGGTGAGGTGCTGGACGTCTTGCCCGAGGGCGCCGGTGTGGTGATTGCCGATGCCGATCCAGCGCGACTCGCTCAGGTTCGGCGAGATTTGCCGGCGCTTGCCAACCGCGTACTCGACTAATGCCGTCTGCAAACCCCAACACCAACGAGACCCCAACGACGTGACCGCCATCCAGACTGCCCAGGACCTGTCCGCACCGCCAGCACTGGCGACTGCCGAATCGTTGTTGCTAGCACCCGCCGGTTTGCGCCTCGACGACTTGTCGCAAGTGTTCGCGGAGATTGCGGCCCACCGTGCCGATTACGCGGATATCTACTTGCAATTCACCCGCTCCGAAGGCTGGAGCCTCGAAGAAGGTTTGGTCAAGTCCGGCAGTTTCAGCATCGATGCGGGTGCCGGTGTGCGCGTGGTTGAAGGCGAGCGTACGGCTTTTGCGTACACCGACGATCTCAGCCTCGAAGCGCTTCTGGCAGCGGCAAGGACCACGCGGGCGATTGCAAGCGCTGGCGGCAGTGGGCGGGTGCATGCCCCAATCGCTGTCACAGGGCGTTCGCTGTACGCCGCGATCGACCCGGTCGCAAGCCTCGACGCCGACACCAAGGTCGCCATCCTGATGCGCGTTGAGCAGCTGGCGCGAGCCGCCGATCCCCGCATCACCCAAGTCATGGCGTCCCTTGCCGCTGAATACGATGTGGTGTTGCTCGCTCGCGCTGACGGTCGGATCAGCGCGGACGTGAGGCCTTTGGTGCGGCTGTCGGTGCAGGTGATCGCCGAATCGGCCGGACAGCGTCAGCAAGGCAGTTCCGGTGGCGGAGGGCGCGATGGTCTTGGCTTATTCGACGAAGCGCGCTTGCAACAGTTGGTTGACCAGGCTGTGCATCAAGCCTTGGTCAATCTCGATGCCGGACCGGCGCCAGCGGGTGAAATGACCGTCGTGCTCGGCCCGGGTTGGCCCGGGATCCTGCTGCACGAGGCGATCGGCCACGGGCTCGAGGGCGATTTCAACCGCAAGGGCACGTCGGCCTTCGCTGGGCGCGTCGGTGAGCGCATCGCCGCCAAAGGCGTCACGGTGGTCGACGACGGCACGCTGTCGGGTCGCCGCGGCTCGCTCAATGTCGACGATGAGGGCGAACCGACCCAGTGCACGACCCTGATTGAAGACGGCATCCTGAAGGGCTATATCCAGGATTCGCTTAACGCCCGCCTGATGGGCGTCGCACCCACCGGCAACGGCCGCCGCGAGAGCTACGCCCACGTGCCGATGCCGCGGATGACCAACACCTGCATGCTGAACGGGGATCGCGATCCCGATGAGATCATCGCGTCGGTGGAAAAGGGCCTGTACGCGGTTAATTTTGGCGGCGGGCAGGTTGACATCACCAGTGGCAAGTTCGTCTTCTCCGCGGCAGAGGCTTATCTCATCGAGAACGGCAAAGTGACGCGCCCGGTGCGCGGCGCTACGCTCATCGGCAACGGACCGGACGTACTGACGCGGGTCAGCATGATCGGCAACGATATGGCGCTAGACCCAGGGATTGGCACCTGTGGCAAGGACGGCCAGAGCGTGCCCGTGGGCGTCGGTCAGCCGACCCTGCGCATCGACGGGCTGACGGTTGGCGGCACCGCCTGACGCGCACTCTCAAGGAGACCCACGTGAAAACGACCTTCCTCGACTTTGAGCAACCCATCGCCGAACTGGAGGCGCGTATCGAGGAGTTGCGCTTCGTCCAAGACGATTCGGCAGTGGACATCGCCGAAGAGATCGATCGCCTGCAGCAAAAGGCCGACAAGCTCACGCGTGACATCTACGGCAAGCTGGGCGCGTGGCAGATCGCGCAGGTGGCGCGTCATCCGCAACGTCCCTACACCCTCGACTACGTGCAGGGGCTATTCACCGACTGGCACGAGTTGCACGGTGATCGCGCGTTTGCCGACGATCCGGCGATCGTCAGTGGCTTTGCCCGGTTTAATGGCCAAGCCGTGCTGGTTGTAGGCCACCAGAAGGGTCGGGACACCCGCGACAAGATCTACCGCAACTTCGGCATGCCCCGCCCCGAGGGGTATCGGAAGGCCCTGCGCTTGATGAAGACCGCAGAGAAGTTCGGCTTCCCCGTTGTCACCTTCATCGACACGCCGGGTGCCTACCCCGGCGTGGGTGCTGAGGAGCGCGGCCAGTCGGAGGCAATTGGCCGCAACCTGTTCGAGCTGTCCACCCTGCGTGTGCCGGTGGTCTGCGTCATCATTGGTGAAGGCGGTTCGGGTGGTGCGCTCGCGATCGCGGTCGGCGACGCCATCCTGATGCTGCAAAACGCCATGTATTCGGTGATCTCGCCTGAAGGTTGCGCCAGCATCCTCTGGAAGAGCGCCGACAAAGCCGAGGAGGCCGCCGAGACGCTGGGCATCATCGCGCCACGCCTCAAGACGCTCGGGCTGGTCGATCGGGTCGTCCCGGAACCATTGGGCGGCGCCCACCGCGACCCAGACGGCATGATGATCAATCTCCGCAAGGCCTTGGCCGAATCGTTGCGCGATCTGCAAGACCAGCCGCTCGACGCCCTGATCGAGCGCCGCATCGATCGCTTGATGGCCTACGGTCGCTTCAAGGAAGCCGAGGTCTGAGCGAATCGGTCCTCGGGCGGGCGATTGGCGCCGCGCTTGACGAAGCGGGTCTTGCGCCGATCGGATGCCGATTGGCAGTGGGTTTCAGTGGCGGTCTCGATTCGACAGTTTTGCTGCATGCGGTGTGCGCTTTTGCCCGCAGTGCCGGCCTCGCGCCGCCGCTGGCGGTGCACGTGCACCATGGTTTGCAGGCCGCTGCCGACGATTGGGCGCGCGATTGCGGCGCTCGGGCAACGGACCTGGGCGCCAGCTTCATGCTGCACAGGGTCAGCGTCGAGCGTCGCGGCGGTGACAGCATCGAGGCGGCAGCGCGACACGCCAGGCTAGCAGCGTTTGCCCGCGTCGATGCCGACGCCGTCCTCCTTGGCCATCATCGCGACGACCAGGCCGAAACGGTGCTGTTCAATGCGCTGCGTGGAAGCGGCATCGCGGGGTTGGCGGGCATGCCGGTGGTTCGCGTGGGTCGGGTCCGCCGCTGTTGCGGCCCTTCCTTGATGTGCCACGGACCAGCTTGCACGACTATGCGGCTGAATACGGTCTGAGCTGGATCGACGACCCGAGCAACGCCGACATCGCGCTCCGGCGCAACTTTTTGCGGCACTCGGTCTTGCCATCGATCGAGACCGGGATGCCACAGGCGCGTGTGGCGCTCGCGCGGCTGGCCGGACATGCCGCCGAGGCCGCTCAGCTGTTAGACGAGCTGGCCGAACTCGACGCCGCGACATGGACTGTCGAGGGTGAGCTGCGGTGTCGAGCGTTTGTCGAACTTCCACCCCACCGGGCACGCAATCTCTTGCGTCGGGTTTTGGCACTGCACGCCTTGCGCATGCCGGATGCGGCGCGTCTGGAAGAGATGTTGAGACAGCTGTCTGGCGGTGGGCGGCCAGAAATCCGTCACGAGGGTTACATCATCACTCGCAGGCAAGGCCGACTCATCATCGAGGCGACCTCGCCGGAAGACCGTCCCGCCAGCTGATCAACCGGTCCGGTAACCGATGCGGAAGCCACCCCAGTGTCGGCCCTTGACCGTGATCGGCGCCGAGATGTCGTGAATGATCTCGCCAGTGTCCCGGCGATAGGTCTGCAGGAGATAGGGCAGGGTATGGCTGCCGCAGCGTTTACCAACAGCGTCGTCGAAGATGCGCTTGGTGCGATTGCTGGCGATATCTTTAACCGGATCGCCGGTCAGCGGCTGGCTGAAGCGCTTGTTGTGGGTCGGGAAGTACCCGTTGTTATCGACCGCGCCAGCGTAGACCAAGGCTCCGTCGCTCAGTAACGGCTCCTGGATCGCCGGGAAGATGCGGTCGGTCAGGCTGTCGAAGGCGCTGTGGTACTTCTGCGGTTTGGTATTGGCGATTGGTGTGTAACTGCGATCGAACAGGGCGCTCTCGCTGATGTCACCGCGGTCGATGGCCTGCTCGAGAACTGCCGCGATATCGGCCGCCGCTCGCTGAACCCGCGCCGGCATGGCCTGATGGAACTGAATCCCGCGCTGCCCGAGCTCTCCAACGCGAAACACGTTGCCGATCTCTTCGAGATTGACCGCCATGGCGTCTAGGGAACTGACCTGGCGCAAGGTGGTGTCCGCGGCTGAGGTGTTGCCATTGATATCTTGCAGGATGTCGCCGACCTGGCCAACGATCTCGTTGCTGAGGCGCGCATGCTCGTTGATTGAGCGCGCGACGCCGTCGACCCGCTCACGGGTAGCCTCGGCGCCGCTGCGCAGCGCCTCCAGCGCTTCGGTGGCCTCTCGAGCAAGGCGAGCACCCGTGCCGGTTTCGGCGGTCAGGCTTCGTATCTGTTCGACTGCGGCTTGTGCCTCGGCTTGAATGGCGCTGATCATGCGGTTGATCTCGCCAGTCGCAGTTGAGGTGCGCTCGGCCAGATTGCGCACCTCGTCAGCCACCACGGCGAACCCGCGTCCGCTCTCGCCGGCACGAGCCGCTTCGATAGCGGCGTTGAGCGCCAACAAGTTGGTCTGGGCGGCGATTTCGCCGATCACCCGGATGATGCTGCCGATCTCCTGGGTGCGCTGGCCAAGCATGCTGACGGCTTGGGACGCGGTGTCGACCGACGCCGCGATGCGCTCGATCTCGGTGGAGGCGTTACTCACCGCCACTGCCCCGCTCACGGCCAGTCCCCGTGCTGTCTCGGCGTCGACGGCGCTGGATTCGATGCTGGTGTTGATCTGGGACATGCCAGTGCCCATGTGTTCGATCAGACTCCGCGTCTGTTCGGCGGCAGTGGTCTGTTGCTCCGAGCGCTGCACCACGGCGTGTGCATCAGCCTCGAGATTTTTGGTGGCCAGCAGCACTTCGTGCGAGGTGAAGATAACCTTGCCGATGATGTCGCGGAAGCTCGACTGCAGGGTGTCGAAACTCTCTCCGATGCTCTGCAGTTCGGCATTGGTGCTGATCGGCGAGCGCCGCGAAAGATCACCGTCGCGCGCGGTGTCGGCAATCACATGAGCCAAGGCGCTTGCCGGCGCCGAGACACTCCGGCGATAGGCCCAAGCGGTGACTATCGCGGTGGCGAGGCCAGTCACCAATGGAAGGCTCACAGCCATCAACACACCGTGTGCTGTCGCGGGATGATCAAGGTGGGCGACCCACACTGCGGTCCCGCTTACCGCGGCGCTACTGAGGCCTGCGGCCAGAGCGGTCGGATGGGCCATCCGACCTAGAAGGCTTCGCTGAGCCGGCATCACAGCACCTCGGCTGCGTGCTCAGCCAGACGCGAGCGCTCCCCGCGCGTTAGGGTGATGTGCCCGCTGTGCGGCCAGCCCTTAAAGCGGTCGACCACGTAGGTCAGGCCCGACGAGCCTTCGGTGAGGTAGGGCGTGTCGATCTGCGCGATATTGCCCAAACACACCACTTTAGTCCCTGGCCCGGCGCGGGTGATCAGCGTTTTCATCTGCTTGGGCGTGAGGTTCTGCGCTTCATCGATGATCAGGAACTTGTTGATGAAGGTGCGCCCGCGCATAAAGTTGAGCGACTTGATCTTGATGCGGCTGCGCATCAGGTCGCGGGTGGCAGCGCGGCCCCATTCGCCAGCCTCGTCGTCGGATTTGTTGAGCACGTCGAGGTTGTCCTCCAGCGCGCCCATCCACGGCGTCATCTTCTCTTCCTCGGTACCCGGCAGGAAACCAATGTCTTCGCCCACCGGGACGGTGACGCGGGTCATGATGATCTCGCTGTAGACCTTGTACTCGAGTGTCTGCAGCAGGCCCGCGGCGAGCGTCAGCAAGGTCTTGCCGGTGCCAGCCTGACCCAGCAGGGTGACGAAGTCGGTCTCAGGATCCATCAGCGCGTTGAGCGCGAAGTTCTGTTCGCGGTTGCGGGCAACAATGCCCCAGACCGAGTGCTTGGGATTGGCGTAGTCGCGTAGGGTCACCAGCACCGCAGTGTCGCCGTTGGTCTCGTGGACCCGCGCCTGCATGCCGCCATCGCCTTGCATGAACAAGAACTCGTTGACGATCATGGACTTGCACAAGGGTCCTCGCACCCTATAGTAAGTCAGGCCCTGCTCCTGCCACGACTCCATGCCTTTGCCGTGACGCTCCCAGAAGTCCTCCGGCAACTCGCGGATGCCGGTGTAGAGCAGGTCACTGTCTTCCAGCACCTTGTCGTTGAAATAATCCTCGGCGGCCAAGCGCAGCGCACGCGCCTTAATCCGCATATTGATGTCTTTCGACACCAGGATGACCTGACGCTTGGAGTCACGCTGCGCCAGATGCATCACCACCGCAAGGATCTGATTGTCATTGCGCCCTGGCAGGAGACCCGGCGGCAACTCGGCCGGGATCGCCTCGGTCTGTAGGTACAGTCGGCCGGTGGCGCCGTTGCGCTTCGACAGCGGTATGCCGTCGGCGATCTGATCAGGTCCCACCGCGACCAGCTCTTCCATGAAGCGGCTGGCCTGACGCGCGTTTCGGGCGACTTCGGACATGCCCTTTTTATTGTTGTCGAGTTCTTCCAGCGTGGTCATCGGAATGAACACGTCATGTTCCTCGAAGCGGAACAGGCTGGTGGGGTCGTGCATCAAGACGTTGGTGTCGAGCACAAACAACTTGTGGGCGGACTTGCTGGAACGGCGGCGCGGCTTGTCGGCTGGGCTCATGGGTCGTAGGCGGGGTCGTGTTCGGTGGGAGGGTGAATCAGACTAGAGAGGAAACTGCTTGCAGGACGTCTTCGACATGGCCCGGCACCTTAACGCCGCGCCACTCACGACGCAGCACGCCGCTGCGATCAATGAGGAAGGTGCTGCGCTCGACGCCACGCACCTGTTTACCGTACATATTTTTTAACTTCATGACGCCGAACAGTTCACACAGCGTCTCGTCGGGGTCGCTTAACAACTCGAACGGCAGTTCCAGTTTGGCCTTAAAGCGCTGGTGCGAGCTCAAACTATCGCGCGATACGCCGACGATGTCCCAAGCGAGCGCTTGGAAGGCGGCGTGATGGTCACGAAACGCTGCCGTTTCGGTGGTGCACCCGGGCGTATCGTCCTTTGGGTAGAAGTACAGCACGAGACCGCGTCCGGCCTGCGCAGACAGCCGGAAAGCCGTCGCGCCAGTGCTGATCGCGGTGAAATCGGGGACAGGCTGGTCGAGCGTCATAGTCGTTTAGTGCGAGTCAGTCGGGGCGAGCGAGGGGGTCGAGTCCACACTCGCGAAGGATACGGCTCAACGTGATTAATGGCAGTCCAATCAGCGCGGTCGGGTCGCTGCTATCGCAGCGCTCGGTGAGTGCAATTCCCAAGGATTCGATCTTGGCGCTGCCGGCGCAATCGAGTGGCGAATCCAACTCAAGGTAGCGCCGGATCGTCGTCTCGTCGAGGTCAGCGCGCATCAGCACTCGGGTCTCGTCGCAGTGCTGGCCGCGCTGACCGCGTCCAGCCTCAATCACGCACACGGCAGTGAAAAAGTGCACCGACTGTCCGCGCACCGCCATCAACTGCTCTACGCCGCGTTCGACGGTGCCGGGTTTGCCCAAGCGCAAGCCGCCGCTGGCAGCGACTTGATCCGAGCCGATGACGATGTGTCCGGGATGGCGGGCTGCAACCGCTTCGGCTTTGGCGAGCGCCAGTCGCTGCGCGGTGTCGCGCGGCGTCTCGTGAGCCAGTGCCGTTTCGTTGACGTCGGGCGCATCCACCGAAAACGGTATGCCCAGGCGCTGCAGGAGCTCGCGCCGATATTGGGAGGTCGATGCAAGGACCAGTCGAGCGCTCATGCGGTCGTAGGGCGACAATGCGCGGCATTGACCCAGTCGCGTCCAATGCGATAGCATCTACCGTTTATGTCGACACCCATCGTCGTAGAACTCCAACGTTTCTGTGATCAATCACGGACGCTCGAGACGGAATTCGTACCGACTCAGCTACCGCGGTTGCTGGAGAGTGTGGCAGATAGTCAGGGCCGGGTGTCGATGCGTGTGCGCGGTTTTGTCGATGCGCGGGGGCGACCCAGCTTGGATTTTTCCGCCGAAGCCGCACTCGGCGTGCTGTGCACCCGGTGTCTGCGGCCGATGCCTGTTGTCGTGGAAGTCCAGCAGACGCTGGCGTTTGATAACGCCGAGATTGACGACGAGTTGGACCTCGACACAATCGAGACGCTGCCGATGGTGCAGCATCTGGATTTGGTGGAGTTGTTGGAAGAGGAGTTGTTGCTGGCTTTGCCGATGCTGCCCAAGCACGATGCCTGTGAGGCGCCGGGGCCAGCCACGATAGGGCGTACGTCGGTGTTCTCCGGGCTTCAAGGCCTGATGGATTCGACAGACGGCACGACATAAGATTTTTGATGCTGCGCAGTGAGCGCGGCGGTTCTAGGAGACACACATGGCCGTTCAACAAAACAAGAAATCGCCGTCGAAGCGTGGCATGCATCGCGCTCACGATTTTTTGACCAACCCCCCGCTGGCAGTCGAACCGACCACTGGTGAGACGCACCTGCGCCACCACATTTCGCCGAACGGTTTCTACCGCGGCCGCAAGGTCGTCCAGACCAAGAACGACAACGGTTAACTGCTGACCGCTTGGCCGGCAGCGTCCGCACGTCATGGGCATCACTGTCGCCATCGATGCGATGGGCGGCGACCACGGCGTCGCGGTTACAGTGCCGGCTGCATTGGCGTTCCTGCGGGCCGATCCTGACTCGCGAGTGATTTTGGTGGGCGATGCGGCAGCGATCGGTTCTGCCTTGCAGCGGCTCCGAGCTTCGAACGATGCCCGCGTCCGTGTCGAGCCAGCGTCCGAGGTGGTGGGTATGGACGAGTCTCCGGCGCTCGCCATGCGCAACAAAAAGGACTCGTCGATGCGCGTGTCGATCAATCTTGTCGACCGCGGCGAGGCCGACGCGTGCGTCAGCGCTGGCAACACTGGCGCCCTCATGGCGACCGCCCGCTTTGTCCTCAAGACTCTGCCGGGTATCGACCGCCCAGCCATCGCCAGTTTCCTGCCCACCCGCGACGCTGCCGTCTGCGTGCTAGACCTTGGCGCCAACGTCGATTGCACGCCGGAGCATCTTTTGCAATTCGGCATCATGGGATCTGCTTTGGCGGCGGCTGTGGAGGGCAAACCAGCGCCCTCGGTGGCGCTGTTGAATATCGGGTCTGAGGACATCAAGGGCAACGAAGCTGTCAAGCGGGCCAGCGCCTTGCTGGCGGCAAGCCCGCTGCGCTTCATCGGCAACATCGAGGGCGATGACGTCTATCGCGGCAACGCCGACGTGGTGGTCTGCGATGGATTTGTCGGCAATGTGTTCCTCAAAACCTCGGAGGGTCTCGCGCAGATGCTGGGCGATTTCCTCAAGAGTGAATTTCGCCGCAATTGGTTGACCCAGCTGTCAGCGATGTTGGCGCTGCCCGTGCTGCGCGCGTTCAAGCGCCGCTTCGATCATCGCCGGTACAATGGCGCGTGCCTGCTGGGCTTGCGCGGAATCGTGGTGAAAAGTCACGGCTCGGCCGACGTCTTCGGGTTCA
This sequence comes from Betaproteobacteria bacterium, assembly GCA_009927815.1. GTDB lineage: Bacteria > Pseudomonadota > Gammaproteobacteria > Burkholderiales > UBA3065 > UBA3065. The sequence continues at coordinate 1,041 of RFMI01000138.1, read as the reverse complement.
CCTGCGCCATCCAGCGCGCCGCCGAAGCTGCGCGCCAAGGCTTGGTGTCCCGCATCACCAATCAGCTCGAATCACTCGCCCCGATCCCCGCATGACCTTTTCCCGCATCGCCGCCACGGGCAGCTATCTGCCGGAGCGCGTCGTCACCAATCACGATCTGGCCGAGCGCGTCGATACGAGCGACGAATGGATTGTCACTCGCAGCGGCATTTCGCAGCGCCATTTTGCCGCTGACGGTGAGCGAAGCAGCGACCTGGCGACGGCCGCGGCGCGGCGCGCCCTCGATGCGGCCGGCTGGGATGCCGACAGCCTCGACCTGATCGTTGTCGCCACCACGACGCCCGACATGGCCTTCCCCAGCACCGCCTGTATGGTTCAGGCCAAATTGGGCGTGACCAACCGCTGTGCCGCATTCGACGTACAGGCGGTGTGCAGCGGCTTCGTCTACGCGCTGGCCAGCGCTGACGCCATGATTCGCACCGGAGTCGCCAAGCGTGCTCTGGTGATCGGCGCAGAGACTCTGTCACGCATGCTGGACTGGACCGACCGCGGCACTTGCGTGCTGTTCGGTGACGGCGCGGGTTGCGTACTGCTCGAGGCCGCCACCGAACCGGGCATCCTCGGCTGCCATCTGCATGCCGATGGTCGTCATCTCGACATGCTCAAAGCGCCGGGCGTCTTGGTCGGTGGCAAGATCGATGGCAACCCATTCATCGAGATGGACGGCGGCGCAGTGTTCAAATTCGCAGTGGAGGTGCTGGCCGAGACCGCCCTCGAGACCCTACAGGCACACGACATGACGGGAGCCGACCTCGACTGGCTGGTGCCGCATCAGGCCAATATCCGCATCATTCAGTCCACCGCCAAACGCCTCCATTTGCCAATGGAGCGCGTCGTCACCACGGTGGCGCAACACGGCAACACGTCGGCAGCCTCAATCCCGCTGGCCTTTGACGTCGCGGTGCGTGACGGTCGCATCCAGCGCGGCCAAACGGTGCTCATGGAAGGCATTGGCGCCGGTTTCGCCTGGGGCTCGGCGCT
>RFMI01000046.1 GCA_009927815.1 Betaproteobacteria bacterium | reverse complement strand
ATCCTCGTGTGCTTTGTGCTGGGCCGCTGGCAACAATTGGTGCGCTCTGGGTTTACCCGCGACCCGCTCGATGGCTGGGCGCGCACCGCGCCCCTTCTGCTGCCCTAAGCTCTGCGCGTTGCGCACACTGGGCAGTCGGCTTCTGCCGGCAAGCCGAGCGTGCGAATCTCCATGCCCAGCGCGTCCACCAGCATCAGCCGGCCATGCATCGAGGTGCCGATGTCGGCCAGCAACTTCAGCGCTTCGCACGCCTGCAGGGTGCCGACCACGCCCACCAGCGGCGCAAACACGCCCATGACCGCGCAGCGCGTCTCTTCGGCCTCTAGCGTGTCGGCAAACAGGCAGCGGTAGCAGGGGCCGTCGTTGCGGCGGAAGTCGAATACCGCCAACTGGCCTGAAAAGCCGATACCGGCCCCGCTCACCAAGGGCTTGCCAGCGGCGGCGCAGGCGGCGTTAAGCGCGTAGCGGGTGGCGAAGTTGTCGCTGCAGTCGAGCACTACGTCTGCTCGAGCCACGGCAGCGGTCAGCATGTCGCCGTCGAGACGCTGACCCAGGCACTCGATCGCCGTGTCCGGGTTGAGCGCACTCAGGGTCTGCGCCGCTGACTCGGCCTTGTTGAGCCCCACCGCAGCGTCGCGGTGGACCACCTGCCGTTGCAAGTTGGTCGTGTCTACAGTGTCGCCGTCAGCCAGCAGCAGCCGGCCGACGCCAGCGCTGGCCAGGTACATCGATGCCGGCGAGCCCAGCCCGCCGAGCCCAACCACCAGCGCCGTCGACTCCAGCCAGACCTGCTGCGCCTCAACCCCTACCGCATCCAGCAGGATGTGGCGGCTGTAGCGCAGCAGCTGCGCGTCGTCCATCAGGGCTTGATGATGCTGACGCCCTTAAGCAGGTTGACCGCCTGGGTGGTGAGTGTGTCACCCGGCGAGCCGAACTCCACCGGCGCTTGCGGCTGCGGTTGACCCAGCGGGTTGGCCGGTGCCGCCGGCTTAGCGGCGTCGGCAGGCTTGGCCGGCTCCGACTTCTTCTCTTCGCCGCCGTTGGGATTGCCCAGGTGGCGCTGCAGGTCGGCTTCGCGAACGCGACCAGCACCATCACCATTGGCGTCTTCGACCGCGATGTCCGGGGTGATGCCCTTGGCCTGGATCGAGCGGCCGTTCGGCGTGAAGTAGCGCGCCGTGGTCAGCTTGATCGCAGCGTTACCACCCAGCGGCAGAATGGTTTGCACCGAGCCCTTGCCGAAGCTCTGCGAGCCCATTACCGCTGCGCGCTTGTGATCTTGCAGGGCGCCGGCAACGATTTCCGAGGCCGAAGCCGAGCCACCGTTGATCAGCACCACCATCGGCACCGTCTTGATACCGGCCGGCAAGTCAGCCAAGTAGTCGGCACCGTTGCGTACGTAGCTTTCGGGGACGCTGAACAGTTTCATTTTGGCGTCGTCGGTGCGCCCGTCGGTGTAGACCACCAGCGCATTCTTCGGCAAGAACGCGCCTGACACGCCGACTGCCGCGTTCAGCAGACCACCCGGGTCGTTGCGCAGATCGAGCACCAGACCCTTGAGGTCTCCCTTGTTCTCGGCATAGAGCTTCTTGATCGCCTTGGCCAAGTCCTCTCCGGTGTGTTCCTGGAACTGGGTGATGCGGACGAAGCCGTAGCCGCTTTCCAGCAGCTTCGACTTCACGCTTTGTGTCTTGATCACGGCGCGCGTGAGTTTGACCGGGAATGGCTTGGGTTCACCCTTGCGCAGGATGGTGACGGTGATGTCGGTGTCGGGCTTACCACGCATGCGCTTGACCGCATCGTTGATGCTCATGCCTTTCACCGGGGTGTCGTCGAGCTTGATGATGAGGTCGCCCGGCTTGAGGCCAGCGCGCGAGGCCGGCGAGTCTTCGATCGGCGACACCACCTTGACGAAGCCGTCTTCCATGCCGACCTCGATGCCAAGCCCGCCGAATTCGCCTTGGGTGCCGGCTTGCAGCTCTTTGAAGTTGTCCGGGTCGAGGTAAGCGGAGTGCGGGTCAAGGCCCGACAGCATGCCGTTGATCGCTTCTGTGATCAGCTTCTTGTCGTCGATGTTCTCGACGTAGTCGCTCTTGATCCGCCCAAACACTTCGGTAAAGGTCCGGAGTTCCTCGATCGGCAGCGGCGTGGCCGGGGTCTTGTTGGCTTCGGCCGAGAAATTGAGGCTGAGCATGACGCCGACGACGGCGCCGGCGGCCAGCAGGCCCAGCTGTTGAATGCGTTCGCGCATGTTTGCGAGTCTCCGATTACGGCCGATAAGGCCAGTCTGCGATTCTAGTGCAGGGCTTTGAGCGGGGTGATGGAAGAAGGTTGCACGGCAGTTGTGCGATTAGCGGCCCACCCAGGCCAGTGGATCGACCGGCGTGCCCGCTCGGCGCAGCTCAAAATAGAGCCCAGTGCCGTCGCTGCCACCCGAACTGCCCACCCGCGCCACCGCTTCACCGGACGCCACCGTCTCGCCGGCCTGCTTGAGCAGGCTCTCGTTGTAGCCGTACAGGCTCATGAAACCGTCGCCATGATCGATGATCAGCAGATTGCCGAAGCCGCGCAGCCAATCGGCGTATGCGATCCGCCCGGGCGCCACGGCGAGTACCGACGTGCCGGCCTCGGCGCGGATCAGCAAACCCTTCCAGGCCAGTCCGGTGTCGGCTCGCGGACTGCCGAAGCGGTTCACCACCTCGCCTCGCACCGGCAGTCGCAGCTTGCCCTTGAGCGCGGCAAAGTCGCCGGAGAAGCCCTTTTCAGGTAGCGCCTCGTTGGTGATGGCAGACGGTGCGTTGCCTGCCGGCGCCGAGATCTTCGGGCGTGGCCGTGGCGCCGGCTTTAGCGCGGCTAGCCGCTCGATCAGCTGGGTCAGGCGCGTCTCGTCGCGACGCAGGGTTTCGATCTGCTGGCGGCGGTTCTCGATGTCCTTGCCCAGTCGGGCGAGGTTATCGGCGTGCCGGCTCTTCTGTTTTTCGAGCTTCTTCGCCTGCGCCTGCTGTTCGCGCTGCAGCGTCTGCAACTCGAGGCGTTTGGCGTCGATGCTGGTGCGGATGTCGGCCAGTGTGTCGAGTTGCCGCTGCAGGCTGGCGATGGCGCGCTGCCGCGCCGCGAGGATGCGCCGGTAGGCGACCAAGTCGCGCTGCAGCTCGGCGGGTTCGCCGCCTTTGATCAGCAGGCGCAGCGCGTCGTCGTCGCCCCGTGCGTATTGCTCACGCAGCAGCCGGGTGATGCTGTCGCGCTGAGCGTCGATGCGCTCGCTGGTGTTTTCGGAGCGCTGGCCGAGCACCTCCAACTGCTGGTTGACGCGCGTCGAGTCCTCGCCGAGCTGATGCAGGCGACGCGCTGTGTCGGAGATTGCGCGCTCGGATTCGCGCAGCGCGTCGGTCACCTCGGCACGCGAGCCTTCGGCCTCTTCCAGTGATTTCTGCAGTGCCTCGATGCGCTTTTGCACGGCAACGAGGTCTTCTTTGGGCGCCCGTTTGTCGGCGGCGAGCGCCGTGCCGGTCTGCGTCAAGGTGAACGTCGCCAGCAGCGCAAGACCCGTCAGCCGACACCAAGGCCGCCGGGGCAGTGATCGGGCGAGGCTCACCGGCTGCTCCAGGGCACCGCGCTTTCAAAGTCGATCAGAGGCTCACCGGTCATTTCGGGCGGCTGCGGCAAGCCCATCATCGCCAGTAGAGTGGGGGCGATGTCGGCGAGTTTGCCGCCGTCGAGCATTCGCGCCGGTCGGCCGAGGTAAATCAGCGGCACTGGATTGAGCGTGTGTGCGGTGTGCGGCTGGCCGGTATCGGCGTCAAACATCGCCTCGGCGTTGCCGTGGTCGGCAGTCAGCAGGACTTCGCCGCCACAGGCGAGCATGGTCGGCACCACTCGCGCCAAGCAGGCGTCCAGGGTCTCGACGGCACGAATGGCGGCTTCGAGATTGCCGGTATGGCCCACCATATCGCCGTTGGCATAGTTGCACACCAGCAACTGATAGCGCCGCGATTCGATGGCATCGACCAGCGCCTCGGTCACCGCTGCCGCGCTCATTTCGGGCATCAGGTCGTAGGTGTCGACTTGCGGGCTTGGCACCAGTTGGCGCACCTCGTTGGCGAACGGCTGTTCGTTGCCGCCATTAAAGAAATACGTCACGTGGGCGTACTTCTCGGTTTCGGCGATGCGGAACTGCGACAGGCCCAGTCCGGAGATGTATTCGCCGAGACCATTCGACAGGGTTTGCGGGGGATAGGCCACCGGCAGTTGCAGCGCCGCTTCGTAGTGGGTCATGCAGACGAATGCCGCCAGCTGGGGCTGGCCGGGCCGCTCGAACTCGGCGAAGTCGGTGCGGGCCAGCGCACGGGTGAGTTCGCGGGCGCGGTCGGCGCGGAAATTGGCGAAGATCGCCACATCGCCGTCGTGCATCGCCACCGGCCGCTCACCCGGCGGCACGATGAGCGTCGGCTGGATGAACTCGTCGGTTTCGCCGCGCGCGTAGGCGGCGTCCAGCGCCTCCACCACGCTGGCGGCGGCGAAATCGCCCTCGCCCTGCACCATCAGTTTCCAGGCGCGTTCGACCCGCGGCCAGCGGCGATCGCGGTCCATGGCGAAATAGCGGCCGATCAGGGACACCACGCGTCCGGCATTGACCTGCCGACAGTAGGCCTCGAGCCGGTCAAAATAGAGGTGCGCGCTTTGCGGCGGCGTGTCGCGGCCGTCAGCGATGGCGTGGATGTACAAGCGCTCGACGCCGCGCCGCGCCGCGAGGTGTATCAGCGCCTGCAGATGACGCTCGGACGCGTGCACGCCGCCGTCGGAGACGAGGCCGATCAGGTGCAGCGCCCGACCGGGTGCACTCGCCTTCTCGATGGCGTCGAGCAGCACCGGGTTGCGTTCGAAGGCGCCAGTGGCGATTTCGTGGTCGATGCGGGTGACGTCCTGATAGACGATACGCCCCGAACCGATATTCATGTGACCCACTTCGCTGTTGCCCATCTGCCCCGCGGGCAGGCCGACGTGGCCTTCGGAGGCGTTGATGCGGGTGTGCGGCCACGTGCCGAACAGGCGGTCCAGAAAGGGTGTGCGCGCCATCGCGACCGCGTTGTTCTCGAGCTCGCTGCGGCAGCCGTAGCCATCGAGAATGATCAGCAGGGCAGGGGTGACTGCGCCCGCGGGCGTACGCGACCTTTCCGGTATCATCGCGGGGCTTTAACCGGCGGCATTCGGACGACGGTTTCGATGCGGTGTTTCCACCCGCGAGATGGTATCACCAAGGACCTGACATGGCGTTTCTGCTGGACAACTGGATATTGGTGGCGCTGACTGCTGTGACTGGCGGCGCTCTGCTATGGAGCGTAGCCCGGGAGTATGGCGGCGGACTGCCGCGGCTCAGTCCGGCGCAGGCGGTGCAGCTGATCAACCGGCGCAACGCGGTGGTTGTGGATGTTCGCGATGCCGAGGCCTTTGGCAAGGGCCACATCGCCGGGGCGGTGCATTTGCCCGAGTCGGCGCTTGCTGAGGCCAGCGCGCGACTGCAGCGGGTCGCCAAGCGGCCGCTGGTCGTGGTCTGTGCCAGCGGTTCGAGCGCTGCCGCGGCCGCGCGCAAAATTGCCGCTGCCGGCGCCTTCGAGTTGCACCTGTTGGCGGGTGGTATGACGGCCTGGGGTGAGGCCAAATTGCCGGTCAGTCGCTAGCATGGCTGCGGTCCTCATGTACACGACTGCCCAGTGTCCCTACTGCGTGCGGGCCGAGCAGTTGCTGCGGGCGCGAGGGGTCGCCGACATCGAACACGTTCGCATCGACCTCGAGCCGGACCGGCGCGCCGAGATGATGACCCGCACCGGCCGACGCACCGTGCCGCAGATCTATATCGGCGAGCACCACGTCGGTGGTTTCGACGACCTGCGTGCGCTAGACATCGCGGGCGGCTTGTCGTCGCTACTGGCCGGCTAAGTCGTGCTCTGGCGCGCCCCAGCGCTTGGGCTACAATCAAAGGGTTTTACCTTTTACAAATCGGAGTTTTAGATGGCCCAAGAGCAGGCAAACCAAGAGATCCCGGGACAAGCGGCCAATCCGCAATTCGCGATCGAAAAGCTGTACATCAAGGATCTGTCGCTGGAGGTGCCGAACGCCCCGCAGATCTTTCTCGACCGTGAACCGCCGCAGATCGGCATCGAGCTGCAAACCACTGTCAACTCGTTGGGCGACGATATGTACGACGTCACCATCAAGGTGACTGTCACCGCCAAAGCGGGTGAGAAGACCGTGTTTCTGGTCGAAGTCGCGCAGGCGGGCGTGTTCGGTATCGTCGGTGTTCCGGAGGAGCAACTGCAGCCGATCCTGATGATCGCCTGCCCGAACATCCTCTTCCCGTACGCCCGCGAAGCTGTGTCGTCGACCGTAACGCGCGCCGGTTTCCTGCCGGTGTTGCTCAACCCGGTCAACTTCGAAGCCTTGTTCGCGCAGCAGCAACAGGCTCAGCAGCAGGTTCAGTAAGCAATCGTGCTCCACCACGACGCCTCGCCGTGCATCCTTGGCGCCGGCGCCTGGGGGACGGCGATGGCAGTGGCCCTCGCGGGTCACGGTTCGGTCCGGCTCTGGTGTCGCGATAGTGCCGCAGCCGCCGAACTACAGGCTTCACGTCAAAACGCCCGGTTACTGCCGGGCGTTTTGCTGCCCGAAGCGGTCAGCGTCAGCGCCGACCTGCCGGCCGCGGTAGCCGGCGCGCCCTTGGTGGGCTTGGCGGTGCCGGTGAATGCCCTGCGCGACACCTGCCGCCGGCTTGGCACCACCGGCGACGACTTGCTCGCGCCGGGCGCCGTGATCGTGCTGCTGTGCAAAGGCTTTGAGCTGGCCACCGGCGATTTGCCGCACCGCATCGCCGAGTCCGAGTTGCCGGGTCACGCCGTGATGGTCCTGTCCGGCCCCAGTTTTGCCAGCGAGGTCGGGCGGGGTCTACCCACCGCGATGACGCTGGCCGCAGCCGATCTGGGCGCTGCCCGGCAGCTCATCGATGGCATCCATGTGCCGCGCTTGCGGGTCTATGCCTCCGACGACCGCGTCGGCGTCGAGGTGGGTGGCGCGCTTAAGAATGTCATTGCTATCGCTTGCGGCATCAGCGATGCCTTGGGCTTTGGCCATAACGCGCGCGCCGCGCTAATCACCCGTGGTCTGGCCGAAATGACGCGCCTCGGCACGGCCTTGGGCGCCCAGGCGCAGACTTTTTCTGGACTGGCGGGACTTGGCGATCTGGTGCTCACCACCACCTCCGACCAATCCCGCAACCGTCGTGTCGGCCTGATGGTGGGCGCCGGCGAATCGCTGGATGCGGCTATGGCCAAGCTTGGTCAGGTCGCCGAGGGCGTCAAGACCGCGGCGGCGGTGTTCGAGTTGTCGCAGCGATTGCACATTGAATTGCCCATAAGCGCACTGGTGCATCGGGTGCTGAGCGGCGAGTTGCCGCCACAGGCGGCCGTGGCCGCACTGCTGTCACGCGAACCCAAATGCGAGTTCGGCGGCTAGGCGCCGCCGGTAAATTCCAATTGCCGCCAGGCCTCGAACACCAGCACCGCACCGGCGTTGGACAGGTTCAGGCTGCGTTGTCCGGGCTGCATCGGGATGCGCAGGCGCAGCGATGGGGCAAACGTTTGCAACAGTGACTCGGGCAGTCCGCGCGTTTCCGGTCCTAGCAAAAACGCGTCGCCGTCACGATAGGCGACCTGGTCGTAGCGGGTGGCATTGCGGGTGCTGGCGGCAAAGATGCGCGATTCGCTCAAGCTTGCTGCGCACGCTGGCCAATCCGGGTGAACCCGCAGCGTCGCCCACTCGTGGTAATCGAGGCCGGCGCGGCGCAACTCGCGGTCATCCAGACGAAAGCCCAAGGGTTCGACCAGGTGCAACTGCGTCCCAGTGTTGGCGCACAGGCGAATCAGGTTGCCGGTGTTGGGGGGGATTTCGGGTTCGAACAGGATCAAGTGCAGCATGCGCTCATGTTAGCGCCCGGGCCAGCGTCACGGCGGCCACCGCGCTGGCACCGGCGCTGCGTGCGGCTTCGGCCAGAGCCATCAGGCTCGCGCCCGTGGTGAGCACGTCGTCGACCAGCAACACGCGTTGGCCCTGCAGCGATGCATCGATGCGGAACGCGCCCGACACATTGGCCAGACGCGATTGTCGGTCGAGTCCTTGCTGTTGCGCGGTCTGGCGGGTGCGGGTCGCTGTCACTCGTCGTAGCGTAGGCCGCTGCGTCCGTTGCAGTGCCGTTGCCAGCCGCTCCACCGGGTTTTCGCCGCGCTGGCGCAACCGTGACAGGTGCATCGGCATGGCGATCACGACGTCATGCGAATGTGCGAGCGGCGCCATCTGCCGCGCCCACAGTGTGGCCAGAGCGCCAGCGCCACCGTATTTGAACGCGATGACGACGGCATCGGCTGGCGTCTCGTACCGCCAGAGGGACTGCGCGGAGGTCCCGTCTTGCAGGTGCTCGCCAGGTCCAGCAAGCGGTAAGTCCGCGAGGCAGTGTGTGCAGAGCGCCTCGGCGCTGGCTGCTGCGCACAACAGACAGTCGCATGCCAACCACGATCGCTCACAAAATGAGCCGATTGTCGCCAGCGTCGACGGATATCTTGACAATGCGCCGTGCCATGCCGAGACTCCGCGCTTCGTTGCATCCACTGTTGCCACCATGCCTCCGATGTCTGCCCCGACTGCGCCCGCTGGTCACGCTCTGCCGGAGCCCTCGACCCAACATCAGCGTGGTCTCGCGAGGCGATTCTGGGTTTGCTCGAATTGCCCTTGGCCGACCTGTTACACCGTGCGCAGACCGTGCACCGTCAGCACTTCGACCCCAATGCCGTGCAGCTCTCGACCCTGCTGTCGATCAAGACCGGTGGGTGTGCCGAGGACTGCGGCTACTGCCCGCAGGCGGCGCGCTACCACACCGGTGTCGAGGCCACGCCGCTGCTGCCGCTGGAGCAGGTTCTTGCTGCTGCCAAAGCTGCCCAAGCGCGCGGTGCCACGCGTTTCTGCATGGGTGCAGCATGGCGCAGTCCGAAGGACCGCGACATCGACCAAGTGACTGAGATGGTGCGCGCTGTCGCCGACCTCGGCCTCGAGACTTGCGCCACGCTGGGCATGCTGCGCGACGGCCACGCCGAACGTCTGAAGGACGCCGGTCTCGACTACTACAACCACAACCTCGATACCGCGCCCGAGTTCTACGGTCAGGTGATCACCACCCGCGACTACCAGGATCGCCTCGACACCTTGGAGCGCGTCCGCAACGCCGGCCTTAACGTGTGCTGCGGCGGCATTGTTGGCATGGGTGAGAGCCGCGCCCAGCGAGCCGGTCTGCTGGCGCAATTGGCCAATATGCAGCCAGCGCCGGAATCGGTGCCGATCAACAATCTGGTGCAGGTGGAAGGCACGCCGCTGGCTGGCAACGCCACGCTCGACCCCTTCGAATTCGTACGCACCATTGCCGCAGCGCGCATCACCATGCCGACCAGTTTTGTAAGGCTTTCGGCGGGTCGCGAGGCGATGAGCGATGAGTTGCAGGCCCTCTGTTTCCTCGCCGGCGCCAACTCGATCTTCTATGGTGACCAACTGTTGACCACGCCTAACCCGCAGGCGGACCGCGACCGCGCCTTGTTCGACCGGCTCGGCATCCGGCCGTTGGAGAGCCACTGAGCGATGTCCGCCGTGCCACTGCACCCCGTCGCCGCAGCCCCGGCCTTGCCGGTGTGGATGGCCGCGCAGACCGCGCCGCCGCCATTGGCCTCACGCCGGCATCGTCGAGTCGTGCAGGCGGTGGACGGCGTCCACCTGACGGTTGACGGTCGGCGACTGCTGGGCTTTTGCAGCAATGACTACCTCGGCCTCGCTGGCGATCCGGCATTGTCCGACGCGGCTATTCGCGGTATCGGCCGATGGGGTGTCGGTGCTGGCGCCTCGCACCTGATCAGCGGCCACACCAGTGCGCATCAGGCGGTCGAAGACCACGCTGCGCGCTGGCTCGGCTGCGAGCGCGCGCTGCTGTTCTCGAGCGGCTATCTCGCCAATCTGGCGGTGATCACCGCATTGGCCGATCGCGGCACGGCAATCTTCGCCGACCGCCTCAACCACGCCTGCCTTAACGACGGCGCGCGGCTGTCGGGTGCTCGCCTGAAACGCTACCCGCATGGCGATCTACTCGCGCTCAGGCGCTTGCTCGAGGCCGATGCAAGCCCGAAAAAGTGGGTGCTCACTGACGCGGTATTCAGCATGGACGGTGACCTCGCGCCGCTCGCCGAGCTGCTGAGCCTGTGCCACGAGTTTGACGCCATGTTGCTGGTCGACGATGCCCACGGCTTCGGCGTGCTCGGCGACGGCCGCGGCAGCTTGGCCGAGCTGGGGCTGGTTGGCGCAGAGGGTCTCGACCCACGCGTGGTGGTTATGGTGACGCTCGGCAAGGCGGCGGGCGTTGCCGGAGCGCTGGTGTGCGGCGCCGCGCCGGTCATCGAGGCCCTGGTGCAGGGTGCCCGCAGCTATGTCTACACCACGGCTGCCCCACCGGCGCTGGCCGAGGCGGTCCTGGCGGCGCTCCTGCGTCTGGCCGACGCCGATTGCACGATGCGTCGGGCGCGGGTTTTGGCTCATGCGCGACGCTTGCGGTCGTTCGCGGCGGGTGGTCTGGCAATCGCGCCGATCGTCCCCATCTTGTTGGGCAGTGATGCGCGTGCTGTATCTGTCGCTGAAGCGCTGCTCGCGCGCGGCCTCTGGGTACCGGCGATTCGCCCGCCCACCGTGCCGGCCGGAACTGCGCGCCTGCGCGTGAGTCTGTCTGCTGCACACACCACCGAGCAGGTGGACCAATTGATTGATGCCTTGAAGGAGTTGCAGATCGATGGCTAGTGCCTTGCCAACCTGGGTTTTGCTGCATGGCTGGGGAAGCAGTGCGTCTGTGTGGGACCCGGTCCGCCGCCGCCTCACCCGCACTCACCAAGTCGAAGCCCCCGACCTGTTTGAGGTCGCGCCAGACGCCGGCATCGACACGGTGGTCGACGCCTTGCACCAGCGCTACCCCGGTCCGGTTGCAGTCTGCGGGTGGTCACTGGGCGGCATCTACGCCCAAGCGTGGGCCTTGGCCCATCCGGAGCAGGTGCGCCGTCTGGTGCTGACCGCGTCGACGCCAAGCTTTTTGCGCCGCGACGAGTGGGCTTATGGCATGAGCGCAAACGAGCTCGAGACCTTTATCCGCTTCTTCGAGCAGGACCCGCGCGGCACTATGAAGCGCTTCGCTGCGCTCGGGGTAATGGGCGGCCGCGAAGCCGCGCCCGAGGTCGGCGCACATCTGCGCGAGGCCGGCCGGCCGGCTTTGGCGCGCGCCGATTGGCTGCGCCAGGGCTTGCAGGTGCTGGCTGACGCCGACTTCCGCGAACAGGCCGAGTCGCTGGCCTGTCCGGTGGATGTGGTCCACGGTGGACTCGACCGCATCATCCCGGTAGAGGTCGGCGAGTGGCTGGCCAATCGTCTGCCGCGCGGCTGTCTGACTCGCTGGGACGATGCCTCGCACGTGCCCTTCCTCGCCCGCCCTGACGCCTTTGCCTTGCTGATCGACGCCTACGGCGACGATCGCGATGTCTGATACGGCTGGCGTGCGGCGTGCCTTCGGGCGAGCGGCACGCAGTTACGACGCAGCGGCGGTGCTTCAGCGTGAAGTCGCCGGACGCATGCTTGAGCGGCTTGGCTACATCCGCTTGCAACCGTCGGTCGTGGTCGATCTTGGCTGCGGCACCGGCAGTGCCTTGGCCGAACTGGCGCAGCGTTACACGGGCGCCCGCATGGTCGGAGTCGATCTCGCCCTGCCGATGCTGCAGCAGGCATCCGCCCGCGACGGCCTCTGGCGACGCATCCTGCGGCGCCCTTCGGCGACGCTGCTGTGCGCCGACGCTTGCCACCTGCCCCTCGCCGACGCCAGCGTCGACCTGGTCTGGAGCAACCTGATGTTGCAGTGGTTGCCTGACCCCGCGTTGGCGTTCGCTGAGGCTTGGCGCGTCTTGCGGCCTGGTGGCTTGCTTATGTTCAGCAGCTTTGGGCCTGACACCCTGTGCGAATTGCGCGCAGCGTTCGCCGACGATGCCGCTCCGCCGGTCAACCGTTTCATCGACATGCACGATCTTGGCGATGCCCTGGTGCGGGGCCGCTTTGCCGACCCGGTGATTGACATGGAAAAGCTGTCACTCACCTACGCCGATTTCGATAGCGTGGTGCGCGACCTCAAGGCGATCGGCGCCACCCACCTGCAGGCCGGTCGTCGGCCCGGATTGGCCGGGCGTGGCCGCTGGCAGCGCGCCCGCGAGCGCTACGAGGCGTTTCGCGCCGCTGATGGCCGTCTGCCAGCCACCTTCGAGACCGTCTACGGCCACGCCTGGAAGCCCGAGCAGCTGCCGCGCAGCGACGGCCGTGCGGTGATTCAGTTTCGTCAGCGCTGATGCGTGGTTTCTGGGTCACCGGCACCGACACCGGCGTCGGCAAGACCTTGGTCAGCTGTGCCTTGATGCATGCATTGCGACGCGCGGGCCATGCCCCAGTGCCGATGAAGCCGGTCGCCAGCGGTTGTACGCCGACGCCGCAGGGTCTGCAAAACGATGATGTGACCGCACTATTGGCCGCGACGTCCCACATATTGAGCGCCGACGACATTGCACCCTACCGGTTCGAGCCGCCGATCGCGCCACACATTGCTGCTGCGCAGGCCGGCGTTGCCATCGACATCGGGCAGCTGCTGGCGCGTGCCGCCGAATTGGCGCGACTCGGCCCTCTCGTGGTTGAGGGCGCCGGTGGCTTTCTGGTGCCACTCGACGACCGCTTCAGTCTCGCCGACCTCGCCGTCGCGTTGGATCTGCCGGTGGTGCTGGTGGTGGGTCTGCGTTTGGGCTGCCTCAACCACGCTCTGCTGACTGTCGAAGCCATCGAGCGGCGTGGTTTGACTCTGGCGGGCTGGGTTGGCAACACCATCGAACCTGGTTTTGAGTCTGCCAGTGAGAATCTGGCAACACTTCGGGAGCGCATCGCCGCCCCCTGTCTGGCGACCATCCCCTGGCGCCAAAGGTCTGACCCGCAAGCGGAAATCATCGCCATTCCGCGCTAAGCCGGCTTCAAGGTCGCGTTCCGAATGACCCGTCCGCCGAATTTTCTGGCGGAATTTGGAACTTTTCTATTGACCTATTGACCCGCCGGATAACAGAATTGTTAGACGGAATATAAAGTTTGCTTGGCCATGCCCTGTTCGCTGGCAATCGACGACGGTGTCCTGACTGCAGTTGGAAGACCGAACGATGCGCTAGGGCCGCGGGGTCGGAAGTGGGCGATTGGTGTTGTGTCGGTGTTCGCGCTGCTGGTGGGCACCGCCTGGACCTTGCTCGGGGCGTGGCCGGTGTTGCCGTTCGTCGGACTCGAGGTGTTGTGTCTGGCGGGTGCGTGGGTGTTGATCGGTTGGCACGCCAGCGACTACGAGTATGTGGTCATCGGTCGTGGGCGGGTCTCGGTGGACCGGCGCAACGGCGCCAAGGTTGAGCGACACGAGTTCCAGGCTGCCTGGACCCGGGTCGAGCAGGGGGTGGATGACCGTGGCAGGTGTCGCGTCCGTTTGTGCAGCAGTGGGCGCGATGTGGAGGTGGGAGTCTGGCTGCCAGCCGACGACCGCGGCGACTTTGCCGATGCCCTCCGACAGCACCTGCGCTTGCATGGGGGTCCGTTGTGAGTGTGTTTTTGGGGGACGTTCGATGAATCGGTTGCTGAGAAGTCTGGTCGCGATGCTCGCGGTATTCACACCGCTGGCGGCATTCGCCGACTACACCTGGAACTTTCCGGAGCCGGCCACGCCGTTGGCTTTGGATACGCTCAACGTCCACAACAAATTCATGCTCATCACCATCGTGATCTTTGTCGTGGTGCTGGGGATCATGCTGTATTCGATGGTCCGCCACCGCAAGAGCGTGGGTCACCAAGCGTCCGACTTCACCGGTCCGAAGAACCGCAAGCAGCTGCTGTGGACCTTGTTGCCCTTCGCCATCCTGCTCTACATCGACTTCATCCTGATGGGCATTCCGGCGGCGCACTCCATCTTCATGATGGAAGACACCAAGACCAACGCGCAGATGGTGCTCAAGATCACCGGAAGCCAGTGGAAGTGGCAGTACGAATTCATGGACGGCGATGCGCAGGGCATCAAGTTCGTCAGCAACCTGAAGACCCCCGACGATCAGCTCTATAAGGGCGCTCCGAAGGGCGAACACTACCTGCTGGAAGTCGACAACGAGCTGGTGCTGCCGACCAACAAAAAGATCCGCGTGCTGCTGACCGCCACTGACGTCATCCACAACTGGTGGGTGCCGCAATTCGGCGTTGCCCGCGACGCCATCCCGGGTTTCCTGCGCGAAACTTGGCTCGAAATCGACAAGCCGGGCATTTATCGCGGTCAGTGCAAGGAGCTGTGCGGCCGCGGCCACGGCTACATGCCGGTGGTGGTGCGTGCCGTGCCGGAAGAGGAGTTCAAGACCTGGGTGGTCGCCAAGAAGGATGAGCAGCAAGCCACTGCCGCCAGCGCCGACAAGGTTTGGACCAAGGACGAGCTGATGGCCAAGGGCGGCGAGACCTACAACAAGGTCTGCGCGGTCTGCCACCAGCCCAACGGCCAAGGCTTGCCGCCAGCGTTCCCGGCATTGGCTGGCAGCAAGGTGGTCAACGCTGCGGTGGTCGACGGTGAGGGTCATCTGATCAAGGATCACCATCTCGATCGCGTCATGAATGGCAAGGCCGGCACCGCCATGCAAGCGTTCAAGAACACGCTCTCGGACGCCGAGATCGCGTCGGTGGTGACCTACGAGCGCAACTCGTTCGGCAACGCCATGGGCGACATCATCCAGCCGTCGCAGGTCAAGGCCCTGCGCTAACCCGTCCCGACAACAGGAGACAAAGTCATGTCGAGTGGATCCATCGCAGCACACGACCACGGTCACGACCACGCGCATCACGGCCCCACTGGCCTGGCCCGCTGGCTGTTCACCACCAACCACAAGGACATCGGGACCATGTACCTGATGTTCTCGATGATCATGTTCCTGATCGGCGGTTCGTTGATCCTGAGCGTGCGCGCCGAGCTGTTCCAGCCGGGTATCCAGATCGTTCAGCCGGAGCTGTTCAACCAGCTCATCGGCCTGCATGCCTTGGTGATGATCTTTGCCGCGCTGATGCCTGCAGCCACCGGTTTGCCAACTGGATGCTGCCGCTGATGATCGGCGCTCCCGACATGGCCTTGCCGCGTCTCAACAACTGGGGCTTCTGGCTGCTGCCGCCGGCCGGCACCATCCTGCTGATGCCGCTGGTGCTGTACTTCTTTGGCATCGGGACTGGCGGTGCGGATGCCGGCTGGACGCTGTATCCGCCGCTGTCGGCGCAGAGCGGCTGGGGCATCGACTTCGCCATCCTCGCGCTGCACCTGATGGGCATTTCGTCGGTGATGGGCTCGATTAACGTGGTGGTGACCATCCTCAACATGCGTGCCCCCGGCATGACCATGATGAAGCTGCCGATGTTCGCCTGGGGTTGGCTGATGACTGCCTTCCTGCTCATCGCCACCATCCCGGTGCTGGCCGGCGCCATCACCATGCTGCTGACCGACCGCCACTTTGACACCCACTTCTTCAACGCCGCCGGCGGCGGTGACCCGATCCTGTTCCAGCACCTGTTCTGGTTCTTCGGCCACCCCGAGGTCTACATCCTGCTGCTGCCGATCTGGGGCTTCATCCCGCACATCCTCGAGACCTTTGCCCGCAAGCCGATGTATGGCTACAAGGCGCAGGTGTGGTCGCTGGTGTGCATCGCCGCGCTGTCAGTGATCGTTTGGGCGCATCACTTCTTCACCGCCGGCATGCCGGTGCAGGCGCTGCTGTACTTCATGTACAGCACCATGTCGATCTCGGTGCCACTGGCGGTGCTGTTCTTCTGCTGGATCGCGACCATCTGGCGCGGTTCGATGACCTTCGAGACGCCGATGCTGTTCGCGCTCGGGTTCATCATCCTGTTCGGTATCGGCGGCCTGACGGGCCTGGTGCTGGCGGACGTCGCAGCGGACGCGCAGTACCACCACAGTTACTTCGTGGTTGCACACTTCCACTACACCCTGTTTGCCGGCGGCATCATGGGCGTGATGGCTGGGGTGTACTACTGGCTGCCGAAGATGACCGGCCACATGTTTAACGAGAAGCTCGGCAAGCTGCACTTCTGGCTGACCGTCTTCTCGTTCAACCTGACCTTCATGCCGCAGTTCTTCGTTGGCTTGGCCGGCATGCCGCGCCGCATCCCCGACTACGCGCTGCAGTTCACCGAGTTCAACATGATCTCGACGATTGGCGCCTTTGCGCTGGGTCTGTCGCAGCTGATCTTCGTCTACAACGTCGTCACCACCTGGCGCGGCAAGGGCGAGAAGGCTACTGACGGCGTCTGGGAAGGCAGCAAGGGCCTCGAATGGCAGTTGTCGAGCCCCCCGCCGCACCACAGCTGGGACCCCCAGCCGGTGGTCAAGTAAGGAGCGCCCGGTGAGCCAACACGTCCACCAGAGCCCAGTCCGCAGCCGCCAGATCGCCGTGGTTCTGGCGCTGGTGGCGGTGGCCTTTTACGTCGGCACCTTCTTTTTCTGGGTTCCGCCGCAATGAAACCGGCCGGAAGCCGAAGCTCTGCCAACCGACGCCTCGCCTTTAAGTTGCTGGGCGGCGTCGGCGCGGCGTTTGCGTTCGGTTTCCTCTTGGTGCCGCTCTACGACGTGATCTGTGAGGCCACTGGCCTCAATGGCAAGACCCGCAACGGTCCGGTGGCCATGGCTGCGAGCACGGTCGATGCCAGTCGCGCGGTGCGGGTCGAGTTCATCGGCACCACCATGCAGGGCATGCCCTGGGAGTTCCATCCCAACACCGACCGGGTCAGCCTGCACCCCGGCGAGATCAGCACCGTGAGCTTTCGGGTGCGCAACATGACCGCATCCACCGTCACCGGGCAGGCTATTCCGAGCGTGAGTCCTGGCAAGGCCGCGGCTCATCTACAAAAGCTCGATTGTTTTTGCTTCAAGCAACAAACCTTGGCACCCGGCGAGTCGCGCGACATGCCGGTGTCCTTCATCGTCGACAGCCGTCTGCCCGACGACGTCAACGCCATCACGCTTTCGTATTCGTTCTTTGAGGCACAAAGGGGAGACCAATGAGCGACTCACACGCACACGGCCACACGGCGGGCAGCTACTACGTCCCGTCACACAGCCACTATCCGTTCACCCTGGCGCTCGGTCTGTTCGCGCTGGCCCTCGGCGCCATCTTCAACATGAATGGCAAAGCTCCGGGCTGGGCGATGCTCCCGGGCCTCGCGGCGATCGTCTACGTCATCTTCGGTTGGTTTGGCGACGTGATCCGTGAGAGCCGTTCCGGGACCTTTAAGGGCTGGGAAGACCGCGCGTTTCGGCTGGGGATGTTGTACTTCATCGGCTCGGAGGTGATGTTCTTCGCCGCGTTCTTCGGCGCGTTGTTCTACGTGCGCAACTTGGCTGTGCCTGATCTGCTTGGCTTTGAGCTGCTGTATCCCCATTACGACGGCAGCTGGCCGCTGGCTGGCAAGGGGCCGAGTGAGGCCATCCCTGCTTTCACGCCGATGGGTGCCTGGGGTCTGCCGGCACTGAACACGGCTCTGCTGCTGAGTTCAGGCGTGACCGTGACCATCGCCCATTGGGCGCTGCTGCGCGACAACCGCCGCTGGTTGGTGCTGGGCCTCGCCGCCACGGTATTGCTGGGTGCGGCCTTTATGGCCTGTCAAGCCGCCGAATACCACCACGCTTACACCGAGCTCGGTCTGACCTTGGGCAGCGGCGTGTATGGCGCGACCTTCTTCATGCTCACCGGCTTCCACGGTCTGCACGTGACCATCGGCGCCATCATGCTGTTGGTGGTGTTGCTGCGTGCCATGCGCGGTCATTTCGACAGCAAGGATCACTTCGCTTTTGAGGCCGCCGCCTGGTACTGGCACTTCGTTGACGTCGTCTGGCTCGGTCTGTTCGTCTTCGTGTACTGGCTGTAAGGCTCACATCGGCAGTCGGGACTGCAGGAGTCCCGACTGGAAGCCGAGGATGAGCAGGACGAACAACAGAACCGACAAGCCGATCCGCAGTGTCAGCGCGCGGACGGTGCGTTGACCACCGCTGCGGTCCTTGAACAGGAAGACGTGCACCAGACAGCAGACTGCCGACGATGCCGGCGAGCAAAAGCAGGATGACGATCTTCATGGGTTCAGGCTCCGACACAACGTCCAACGATTATTGACCCACATGTCCACCACCGCAAATCCAATTCGCAGGGGCCTGAGCCAAGAATTCCGGCCGAGCCTGCTGTCGTGTCTGCTGGTGGTGGCGCTGGTGCCGGTGTTCGTCAGTCTCGGCAACTGGCAGATGGGCAAGGCACAGAGCCGCATCGCCCGTCAGCAGCAGCTCGATGCGCGGGTCGCAGGTCCGTTGCTGGAAGTCCGTGATCTTTCGCCGGCCTTGGCCGACGTCGAGTATCGGACCGTGCGTCTGCGTGGAGAGTATGCGTCGCAAGGGCAGTTCCTTCTCGATAACCAGTACTTTGGCGACCAAGCCGGTTATGCCGTGATCACGCCCCTGGCGCTGGCTGGCGGCGGGCTGATTCTGGTCAACCGGGGATGGTTGCCATTCGGCAGCGACCGCTCGCAACTGCCGACAGCACCGCTGCCGAGCCGCATCGAAGCCGTGGAAGGATTGGCCGTTGCGCCGCCCCGGACCGGCTTTGCTTTGGCTGGAGCCAGCAACGCTGGAGCTGTGCACGCCAGCATCGACCTGGCCGCAACAGCGCGCCAGCTGGGCGGCGCGGTCGCGCCGTGGATGGTGCTGCTCAAGCCGGGGCGGGACGACGCGTTTGCGATGGCGTGGCCCAAGCCCGCCGAGCGAGTCCAGACCAATATCGGCTACGCGTGGCAGTGGTACGGCTTTGCCACCGCCAGTGTCGCCATTTTCGCAGTGCTGGGTCGCCGTCGCGCCCGAGCTTCAGCGGGAGTCCCGGCATGAGACAGCGCCTTCTGCTGCTGGGGCTGGTGCTGGCATTCGTCACGCCGTTCGCGCTGGGTTGGGGGCTGTACGCCTTTGATTGGCGGCCGCAACAGGTCAAGCCACACGGTGTACTGGTGACGCCGGCACTCGCCGTCGCCACCGGGGATTGGCACCAGCCCGACGGCGCCGCCGCGACGGCTGGTCAATGGACGCTGGCCCTGCTGCAGACGGGTGACTGCGGCGACGCCTGCCGGCGATCGCTCTACCTGATGCGGCAGATCGAGGCCACCCAAGCGCGTGAAGCCAGCCGGGTGCAGCGCGCTGTGCTCACCGATACAGCGAGCGCGTCGCTGCAACGCGAGGTTGCCGCCATCGGCCACACCGAGATCTGGCAGGGCCCCCTTGCCGGCCTCGCCGCAGGACTGCCGGACGCGACAGCCGCCCTGGCCATCGTTGACCCGATGGGCAACCTGATGATGGTCTACCCCGCCGATTTCGACCCCAGCGGCGTGCGCCGCGACCTTGAGCGTCTGCTCAAGTTTTCTTGGATCGGCTGACGCCGGATCGGAGCCTGCCATGACTAGCCTCAGCCTTAACCTCAACCTGCAAGGCGCCGCAGTCAGCCTGCGCAATTTCTACATCCTGTGCAAGCCGAAGGTGACGGCGATGATCGTCTTCACAGCGGTGATCGGCATGCTGCTGGCCATGACCGCCGACACCTCGCCGCTGACCCTACTCGCAGCGACTGTCGGCATCGGACTCGCGTCGGGCGCCGCTGCGGCGTTCAACTGTATGGTCGAGCAACAGATCGACGCGCGGATGATGCGCACCCGGCACCGTCCGACCGCCCGTGGCGACGTCACCACCCCTGCGACGCTGGCGTTTGCGTTGGCGACTGGCGCCCTTGGGCTCGGCATCTTGCACACCTGGGTCAACGACCTGACCATGTGGCTCACGCTGGCGACGTTTGTCGGTTACGCGGTCATCTACACCATCGTGCTAAAGCCGGCGACGCCGCAAAACATCGTCATTGGTGGCGCGTCCGGAGCCATGCCGCCGGTGCTCGGGTGGGCTGCCGTGACCGGCACGGTGACGCCCGAGGCACTGGTGCTGTTTCTCATCATCTTTCTCTGGACGCCGCCACATTTTTGGGCCTTGGCGCTGTACCGCCGCGAGGACTACGCCAAGGTCGACATGCCGATGCTGCCGGTGACGCACGGCGAGCGGGTCACCCTGCTGCATATCCTGGGCTACACCATCATGCTGGCCCTGGCGGCGTTTATGCCGGTGACCATGGGCATGGCCGGCTGGTTCTACTGTGTGGCGGCCGTTGTGCTCAACGCTATGTTTTTGGGCTACGCGGTTCGGCTGTATCGTCATTACAGCGATGCCCTGTCGCGCGAGATGTTCCGATTCTCTATCCTGTATCTGGCGGCGACCTTTGCCGCATTGATGATCGACCGGGCCGTCGGCCAGATCGTGCTTGGCTGAGTTCGCCAAGCGTCACCGGATGGAGGCGTGATGTTCGCACTGGCCAGCCGCTTGGCTGCGCTGATGGCGTTGTGTGTGGTGGTGCTCGGTGCCTACGTGCGCATCCACGACGCCGGCCTGGGCTGCCCTGATTGGCCGGGCTGCTACGGACAGTTGCTGGGCGTGCCCGAGGCCGCGCACGAGCTCGCTGCAGCTCAAGCGGCCTACCCGCAGGCGCCGGTCGAGGCCGGCAAGGCCTGGAAAGAGATGGCGCACCGCTATCTCGCCGGCAGTCTGGGTCTGCTGATCCTCGGATTGACCGTTATCGCGTGGAGAAACCGTCTGCCAGAGCGCGGTCTGCTGTCGCTCACGGTGCTGGTGGTGGCGGCGCAGGCGACGCTCGGCATGCTCACCGTGACCGAGTTATTGCGACCCGGCATCGTCACCCTGCACCTTTTGGGTGGCATGACCACCCTGGCCCTGCTTACGGCGAGTTGCGCACAGCAGTACAGCGCAGGGCACAACCGCATCGAGCGCCTGGTCATGCCAGCGCCTCACGGGCTGGTGAAATTGGCGTTGGCCGTTTTGATTCTGCAGCTCGCGCTCGGCGGCTGGGTCAGCACCAACTACGCCGGCTTGGCGTGCAATGGCTTCCCCGACTGCAACAACAGCTGGTGGCCGGCCATGCAGAGTGACGGGTTCGACCTCACACGCGCTTTGCACCTCGATGCCAACGGCCAACCGATTGCCGGGCCGGCGCTGGTGGCCATTCAAATGGCGCATCGCGTTGGCGCTGCGGTGGTGGCGGCGGTGCTTCTGCTGCTGGGTGTGCGATTGGCGCAGCGGGGGTCGACCGGCTGGTCGCGCGGCGTCTTGCTGCTCGTGGCTGTGCAGATTGGCTTGGGCATCGCCAACGTGCTGCTGCATCTGCCAGTGCCCTTGGCCGTTGCCCACAATGCGGTGGCCGCGTTGCTGTTGATGACCCTGGTTTCCCTGCTGGTGTTGAGCCGTCCGCACCGCGAGCGTCTGGTGTTTCGCCGATGAGTCGCTGGATATGGCGCTGGATGGCGGTCCTGCTGGTGGCCGTTGCCACAACAGCCTGCGGGCCGTCGACCGAGCGGGTGTTCAAGTCGACGAACATCAGTGGCGCTACTTTTGCCCGAGATTTTGCTCTGACTGACCACACCGGCCAGACCCGCCGACTGGCTGACTATCGCGGCAAAGTGGTGGTGCTGTTCTTCGGATATACCTTTTGTCCGGACGTGTGTCCGACCACGATGGGTGAGACCGCCGCGGCGCTTAAGGCGCTGGGCAAGGACGCTGACCGGGTGCAGGTCTTGTTCGTCACGCTCGATCCGGAGCGCGATACGCAAGCGCTGTTGTCGAAGTATGTGCCGGGATTCGACCCGCGCTTCGTTGCGTTGCGCGGCAGTCGCGCTGACACCGATGCGCTGATCAAGGAGTTCCGTCTGGCAGCGCAGAAGGTGGGCGACGGGCCCAACTACACCATCGATCATACGGCGGGCAGCTACGTGTTCGACGCGCAGGGCCGTGTTCGGCTGTTTGTATCCTACGGTGGCGGCCCCGAAGCATTGGCCGCCGATCTGCGCCTACTGCTGGATGGCGCCTGAGCGCTGCTCAGATGGCGGCAGCCTCGGCTTCGAGCACCGTCCGCAACTTCTTCATCGCCTGCGACTCGATCTGGCGGATGCGTTCGGCTGACACGCCGTACTCGGCGGCCAGCTCGTGCAGGGTCGGGCCGCCGTCGTCGGACAGCCAGCGCGACTCGACAATGTGACGGCTGCGCGGGTCCAACGTCGACAGCGCCGCTTGCAGGCCCTCGCCACCGAGATGGGCGCGTTGTGCAAGCGTGATTTGTGCCTCCGGGCCGCTGGCCTCGTCGGCCAGATATTGGATGGGGGCCATGCCGGCATCGTCGTCCTCGCCCAAAGGCTCGAGGGGAATGTCGCCGCCGCTCATGCGCAGGTCCATGTCGAGTACATCTTCGGTACGGACGTCCAGTTTCCGGGCGATGGCCTCGGCGTCGCTGGCGCTGACCGCCCGGCTGTCGCCCTTGAGGCTACGCAGGTTAAAGAACAGTTTGCGCTGAGCTTTGGTGGTGGCCAGCTTCACCAGCCGCCAGTTGCGCAGAATGTATTCGTGGATCTCGGCGCGGATCCAGTGCATGGCGAACGACACCAAGCGCACTCCGCGCTCCGGGTCGAAGCGCTTGACCGCTTTCATCAAGCCGATGTTGCCTTCCTGCACCAGATCGGGTTGCGGCAGGCCGTAGCCGCTGTAGTTGCGGGCGATGCTGACCACCAGTCGCAGGTGGGACATCACCAATTGGCGGGCAGCGTCGAGGTCGTCATGGTCGCGCAGGGCGCGCGATAGGCGCAGCTCTTCGTCTGGCGTCAACATCGGCAGGCGATTGACCGCCGTCACATAGGCTTCAAAACTGCCCAGTGCGTTGGGCAGGGGCAGCAGCGGCAAGGTGGCTTGCATCGGTGCGAATCCTCCACTGAAACGGTTGAGCTGTTTGGCCAGCAACCCGAAAGTGCAAATTTAGCACTCTCTACCATCGAGTGCTAAGTCCTTCGATCAGTCTGCACCTTCCAGGTTCCCGTGCGCCTGCGCCAGATCAACTGGCGCGGGTCTTCAGCGGCGGTCGACAGCCAGCAAGTGCCGGGTGGCGCCCAGCCAGGCGGTGACCCAGCCGATGAGGACGCCCAGCATCAGATTGCCGAGGCCATCCAGCAGCGGCACCGAGGCCGGTGGCGTCGGCAGCCCCCAGCTGTTTGCCAGCGGGGCCAGCCAACCGGATACGGTAACCACCATCGCCTGCGCCAGCAGCCAACCCAGACCGGCTCCCAGCGCGCCGAGCAGGATCCCCCGAGTACAAAGGGGCGCCGCACAAAAGCCGACGACGCGCCCAATAGCCGTAGCAACTCGATCTCGTGTTGCCGATCGGCCAGCTGCAGGCGAATGGTGTTGAACACGACCACCGCACTGCTGGTGAGCAGCAGCAGGATCAGGCCCTGCGCCAGGTTTCGCGCGGCATGCCCGATCTGCCGAACGCGCTCGGCGAACTTGCGGTCAGCCAACACCTCGTCCACTTCGGCGCGGGCCTTGATGCGAGTGATCAGAGCGTCCAGCGCAGCAGCCTCAAGGTGGGGCGAGACCGTGAGTACCAGTGCGTCAGGAAGCGGGTTGACGTCGAGGCCGGCCAGCAGGCGGTCGTCGCCGAGGTCTCGGGCCAGTTGGCGCAATGCGCGGTCACGGCCGACAAAGCGCACCGAGCTCACGCCGCTCTGCGCGGATAGGCTGCGGGCGAGGGCGCTGTCGTCGCCGGCCGGGGCGCCGCTGCGAAGCAGCACCGTGATCTGCGGCGACAGGCCGGTGGTAGGCGACGCCAACTCGCCTACGCTGGCGCTGCCGATCCAGACCACCGCACACAGGCTCAGCCCGAAAGCGCAGGCCAGTGCAGCGAGATTGAATAGGGTTGCCACCGGCGACTGCCAGAGTGCGCGAACAGCGTTGGCGAGGGCCCGCCACCATTGACGGATCAGGCTCATCGACGGCCTCCAGTCGCGGTCGCGGGTCGACTCTCGGCGGCGTCTCCACTGCCGATGCGCAGTACCCGTCCGTCCAGTCGGTCGCGGAATGCCGGATCGTGGGTGGCCACCACCACCGTGGTGCCAACGCCATGAAAGGCGCGCAACATATCGGCAATACCGGCGGCCTGTTCGGCGTCGAGATTGCCAGTCGGCTCGTCCGCGAGAATCAGGGCCGGGCGCGAGACCACGGCCCGGGCGATGCACACGCGCTGCTGTTCGCCACCCGACAGCGTCACGGGCCGCGCGCCCTCGCGGTGGCCCAGTCCGACCTTTTCGAGTGCGGCGCGGGCGCGTTTGCGCGCTTCGCTCAGGCTGTAGCCGGCGATGTCCAGCGGAAGCACCACGTTCTCGAGCGCGGAGCGGTCGGGCAGCAGCTTGTAATCTTCAAACACCAGACCGATCTTCTGCCGTACCAGCGCGAGCGCTCCGGCGTTGAGGCGGCTGGTGTCCTGGCCGAAGATCTGCACGCTGCCGGTGCTGGGTCGCTCCAGCCCGCCCATTAGCCGCACAGAGTGCTTTTGCCGGCGCCCGAGGCACCCAGCAGAACCACCATCTCACCGCTGCCGACTTCAAGGCTGACATTGCTCAGGACATCGCCGCCGCCGGGGTAACGTTTACTGACGCGGGTGAGCGTGATCATGGCAACAGCGCCTCAACGAATTCGCTGGCGACAAACGGTTGCAGGTCATCCAAGCCTTCACCGATGCCGATAAAGCGCACTGGCACCGGTTTGGGTCCGCAAGCCAGCGCGACCAGCACGCCGGCCTTGGCGGTGCCGTCAAGCTTGGTCACCACCAGCCCGGTCACACCGACCGCTGCGTCAAAAGCGGCGATTTGCGCCAGCGAGTTCTGGCCGATGTGGGCGTCGATCACCAGCAGCACCTCGTGCGGGCCACTGGCATCGGCCTTGGCGATCACCCGTTTGACCTTGGCCAGCTCATCCATCAGGTGCAGCTGCGTCGGCAGGCGTCCGGCGGTGTCGGCGATGACGATGTCGGCGCCGCGTGCGCGTCCGGCGTTGATGGCGTCGAACACCACCGCAGCCGGATCCCCCGACGCTTGCGACACCACATCAATGCCGTTGCGCTCGCCCCACACTTTGAGCTGCTCGCGGGCTGCGGCGCGGAAAGTGTCCCCGGCCGCCAGCAGCACTGTTTGGCCGTGGCTCTGATACCAGCGCGCGAGCTTGCCGATGGAGGTGGTCTTGCCGCTGCCGTTAACCCCGGTGACCATGACAATGAAAGGCTTGGCGCGGTGGGTGTCGAGCGGCTGTTCGAGCACCTGCAGGCGCTGCAACAACGCTGCCCGCAGGGCACCGCGCAGCGCGTCGACATCGGTCAGCGCGTCGCGGGCGACGGTGCGCCGCAACTCGTCGAGCAGGGCGGTGGTGGCCGCGATGCCGACATCTGCCGCTAGCAGGGCGGTCTCGAGTTCGTCGTAGACCTCGGCGCTGATGGCCCGCCGGCCGTGCACCACGCTGCCCAGTGCTTCGCCGAGCGCGCCGCTGACGCGACCCAGACCTGCCTTAAGCCGCTCGCGCCAGCCGACCGTGGCCGATGAGGCGCCGGCGGCCGGGTCGCTGGCTGCGGATGACTTGCCGAAGAAACTAACCATGAGGACCGGGGTCGGAGGGGACTCTACAACCGTTGCATTCTAGCCCGCGTCCATGCTCACGACTCTGCGAAATCTGTTCTCCCTGACGTTCCTCATGGCGTCTTTGTCCCTCGCCGCGGCGCCCGCTTGCGCTGCCGACGCCGCCACGGTGGCCGAGACCACGCTTAAGAACGGCATGAAGGTGATCGTCCGGCCCGACCATCGTGCCCCCGTGGTGATGAGCCAGGTCTGGTACAAAATCGGTAGCGTCGACGAGTTCAACGGCACCACCGGCGTCTCGCACGTTCTCGAACACATGATGTTTAAAGGCACCCGGAAGGTGCCGTCGGGCGAGTACTCACGTCGGGTGGCCGCTGCCGGCGGACGTGAGAACGCGTTCACCAGTCGCGACCACACGGTCTACCACGCACAGATCGCCGCAAAATCCTTGCCGTTGGTGCTCGAGCTCGAGGCCGACCGCATGCGCAATCTGGTGTTGAACGAGGCCGAGTTCAAAAAAGAGATCAAGGTGGTGATGGAAGAGCGTCGCTGGCGGGTCGAAGATCAGCCGGGCAGTCTGGTGTACGAGACGCTGATCGGCACTGCGCTGCAGGCGCACCCCTACCGGATCCCAGTGATCGGGTACATGGACGATCTCAAGAACCTCGACATTGTTGACGTGCGCGCTTGGTACCGCCGTTGGTATGCGCCCAACAACGCGACGCTGGTGGTGGTCGGCGACGTCGAGCCGAAGGCGGTGTTCGCCCTTGCCGAACGATATTTTGGCGCGCTCAAGCCCTCCGTTCTGCCGGTCCGCAAGCCGCAGGCCGAACCCGCGCAGGCGGGCATTCGCCGAGTTCGAGTGAAGGGCGTGGCCGAGGAGCCCACTCTGACCATGGCTTGGCGAGTGCCAAGCCTCACCGATCCGGTCAACGATTGGAAGCCCTACGCGCTGGACGTGCTGTCGGGCATCCTGGACGGATACCCTGGCGCCCGCCTGAACACCCGGCTGGTGCGCGAACAGCGCGTGGCTCTGGACGTTGACGCCGGTTACGACGGCATCGGCCGCGGCCCGAGCCTGTTCATGATGGGCGGCTCGCCAGCACCGGGCAAGACTGTTGACGACCTCGAAGCAGCGCTGCGGCAACAACTGCGGCTGGTTGCCGACGAGGGCGTGAAGCCGGAAGAACTCGCCCGCACCAAAGCGCAGGTGATTGCCTCGCAAGTGTTTGCCCGCGACAGCATCAACGCTCAGGCGAGCATGATTGGACAGCTGGAGTCGTCAGGGCTGGGCCATCGCAGCGAAGACCTCCTGCTGGAGCGGATGCGTGCCGTCACCGCCGAGCAGGTGCAGCAGGTCGCCCGCGAGTTCTTCGTCGATGACGCTCTCACCGTGGCTGTGCTCGACCCGCAGCCGCTGCCCGCTGGCGCCAAGCCCAAAGGCCGGCCAGCCGGCGTCCGCGACTGATCATCAGCCGCGGCCCTTTTCAGAACCCTTCCGGAGATTCCCATGCGTTTTCTTGTCGCCCTGCTCGCCACGCTGTTGGCACCGCTGGCGCACGCTGCGCTGCCGATCCAGCACTGGCAGACCGCCACTGGCACCCGTGTCTACTTGATCGAGAACCACAGCCTGCCGATGCTGGATGTGAGTATCCAGTTTCGTGCCGGCAACGCCTGGGAGGGCGGCTTACCGGCCGGTACTGCCAGCCTGACCGCCGGCCTGTTCAGCGCCGGAACCGCCAAGCTGACCGAGCAGCAGATTTCCGACCGGCTGGCCGATACCGGTGCTCAATTGGCGCCGACGGTGGATGATGACCTTGCCGGATTTAGCCTGCGCACCTTGAGCAACGCCGTCGAGCGCGAGCAGGCGGTTGCGCTGTTGGCAGAGCTGTTGGCATCGCCAGGTTTTCCGCAGGCCGTGATTGAGCGCGAGAAGGCCCGCACCATCAGCGGCCTCAAGGAGGCCGAGACCAAGCCGGAGACCCTGGCCAGCCGCGCATTCAGCCGCGCGCTGTTCGGTGATCACCCTTACGGCCGCGACATGGATCCCGAATCGGTCGCCAAGATCACTCGCGACGATCTGCTGGCCTTTTATCAGGCGCGTTACAAGGCTCAGGGCGCGGTAATGGTGTTGGTCGGCGACATCGACCGCAGCGGTGCCGAGGCATTGGCCGAACGCGTCGTTGCCGGCCTGCCGCAGGGCGCGGCGGAACCGTTCCAGATGGAGCCGGTGGCGGCGCTGACGCAGTCGAGCGAACAGCGCATCGACCATCCGGCGACGCAGGCACACATCCAGATTGGCCAGCCTGGCATGAAGCGCGGCGATCCCGACTACTTCGCTCTCTACCTCGGCAATTACGTTTTGGGCGGCGGCGGTTTTGTCTCGCGACTCACCGACGAGGTCCGGCAAAAGCGTGGATTGGCTTACAGTGTGTACAGCTACTTCATTCCGCGCTTGGAGAACGGGCCGTTCATGATCGGCCTGCAGACCAAGCGCGAGAGCGCCGACGAGGCTCTGGGTGTGGTTCGCAAGACGCTGCAGACCTTTGTTGCGCAGGGTCCGACCGAGGCCGAGCTCAAAGCCGCCAAGTCGAATCTGGTCAGTGGATTCCCGCTGCGCATCGATAACAACCGCAAGATCCTCGACTACGTCGCCATGATCGCCTTCCACAACCTGCCGCTGAGCTACATCGACGACTTCGTGCCTAACGTTGAGCGTGTTACGACGGCGCAGATCCGTGACGCCTTCCGGCGTCGCATCGCGGTCGACCGCATGGCTACTGTGGTGGTCGGAGGCGGCTCAGCGGAGTAAGTGCAGTGTCGCGGCCCCGCACTGCCGGTACAAGTCGTGGTGCGGGTGAGCTGCGCATCATCGGTGGCGAGTGGCGGCGCCGCCGTTTGGCAATCGCCGACGTCGAGGGGCTGCGGCCGACGCCCGACCGCGTGCGCGAAACGCTGTTCAACTGGCTTGGTCAGCACCTCGACGGCTTGCGCTGCCTCGACCTGTTCGCCGGAACCGGCGCGCTCGGCTTGGAGGCAGCCTCACGCGGCGCGGCGGCGGTGCTGATGCTTGAGCGCGATGCGCGTGCTGCCCGGCAATTGCAGTCGAACTGCCAGGTGCTGGGTGCCGGACCGGTGGTGCAGGTGCTGCAGACCGATGCGTTACACTGGCTGGGCTCACGGCCGACCGCCGATCCGCAGGAGCGTTTTGATGTCGTCTTCCTCGACCCGCCCTATGCCCTCGACGCGCTGCAGCGCTGTCTGGACGCGCTGCCGCCGCTGCTCGCTGACGGCGCTCGTATCTACCTCGAAGACGACGCGCCACTGGTCGCGCCCAACGGTTGGACGCTATTGCGCCACGATCGCGCCGGCCGCGTCTTTTACGGTTTGCTGACATGCACGCCCCACGCCAGCGCATCGTTTACCCCGGTACCTTCGATCCCCTGACCCGCGGACACGAGGACCTGGTGCGTCGCGCCAGCCAGATGTTCTCGGAGGTGGTGGTCGGGGTGGCCGGCAGCAGCGGCAAGTCGCCACTGTTCAGCCTGGAAAGATCGTGTGGCGCTGGCCCAAGAGGCCCTGCAAGGCATCAGCCATGTTCGCGTGCTTGGGTTTGAGGGCTTGTTGATCGATTTTTTGCAGCAGGAAGATGCGCGGTTCGTCTTGCGCGGCCTGCGTGCGGTGTCCGATTTTGAGTACGAGTTTCAGCTGGCGGGTATGAACCGGCGCATGCGGCCGGACATTGAGACGGTGTTCCTCACTCCGTCGGAGGAGTACATGTTCCTCTCCGCGACCATCGTCCGCGAGATTGCCCGGCTGGGTGGCGATGTCTCGCAGTTCGTCCATCCGTGCGTGGTAAACGCCTTGACTTCAAAACGGCGTTGAGTGCCGCGGGGGCAGGGGCTAACATGACGACTTACGCGAATCACTGGAGCGCTGCCGGATGTCCCTGCTGATCACCGACGAATGCATCAATTGCGATGTGTGCGAACCGGAATGTCCCAACTCGGCCATTTCGCAAGGCAAAGAGATCTATCAGATCGAGCCGGGCAAATGCACCGAGTGTGTTGGCCATTTCGACACGCCTCAGTGCGTCGAGGTTTGCCCGGTGAGCTGCATCATGGTCGACCCGCAACGCCCGGAGACCAAGGACCAGTTGCGCACCAAGTACGACCGGCTCATGGCCAGCGCCTGAGCCGCTAACGCTGACCGTCGGCGACGAAAGGATTGTCGTCGCGCTCATCGCCAAAGGTTGACATCGGGCCGTGTCCCGGCACAAACCGCACATCCCGACCGAGCGGCCAGAGTTTGCCCCGGATCGACGCCAGCAACTGTTGCGAGTCGCCGCGTGGGAAGTCGGTGCGCCCCACCGAGCCGCGAAACAAGACATCGCCCACCTGAGCCCACTGCGCCGTCCGGTTGAACAGCACGACGTGGCCGGGCGTGTGCCCCGGTGTGTGGTAGACCTCGAATTGCAGGTCGCCCAGTGTCAGCGTGTCGCCGTCGTTGAGCCAGCGGTCGGGGGTGAAGCTGCGCGGGCTGCCAAAGCCGAACCACTGCGCTTGCTGCGCCATGGCATCAATCCAGAACGCGTCTTCGCGCTGCGGGCCCTCGATCGGCACGCCGGTGCGTTCGCGAATCTCCAGCGCGCCGCCGCAGTGGTCGAGATGGCCGTGGGTCAACCAGACGGCGGATAGGGTCAGGCCGCGGCTCTTGACTGCCGCGAGCAGGCGGTCGACTTCGCCACCGGGGTCGATCAGTGCCGCCTGTAGCGTCTCGCTGCACCAGACCAAGGTGGTGTTCTGGGCAAATGGCGTAACTGGAATGACTTCGAACTCGAGCATGCCGCGATGCTAAGCCAGATTGAGTGCGGCCCGCCATCACGCCAGTTGCACCATAACAGTGCGCCAAGGCACTGGATGCACCGCAATGGGCATCTCTGTTTCGCTTGGCGCATGTCTCGGCACCACTGCGCATCGCATCTGTGCGGTTCGGGGGTGCATTGCACCAACTTGGTTCGTTTTTTGCTTGCTAGAGTGCGGTTTTAATCTCATTAAAAAATATCACGCCCAAATGGATGCCTTCAAGACCTCCTCTGATGTTCTGTTCATTCTGCTCGGCGCCATCATGGTGCTCGCCATGCACGCCGGGTTCGCCTTTCTTGAGGTCGGTACTGTCCGCAAAAAGAACCAGGTCAACGCGCTAGTGAAGATCCTGGTCGATTTTTCGGTGTCGACCCTGGCCTACTTCTTTGTTGGCTACGGCGTCGCTTATGGCGTGAGTTTTTTCGCCGATGCCACGGCGCTGACTCAGAACGCCGGCTATGACCTCGTCAAGTTCTTCTTTTTGTTGACGTTTGCGGCGGCCATCCCGGCCATCGTCTCTGGGGGTATCGCTGAGCGGGCGAGGTTTGTGCCGCAACTGATCGCCACCGCGGTAATCGTTGGAGTGCTCTATCCGCTGTTCGAAGGCGTGGTCTGGAACAACAACTTTGGCTTGCAGCCGATGATCCAGGCGCAGTTCGGTCAGCCCTTCCACGATTTTGCCGGCAGCGTGGTGGTGCATGCCTTTGGCGGCTGGGTGGCGCTGGCGGCAGTCTTGCTGCTGGGGCCGCGCCACGGACGCTACCACCGCGACGGCGGGATGGCAGCGCATCCGCCCTCGTCGATCCCGTTTCTGGCCCTGGGTGCGTGGATTCTCGCAGTGGGTTGGTTCGGCTTTAATGTGATGAGTGCGCAAAAGCTCGAGATGGTCAACGGTCTGGTGGCGATCAACTCGCTGATGGCAATGGTCGGCGGCACCCTGGCTGCGTTGATCGCTGGGCGCAACGACCCCGGCTTCGTCCACAACGGGCCGCTGGCCGGATTGGTGGCGGTGTGCGCCGGCTCCGACGTGATGCACCCGTTGGGGGCGCTTGCCACCGGTGTGCTGGCCGGATTTTTGTTTGTCTACCTGTTCACCTGGACCCAGAACCGCTGGAAGATCGACGACGTGCTGGGCGTGTGGCCTTTGCACGGCCTGTGCGGCGCCTGGGGCGGCATCGCAGCCGGCATTTTTGGCAGCGCGGCGTTGGGGGGCTTAGGCACTGTGTCGATGGCCGCTCAACTGATCGGCACGCTGGGCGGCGTGGTGGTGGCGTTTGTCGGCGGTTATCTGATCTACAGTGCCATCCGCCAGCTGGGTCCCCTTCGCCTGGATGCTGAAGAAGAATACGAGGGCGCCGACCTGACCATCCACAAGGTCAGCAGCAGCCCCGACCGCGAGTCCCACTGGTAAGCGCCGCTCGCGGCGATCCGGTCAGATCAGCCGGACGCCGCGTGGCGTGCCGCCAGTCGTACGTAATGCGACGCCAGTTGCGGGAAGTAAGCGATCTCCTCGGGCGTGAGCGCCCGCATCAGCTTGGCCGGACGCCCCATGTAGAGGTGTCCGGATTCCAGCACCTTGCCTTCCGGCACCAGACTGCCGGCGCCGACGATCACGTGGGACTGCACTACGGCATGGTCCATCACCACGCTGCCCATCCCGATCAGCACTTCATCGTGGATGCGGCAACCATGCAGGATGCACTGGTGGCCAACTGACACCCGCTCCCCGATGGTCAGCTCAGCACCGTCGGGCTTGCGCGGATTTGGCGTGCTGACGTGCAGCATGCACAGGTCTTGGATGTTGCTGGCGGCGCCGATGCGTACCCGGTTCACATCCGCGCGAATCACGGTGTTGCACCACACCGAGACCTCGGCGCCGATTTCGGCATCGCCGATGATGACCGCACTGGCATGAACCCAAGCGCTGGCGTCAATGCGTGGCTGATGGGCCTCGAAGGGTTGGATGCGTGAGCCGGAACTCATGATTCCTTGCAGGGGTCTGGCAGGGGTCGCCAGTATAATTCGGCTCTCGCGGCCATGCTGCCGCGCAACATTCTCTGGAAACCGCTCCGATGACTTCGCTCCAAGACAACCCTCTGCGCCACTTGCGCGGCTTGCCACCCTTCGATCGCATTCAGGCTGAGCACGTGGTGCCGGCCATCGAGGCGCTGCTCGATGAGGCGCGGATTGCGGTTGAGGCCGCTGCCAAGGTGGAGTCGCCGACCTGGCAGAACCTGGTCGAGCCGATGGAAGATGCGCTTGAGCGTTTGGGCCGCAGCTGGGGCGTGGTGGCGCACCTCAACGCGGTAATGAACAGTCCGGAGCTGCGCGAGGCCTACAACGCCGTGCTGCCAAAAGTGAGCGCGTTCTACGCCAGCCTCGGCCAGGACGAACGCCTGCACCAGCGTTACAAAGCGATGCATGAAGGCCCCGAGTGGGCGCGCCTGACCGCGCCGCGTCGCAAGATCCTCGAAAACGAGCTGCGCGACTTCCGCTTGGGCGGTGCTGAGCTGCCGGCCGAGCACAAGGGCCGTTTTGCGGCAATCCAGGAGGAACTGGCGAGCTTGTCGGCCAAGTTCGAAGAGAACTTGCTCGACGCCACCAACGACTTTGGCTGGTTCACCGACGATGTCACGCAGCTTGCAGGCTTGCCGGAGGACGTGATCAGCGCTGCGCGCGCCGCTGCCGAGGCTGACAGCAAGCCCGGCTACAAGCTGACGCTGCATGCGCCCTCGTATTTGCCGGTGATGCAATACGCCGATAACCGAGACCTGCGCGCCACCATCTACCGGGCATATGCCACCCGCGCCAGCGAGTTCGGCAAACCCGAGTGGGACAACACCGACCTGATCCGTCGCATCGTCGAGTTGCGCCACGAGGAGGCGCAGCTGCTCGGTTTCGCCAACTACGCCGAGGTTTCGCTCGAGCCGAAGATGGCCGAATCGCCGGCGCAGGTGGCCGGTTTCCTGCGCGATCTGGCCGCACGCGCCAAGCCCTACGGCGAGCGCGACATGGCGGAGCTGCGCGGATTCGCCGCCGCCGAACTGGGCATCGACGTGCTCGAAGCTTGGGACGTGGCCTACGCCGCCGAGAAGCTGCGGGTCGCGCGCTACGCCTTCTCTGACCAAGAGGTGAAGCAGTACTTCCCTGAACACAAAGTACTCGAGGGCCTGTTCGGCGTCATCGAGGGGCTCTACGGCCTATTTGTGATGCCAGATGCGGCACCGGTTTGGCACCCCGACGCGCGCTTCTACAAGCTCACCGACCGCGACGGCACGCTGGTTGGCCAGTTCTACCTCGACCTCTACGCGCGCCAGAGCAAGCGCGGCGGCGCCTGGATGGACGATGCCATCTCGCGGCGTCGCGCCGGGGCCGGCATCCAGACGCCGGTGACCTACCTCACTTGCAACTTTTCCGGCCCGGTCGACGGCAAGCCGGCGCTGTTCACGCACGACGAGGTCATCACCCTGTTCCATGAGTTCGGCCATGGCCTGCATCACCTGCTGACGCAAATCGAGGACCTTGGCGTGTCCGGCATCCACGGCGTGGAGTGGGACGCGGTCGAGTTGCCGAGCCAGTTCATGGAGAACTTCTGCTGGGAGTGGGGCGTTCTGCAAGGCATGACCGCGCACGTCGAGACCGGCGAGCCGCTGCCGCGCGCGCTCTACGACAAGATGGTCGCCGCCAAGAACTTCCAGAGCGGCATGATGACCCTGCGCCAGATCGAGTTTTCGCTGTTCGATATGCAGTTGCACGGCGAGGTGCCGGGCCGCAGTGCCATGGACATCCTGCGCGAGGTGCGCGCGGAAGTGGCGGTGATGCATCCGCCCGAGTTCAACCGCTTCCCGAACAATTTTGGCCA
This sequence comes from Betaproteobacteria bacterium, assembly GCA_009927815.1. Classification (GTDB taxonomy): domain Bacteria; phylum Pseudomonadota; class Gammaproteobacteria; order Burkholderiales; family UBA3065; genus UBA3065. The sequence goes on along the minus strand of RFMI01000046.1, from coordinate 17,843 downwards.
CATTTTTGCCGGTGGCTACGCGGCCGGCTACTACAGCTACAAGTGGGCTGAGGTGCTGTCCGCCGACGCCTACGCCGCCTTCGAGGAGGCCGGTGGCTTGAATGCCGAGGTCGGCCAGCGCTTCTGGCGCGAGATTTTGGCCGTGGGCGGATCGCGTCCGGCGATCGAATCGTTCAAAGCTTTCCGCGGGCGCGAGCCGAGTCTGGAACCGTTGTTGCGGCACAACGGGATGACGGGGGCTTAAGGCCCGCGAGACCTGCCGCCATGAAACTCGCCGCCTGGAACGTCAACTCGCTCAAGGTTCGCCTCGACCAGGTGCTCGAGTGGCTGGCGCAGCACCAGCCCGACGCGCTGTGCCTGCAGGAGACCAAGCTCGAAGACGCCAACTTTCCGGTCGAGGCCTTTCGAGAGGCTGGTTGGCAGGTGGCCTACACCGGCCAGAAGACCTACAACGGCGTCGCCATCGTGAGCCCGCACGCCATCGAGGATGTGCAAGCGGGCATCCCTGGGTTCGCCGACGAGCAAAAGCGCTTGATCGCCGGTACGGTGAACGGCGTTCGCGTGGTCTGCGCCTACATGCCCAACGGGCAGGCGGTGGGCAGTGACAAGTACGCCTACAAATTGGCCTGGCTCCAGGCGCTGCACGACTGGCTCCGCGGCGAGGTGGCGGCGCATCCGCATCTGGCGCTGCTGGGCGACTACAACATCGCCCCGGACGACCGCGATGTGCACGACCCGGCGGCTTGGGCCGGGCAGGTGCTGTGCTCCGAGCCGGAGCGCGCCGCGTTCCGCAGCGTCCTCGACCTCGGCTTGGCCGACAGCTACCGTTTGTTCGAGCAGCCGTCAGCCACGTTCTCGTGGTGGGACTACCGGCAGGGCGGTTTCCGCCGCAACCTCGGCCTGCGAATCGACCACATCTTGCTTACGCCGGATCTCGCTCGGCGCTGCACCGCAGCCGGCATCGACACTGGCCCGCGCAAGCACGAGCGGCCGTCCGACCACGCGCCCGTGTGGGCGGAGCTTGCCGCCGGCGGCGACTAGAACTCGTACTCGGCTTGTAGGCGCAGGGTGTTGTTGGGTGCGCCCGACGACAGCCCAACCAGCCACGCGGCGTTGTAGCGAATCGCCTGACGACCTTCCAGCGGAATCTTCCCGAAGATCGCCGGCCCGGCGCGGTGGTTCTGTTCGCGGCTGGGCGCCCAGTTGTCCCAGCGTCCACCCGGATCGCCCATCGCCTGCACGCCAAACTGCAGGTCCGGCCTCCAGCGGTACTTGGCCTGCAACTGATACAGAAACTCGGTGCCATGCGACTCGCGGGAGTCGATGTAGCTGCGCAGCAGCGGGTTGAAGTTGATCTGCACCCGGCCGATGTCGGTTTGTAGCAGCGGCCCCCATTTGACCTCCCAGCCACTGCCGGGGCCTTTGGGCTTTTCGATTTCCAGCAGAAAGCCGGTCTCGAACGGGTATTGGCCGGTTTCGGTCAACTGAAAGCGGTTTTCCCATTCGACCGCGTCGTAGTACGTGCCATTGCCTTCGTTCTTAGCTTTGACGTAGATCTCGGTGAACCAGCGGCTGGTAACTCCGTAGCCAAAGCCGATGGTGGCAGCGCTTTGACGAGGATGTGTGTCGGCGGTGCCGGCTTTGAAATCGATTTCGCGCTCGCCCTCTTGGACCAGCGGCGAGTAGATGTAGTCGGCGGGGCTGGCCAGAGCCAGCAATGGGCAAAGTGAGAGCGTCGCGGCGCTCAGCCGAAGGGTTGTTCTCATGAGTGTTTCTCGATTAGAGACTTGAGGCCGCAGCCAAAGCCGAGCCAGCGTGCGTGCTTCGCGATGACTCAGGCGGGTGACGGTGCCGACGGAGATGGCAGGCGCCGTACCAGTTCCATCGCGATTACAACCGCCGCCAGCATAGTCGCGTAGAACACGACCTCGATACCGGAAGGCATGGCCCGATAGCCAGCCAGTGCATTCAGCGTGCGACCGATGACCGAGCCGTCAGGCAGCCAGGCCGAAAGGTCCCACAAGGGCGCGGCCAAGGTTGGCAGTAGGTCGGCTTGGCTCAGGAAGCGCGCGCCTTGACTGGCCATCTGCGCAGCCAAGAGGGCGATCAAGCCATTGGTCACGGCGAAGAACGCTTTCATCGGCAGGCGCACTGCACCGGCATAGAGGATGTAGCCGGCTAGGGCACCGCCGGCCAATCCGGCCAATCCGCCGAGTGCCACTTGAAAGGCGCTCTGCTCGCCGCCGGCCAGCAAACCGTAGAGAAACAGCACCGTCTCCGAACCCTCGCGCAACACGGCTAAAGCGATCACCGTGCCCAGCGCCGAGAAGGCCGCGCTGCCGCTGGCGACCGCCTGGCCCACCTGCCGCGCCGAGGCGGCTAGTTCTCTGCCGTGGCGAGCCATCCAGATGCAGTGCCAGGCCAACATGGCGGCGGCGATCATCACCACTCCAGCGTTGAACAGCTCGCGGCCGTAGCCCTCGGCCAGGTTGGCAATCTCGTCAGCACCCAGCGCGACCAGCACCGAACCCGCAACGCCGGCCATAACGCTGCCGACGATCCAACGCGCACGGCCGGGTAGCCCGCGGGTGGCAGCGGCGATGATGCCAATGATGAGCGCGGCTTCCAGGCACTCGCGAAAGACGATGACGGCGGAGTTGAGCATGGTCGGTCAGTCTCCTTATTCGGCGATCACTACGCCTTGCGCAGTCTTGGCGTTGAATTCGCCCATGAACGGGTACTTGCCGGGCTTCAGCGGGCCGATGAAGAAGGTGGCTGTGCCGCCCGCGGTGACCACTTTTTCGCGGTTCAGCGAGTCGCTGTGAAATTCTTCCGGAGTGCTGTCGAGGTTGCGTAGCGTGATCTTGACGCGTTGGCCGGCCGGCACCTTGATCTCGGTGAGGTCAAAGCGGTGATCCTTGAGCGTCAGATTGACTTCAGGATCGGCGGCAAGAGCCCCAGTGGCCGCGAGTGACAGCAGGAGAGAGGCAGCGATGCAAGAGATTTTCATGGTTTCAAAGGTCTGAGGTGAAGGCAGAAATTGCTTGGTTCGAATAATGGTAGTCATTCTCATTTAGATTGTCAAGGCGAAGGCTTGCCAGCCCTGCTCAGTGAATCGGCGGAGTCATCGCACCATCGCGCCGTGGCAGCGGGCCTTTACGGGCTCAGGATTAGCGCAGATTCGCGGGCGGTTTCGCGTGTGCATGCACCCAAGCGGGCAGAGCCGGGGCTCTCGCTTTGACCACCCGCACCTGCTCGCGCCAGTCCGGCTGATGCCTGGCCACTTCGGACCAGAAAGCGCGCGAATGATTCATGTGCACCGTGTGTGCCAGTTCGTGGACCAACACGTACCGCACCGCGTCGGGCGGCAGCATCAGCAATTTGGCGTTAAGGCTGATACGTCCGCTGCTGCTGCAACTGCCCCAGCGGCTTCGCTGCAGACGCACGCTGACCGTCGTGTAGCGGTGTCCAGTGTCGGCGGCCACCAGCGCCAGCCAGTCCGGCAGATGGCGGCGCCCCTCGGCCTTGAGCCAGTGTTGGAGGGCGGCGATGGCGTCCAGCGCGCGGCCGTGGGTGAGTGTCAGCCGTTGCTGCTGGGCTGAGCGGATCAGTCGCGCGTCAGCACCAGGCTCCCAAGCCACAGTCCAGCGGCTGTCTACCGCCGGCAGCTCGATCACTTGCGGCAGCAGTTGTATGCCCGCGTCGCGTCCCGCTGCACCAACGATCCAGTCGAACAGTCCCATGCACGGGTTCAGCGGTTCCAACGCGCAGCGGCGTTGTCGTCGCTGTCGCGCGCCTCGACCCAGCGTCCGCCAGAAGCGGTGGTCTCGTGTTTCCAGAACGGCGCGCGGGTCTTGAGGTAGTCCATGATGAATTCGCAGGCCGCGAACGCTTCGCCGCGGTGGGCGCTGGCGGTCAGCACCAGAACGATCGGGTCGCCCGGATGCAAGGGGCCGACGCGATGGATCACGGTCGTGCCCATGAGTGCCCAGCGCCCGTGAGCTTCTGCGACGATGTCGGCGAGCGCCGACTCGGTCATGCCGGGGTAGTGTTCGAGGGTCATCGCTTGCACTGCGTCGCCGTTGTTCTGGTCGCGCATCAGCCCGACAAAACTGGCGATTGCGCCGATGCCACGGTCGAGCGCGGCCAGCCGAGCGGTCTCGGCACCGACGTCGAAGGCTGCCGTTTGCACGGCGATGCGATCGCGCTCAGCCACCGGTCACTGGCGGAAAGATCGCCACCTCGTCGCCTGCGCGCAGCGGCTGGTCGCGTCCACTGACGGTTTGGTTGACGGCGACGCGGAAGTTGCGACCGGCGCTCAGCTCGTCGGCCCAGACGCCGCCGCGCCCCTGCAGCGTGGCCAGCAAGCCGTCGACAGTGGCCGGCTCGGGCATGACTACGGTCTCGCGGTCTCGGCCGAACGCTTCGCGCAAGCGGGCGAAGTAGAGCAGGTTGAGCGCGGCTGGGTTGAGCATGGTCTAGCGGCGCGCGTCCGGGCCGGGTGTGGCGCGGGCGACGACGAACCGCGCTACCGCGATCGGATCGTTGAGGTCGAGCGTCGGCAGCGGCGTATCCACCGGCGCATCGCAGGCGACAGCGAGGATGTGCGGATCGTTGGCTGACAGCAGCGGGTGTCCGAGGGCCGGCCGGTGCACTTCGAGCTTGGGCAGCGGGTCGCGCTTGAAGCCCTCCACCAGCACCAGGTCGGCGTCATCCAAGTGGCTGAGCAACTCGCTTAGAACGGGCTCGTCATCGCCACGCAGCTCGTGCATCAGCGCCCAGCGCCGACCGCCACTGACCAAGACCTCGCGGGCACCGGCTTGGCGGTGACGGTGGCTGTCTTTGCCAGGCTGGTCGATGTCGAAGTCGTGGTGGGCGTGCTTCACCAGCGACACGCGCAGACCTTGGTCGACCAGCACCGGGATGACCTGCTCGATGAGGGTGGTCTTGCCGCTGCCGGAGAAGCCGGCAAAGCCGAAGATGCGCATGAGGACGAGCGGGGCGGGCCGCAGCAAAACATGATGAGTAGAGTTTAGCAGCGGTCAGCCGGCATCCCTTGGCGGGCTCGGTCAGACAGACGATGCGCTGCGGCATATACTGTACATAATGACAGTATCTCATCCGCCCCCGCCTGAATATGCCGAACTGGTCTGCGCTTCGGCCTTCAGTTTCCTGCGTGCCACGGCCCAGCCGGCCGATCTGGTGCGTCGTGCGCAGGCGCTCGGCTATCAGGCGTTGGCACTCACCGACCTGTGTTCGGTGGCGGGTGTGGTGCAGGCGCATCAGGCGGCTCGCGCGTGCGGGCTGCGGTTCATCACCGGTGCGCGGTTCGAACTCGCTGAGCAACTGCAATTGGTTTTGCTGGCCAGCGACCGCCAGGGCTACGCGACCCTGTGTCGGTTGATCACCGCGGTGCGTATGGCTGGCGACAAGACCAGCCACGGTCTGCGCTGGCAGCAGCTCGACGACGGCGCGCCGGGCTGTCTGGCGATCGTTTTTGCCGACACGCCGCAACAGGTCGAGGCGGCCGCGCCGTTGACACGCCGCATGCCCGGACGCGCCTGGCTGGGCGTGCGCCGTCTGCTGCGCGACGATGCGTGCGAGGACATCGCCGCCTGGGACCGCGTCGGTGAGGCGCTGGGTCTGCCACGGGTGGCGATTGGCGACGTGGCGCTGCTGCACCGGCGCGACAAGGCGCTGCACGACACGCTCACCGCCGTGCGTTCGGCTTGTCGCGTCGACCAAGCCGGATTCGCGCTCGATGCCAACGCCGAACGCCACTTACGCCGGCGCGAGCGGCTGGCTGGTCTGTTTCCGTCCAACTGGCTGGCGCAGAGTGTGGCCATTGCGCAGCGCTGCAATTTCGACCTGTCGACCTTGCGCTACGAATATCCAGAAGAACTGGTGCCGGTTGGGCAGACGGCCGATGCGCATCTGCGGGCGCTGACGGCGGCGGGTTTTACCGAGCGGTTCGGCGTGGACTTGCAGACGCAGGCCACCGACGATGGCTTTGCGGCCGTTCGCCACCAGATCGAGACCGAGCTGCGCCTTGTCGCCGAACTCGGCTACGCGCACTTTTTCCTCACCGTCGAGGACATCGTCCGCTTCGCCCGCAGTCGCAGCATCCTCTGCCAGGGGCGCGGCTCAGCGGCCAATTCGGCGGTCTGCTATTGCTTGGGCATCACCGCCGTCGACCCGGTGCGGGGCAATCTACTGTTCGAGCGCTTTGTCTCGAAAGAACGCGACGAGCCGCCCGATATCGACGTTGACTTCGAACACCAGCGGCGCGACGAAGTGATCGCTTACATCTACGGTAAGTATGGTCGTGATCGTGCCGCGCTGGCCGCTACGGTGATCCGCTACCGCCGTCGCAGCGCTTTGCGCGACGTCGGACGAGCGCTGGGCATCGACGCCGCCACCCTCGACCGGGTGAGCGCCGGCTTGGCCCGCTGGGACCACGACCTGATCCCACTCGAGGCGCTGGCCGAGGCCGGTCTTGATCCCGCCGACCGCCGCACGCGTCAGTGGCTGGCGCTCACCGAACGCCTGATCGGCCTGCCGCGGCACCTGTCGCAGCATGTTGGTGGCTTTGTCATTTCGCGCGGGCCTCTGCACGAGCTGGTGCCGGTGGAGAACGCGCGCATGGCTGGCCGCTCGGTGATCCAGTGGGACAAGGACGACCTCGAGGCACTGGGTCTGCTCAAGGTCGACGTGCTGGCGCTGGGCATGTTGTCGGCGCTGCGACGCGCTCTTGATCTGCTGCGGTCACATCCCGACTGGCGTGGCCGCGAGTTGGCGCTGCACACCCTCCCGCCCGAGTGTCCGGCGACCTACGCCATGCTGCAGCGCGGCCAGAGTCTGGGCGTGTTCCAGGTCGAGTCGCGGGCGCAAATGAACATGTTGCCGCGGCTCAAGCCGGCAACCTTCTACGACCTGGTCATCGAGGTGGCGATCGTTCGACCTGGGCCGATCCAAGGCGGGATGGTGCATCCCTATCTGCGCCGCAAGCAGGGCCAGGAGCCGGTGACCTACCCGTCGCCCGACGTCCGCCACGTCCTGCAACGCACCTTGGGTGTGCCGATCTTCCAGGAGCAGGTGATGCAGCTGGCTATGGTCGCCGCGGGTTTCACCGCCGGCGAGGCCGACCAGCTGCGCCGCGCCATGGCGGCTTGGAAGCAGAAGGGTGGTCTGGGGCATTTCGAGCGCCGGCTCAAGGCTGGCATGGCCGAGCGTGGTTACGACCCTGATTTTGCCGACCGCTTGTTTGAGCAGATCAAAGGATTCGGCAGCTATGGCTTTCCCGAGAGCCACGCTGCGAGCTTCGCACTGCTGGTCTACGCGTCGGCTTGGCTTAAGTGCCACCACCCGGCGGCGTTTGCTGCGGCGTTGCTCAACAGTCAGCCGCTCGGTTTCTACAGCCCGGCGCAGATCGTTGACGAGGCGCGGCGGCAAGGGGTGACCGTGCTACCGGTGGACGTGCAGACCAGCGACTGGGATTGCACGCTGGAGCCACCTGACGCGCATCGACCAGCCTTGCGTTTGGGCTTGCGGCAGGTGCGCGGACTGCCGCAAGTGGCGGCGCAGGCGCTGGTGGCGGCACGTGAATGCGGCGGCGCTTTCGCCAGCGCCGAGGACCTCGCCCATCGCGCGGGACTGAGGCGTGGTGCACTCGACGCACTGGCGGCCGCAGGGGCCTTGCAGCGGATCAGCCAGAACCGGCGCCATGCGCGTTGGCTGGCGGCCGGCATCGAGACGGCGACGCCCTTGTTCGCAGCGCCCGGCGATCGCCAGTTGCCCTTGCTGGATCCGCCGCGCGAGGGCGAGGAGATCGTCGCCAGCTACCACGCCACCGGCGTCAATCTTGGCCGTCACCCACTGGCGCTGTTGCGCCTACACCTGCAGCGTGGGCGCTGGCGCAGCGCCGCCGATTTACAGCTGACGCGCAGTGGAGCGGTGTGTCGGGTGGCCGGCCTCGTCACCTGCCGGCAGCGGCCGGGTACCGCCAGCGGCGTTATCTTTGTCACCCTGGAGGACGAGACCGGCAGCGCGAATGTCATCGTCCGCGCCAGTCTTGCCGAGCACCAGCGCGAGCCCCTGCTGCGGGCGCGCCTGCTGGGTGTGACCGGCACTGTCGAGCGCGCGGGTGCTGTGGTTCACCTGCTGGCTGGTCGGCTCACCGATCTGTCTGTCCACCTCGGTCAACTGACCGTGCCGTCGAGGGATTTCCACTGAGGCGAGCCCCTATAATCGGGGCATCTTCCACCGTCACGCTCGTTCGGGCGCTTACGCCATGACGCCGGGTCTGCTGTCGGTCCTGCTGCTGCTTGCCGGTGCCGTGCTGGCGGTGGTGGTGGTGCGCACGCTGCGACTGCCGGCTTTGTTCGGTTACGTGCTGGTGGGAGTGGCGCTGGGCCCCAACGCACTGGGTTGGGTGAAGCCCTCGCACCAGACCGAGACGCTGGCCGAGTTCGGCATCGTCTTCCTCATGTTCACCCTCGGCCTCGAGTTCAGCCTGCCCCGCTTGCGTGGGATGCGCAGGGTGGTGTTCGGTCTCGGCGGTCTGCAGTTTCTGCTCACTGTGGCGGCTGTTCTGGCGGTCGCGCTGCTGGCCGGCGTTGACTGGCGCGCAGGTGTCGTGCTCGGCGGCGCATTGGCGATGTCATCGACAGCGATGGTCGGCAAGTTGCTGGTGGAGCGCGCCGAACTCGACGCCACCCACGGTCGCCTGACCATGGGTGCGCTGCTGTTTCAAGACCTCGCAGTGGTGCCGCTGCTGATCCTGATTCCAGCACTGTCGGGCGAGGGCCCCGACCTGCTGCCCACCCTCGGCGCGGCCCTGCTCAAGGGCGTGTTGGCGCTGGCGCTGATCATCGGCGTGGGGCAACACGTGATGCGTAAGTGGTTCCATCTGGTGGCCCGCAAGCGCTCTGAAGAGCTGTTCATGCTCAACGTGCTCCTCACCACTCTGGCGCTGGCGGCCCTGACCGAGACCGCTGGTTTGTCGGCGGCGCTGGGGGCGTTCCTCGCCGGCATGCTCATCTCCGAGACCGAGTACCGCTATCAGGTGGAGTCGGACATCCGGCCGTTCCGTGATGTCTTGCTGGGCATCTTCTTCGTCACTGTCGGCATGCACCTTAATGTGCTGGGGGTATTGGCCGAATGGCAGGAGGTTGCGGTGCTCACGCTCGGTCTGATGCTGGGCAAGGGCGTACTGGCGGCGCTGGCCGCGCGCGCCGTTCACAGTGATCGGCTGGCCTGCGTCCGCACCGGCATTTATCTGGCCCAGGCGGGTGAGTTCGCCTTGGTGCTGCTGTCGTTGGCCGAGGACGGCGGAGTATTGACGCCGACCGTGATCGCCCCCGTGCTGCCGGCCGTCATCCTGTCGATGTTGGCGACGCCGATCTTGATTGAGCATAGTCCGCGCCTGTTGCGCCGTTTCAATGGCGCCGAATGGATGAGTCAGGCGCTGCAGATCCACCAGATCGCCATGCGCTCGATGGGTGCCGATCGCCATGTGGTGATTTGCGGCTACGGACGCACCGGCCAGCAACTCGGGCGCGTGCTGGCGCGCGATGAGGTCGGTTACATCGCGCTCGACACCGACCCGCGACGGGTCAGTGCGGCCGTTGCGGCCGGCGAGTCGGTGGTGTTTGGCGACGCGGCTCGTCGCGAAGTGTTGCAGGCGGCCGGTATCCAACGTGCCAAAGCGCTGGTCATCACCTTTGCCGAGACGCCCGCCGCACTGGCCGTGCTCGCGCAAGCGCAGGCGCTGCGGCCCGACCTGCCAGTGCTGGTGCGAACCCGTGACGATCGCGACATCGAGCGGCTGCGCGCTGCCGGCGCCACCGAGGTGGTGGCCGAGGTGATGGAGGCCAGTTTGATGCTGTCGAGCCAAGCGCTGATGCTCGCCGGCGTGCCGCTCAACCGGGTGCTGCGCGAAATCCGTGACATGCGCGAGCAGCGCTACGAGTTGTTTCGCGGCTTCTTCCATGGCATTACCGACGACGAGGACGCCGCCGCGCCGCGCTTGCATGCCCTGCAATTGCCGCCGTCGGCGCGGGTGGTGGGGCGTCGCATCGACGCCTGCGGGCTCGACTCGACCGGTGTCGTCGTTAAGGCGATCCGCCGTGGGCCCGGTCCGGCGCTCGTGCTCGAACCCGGGCTGTTGCTGCAGGCCGGTGACACGCTGGTGTTGCTGGGCACGCCGCAGCAGCTCGACGCCGCCGAGCTCACCCTGATTTGAGGGGGCGTCGGCCTGCCGTGCAAGCGGTTCGTAAGCTCGCTGCTGCTAGAATCCGCCCTTGTTCGTGACTTGCCGGAGATCCGCCAATGGCGGCTGACACGCTGGTCGACATTCGCAACCTCGAGTTCGCGTATGGCGCCCGCCAGATCCTGACTGGTATCAGCATGACCATGAAGCGGGGTCAGGTGGTGGCCATTATGGGCGGCTCGGGCTGCGGCAAGACCACTTTGCTCAAGCTCATCAGCGGCACCCTGCGGCCGAGCTCGGGCGAGGTCGTGGTCAATGGCGAGGCGGTGCACCTGATGGACACCGATGGCCTAGCGCGGCATCGCCGCAAGCTCGGCGTGCTGTTTCAGTTTGGTGCGCTGTTCACCGACCTGTCGGTGTTCGACAACGTCGCCTTCCCGCTGCGCGAGCACACCGACTTGCCCGAGGAGCTGATTCGCGACCTGGTGCTGCTCAAGCTGCACTCGGTCGGTTTGCGCGGCGCGCACGCCTTGATGCCGCACCAGTTGTCCGGCGGCATGGCGCGTCGCGTGGCGTTGGCACGCTCGATCGCGCTCGACCCGGCGCTGGTGTTGTTCGACGAGCCCTTCACCGGCCTCGACCCCATCTCGCTCACCGTCACCGGCAACCTGATCCGCCGCCTCACCGATACCCTGGGCATGACCTCGGTGGTGGTTACCCACGATGTCGCCGAGTCGCTGAAGATCGTCGACGAGGTCTATTTCATTGCCGACGGCCGCATCGCCGCGCATGGCACACCGGCCGAGGTGCGCGACACCCGCGACGCCTTTGTCCACCAGTTCATTTACGGCGAGGAAGACGGCCCGATGCGCTTCCACTTCCCCGGCGGATCAATGGACGCCGATTTTGGTCTGGGGGGCGCGCGTGCTTAAAGCATTGGCCTCGGGCTTCTCGCACATTGGCCGCTCGGTGGTCGAGGGTACTTGGCGTCTGGGCTACGCCAGCCGCTTTCTGGCGCTGGTGCTGCTGCGCTCGGGGCTCAGTTTCGGTCGTTTCAGCCTCGTGGTTCGCAAGGTCTACTTCAGTGGTGTGCAGTCGCTGATCATCATTCTGGTGTCGGGTCTGTTCGTGGGCATGGTGCTGGGCTTGCAAGGCTATGAGACGCTGGTGCGCTATGGGTCGGCCGAGGCACTGGGGACTTTGGTGGCGCTCTCGTTGGTTCGCGAACTGGGTCCGGTGGTGGCGGCCCTGCTGTTTGCCAGCCGCGCTGGCAGCGCCATTACCGCCGAGATCGGCCTGATGAAGGCGACCGAGCAGTTGTCGGCGATGGAGGTGATGGCGGTTGATCCGATCGCCCGGGTGGTCGGGCCGCATTTCTGGGGCGCGGTTATCTCAATGCCTCTGCTGGCGGCGATGTTCTCGGCGATCGGCGTGTTCGGCGGCTACCTGATTGGTGTGGTGTTGATCGGCGTTGACGACGGCGCCTTCTGGAGCCAGATGCAGGCTGCGGTCGATTTCCGTCACGACGTGATGAACGGCATCATTAAAAGCGCGGTGTTCGGTTTTGCCGTGGCGGCGATCGCGACTTTTGAGGGCTACGACGCACCACCCACCGCTGAGGGCGTCAGTGGTGCCACCACCCGCACCGTGGTTACGTCGGCTTTGGCCATTCTGGCGCTCGATTTCGTGTTGACGTCATTCATGTTCACCGGGCAATAGGCCCATAGCGAGACAGTTATGAACAGAACTATTGTGGATATGTGGGTCGGGATCTTCGTGGTGGCCGGCTTGGGCGCGATCCTGCTGCTCGCACTGCGGGTTGGCAACGCCAGCGCCACCTTCAATGTGTCGGATACGTACAGCGTCTACGCCGACTTCGAGAACATCGGCGGGCTTAAGGTCCGCGCGCCGGTGAAGAGCGCGGGCGTGGTGGTGGGGCGTGTCGCCAACATTCAGCTCAACAGTCAGACCTACAAGGCGCGCGCCGAACTGGCGATCGACAAGCGCTACCAGTTTCCGGCCGACACCTCGGCGGCGATCCTCACCGCAGGTCTGCTCGGCGAGCAGTACATCGGTTTCGACGCGGGTGGTGACGTCGAGAACCTGAAACAGGGGTCGGTGCTGCAGATCACCCAGTCGGCGATCGTGCTGGAGAAGCTGATCAGCCAGTTCCTCTACAACAAGGCGGCCGAAGGTGGTTCATCCGACAAGGCGGCCGAGGCCAAGTAGCTACGTCACAAAACCTTATCCCTAGGGAGACTTTACGATGCTGTTTAGGAAACTCTTGCTGGTGCTCGGTCTGGCCCTGTTTGCCGGAGCCCCTGCGCACGCGGTGGATGACAATTTGCCGCCCAATGTCATCGCCAAGCGCGCCAGCGAGGACGTCATTACCGCGCTTGCGAAGGATCCGGCGCTAACCAAGGACAAGCCGCGGGCGCTGGCTTTCATCGACGAGAAGATCCTGCCCTACTTCGACTTTCCGGCCATGACCCGGTTGGCGGTCGGCCGCGCTTGGCGCGACGCTACGCCCGAGCAGCAGGCCAAGCTGACGCAGGAGTTCCGCACCCTGCTGGTGCGCACCTACTCGGCCTCGCTGGAGACGCTCAAGGGTTCGGAGATGGACTTCCGTCCGGTCAACCTGGCGCCCAACGACAAGCGCGCTGTGGTCAAGGGCGTGGTCAAACGCCCGGGCATGCAGCCGCTGGCGTTCGAAATGGCTGTCGAGAAGCAGCCCGAGGGTTGGCGCGTTTACGACCTCGCCATCGAGAACCTGAGCTTGGTCACCAATTACCGCAGCGATTTCGGCAACGTGGTCCAGCGCGATGGCGTCAATGGGCTGATCAAGTCGCTGGCTGAGCGCAACGGTTCGGCCGCGTCCAGCAAGTGAGTGTGACGCCGCTGACCATCACCGGATCGCTGACGGTCGACGAGTCGGCGGCGGTGCTGCGGGCGGCGAAGGCGGCGATGGATGCCGGCTGCCGGCACATCGATGTCAGCGGGCTCGAGGTGGTTGATTCGTCGGCGGTCGCGACGCTGTTGGCGAGCCGTCGCTACGCCTTGCAGAACGGCTTTGACATCACGTTTTCACCGCTGCCCCAAGCCTTGACCGGGTTGGTGGGGCTGTACGAGGTCGGCGGGCTATTGAGCCGGTCGGGCGCGTGACCACGCCGGCGATCGACATCCGCGGGCTGGTCAAAACCTACGGTTCGCTGCGCGCGCTCGATGGCGTCGATCTGACGGTTGCACCGGGCGAGTTCTTCGCCCTGCTCGGCCCCAACGGCGCGGGTAAGACCACCCTAATCAGCATCCTTGCCGGTTTGGTGCGTCCGACCGCGGGCAGCGTGCGGGTGATGGGCGTGGACGTGGTCGGCGATGGCCCCGAAGCCAGACGCCAACTGGGTGTGGTGCCGCAAGAGTTGGTGTTCGACCCCTTCTTCACGGTTCGCGAGACCTTGCGCATCCAGTCGGGTTACTTCGGCCTGTTGCGCAACGACGATTGGATCGACGAGCTGCTGGCGGCCTTGGAGCTCACCGACAAGGCTGACACCAATATGCGGCGCCTCTCCGGCGGCATGAAGCGGCGGGTGCTGGTCGGGCAGGCGCTGGTGCACCGGCCGCCGGTGATTGTGTTGGACGAGCCCACCGCCGGGGTGGACGTGGCCTTGCGCCAAGGTTTGTGGGCGCTGATGCGGGGCCTGAATGCCGAAGGCCACACCATCGTCCTCACCACCCACTATCTCGAAGAGGCCGAAGAGTTGTGTGGCCGCGTCGCCATGCTCAAGCAGGGCAGCTTGGCTGCGCTGGCACCCACCCAGCAGTTGCTGGCGCGCTATGCGCAGCGTCAGGTCTGGTTGCGCCTGAGTGACGCTGACCGCCTGCCAGCCGGCCTCGCATCGCGCTTCACGTCGGCCGACGGCGGCTGGCTGGCCGATCTGGCGGATATCGGCGCGCTCGAACCGCTGTTGGCGGCGGTCCGCCAATCCGGCGCCGGGCTCGAAGACCTTGAACTGCGTCGTGCCGACCTCGAGCAGGTGTTCCTGCACCTGACCGAGAGCGCGTAAGGTGGCGCCATGAGCGGCTTTAGCGGCAATCTCCTGATCATCTCGGCGCCTTCGGGGGCCGGCAAGACCACGCTGGTGCAAGCGCTGCTCGCCCGCGACCCGCAGGTGGTGTATTCGGTCTCATGCACCACCCGTGCTCCGCGTCCCGGCGAGCGTGATGGCGTCGACTACCACTTCCTTGGCGAGGCGGATTTCCGTCAGCGCATCGCTGCCGGCGACCTCCTCGAATACGCCGAGGTGCATGGCCACTTCTACGGCACGCCGCGCGGCTGGATCGAGGCACAACTGACCGCCGACCGCGACGTGATCCTCGACATCGACACCCAAGGCGCGGCGCAGGTGCGTGCGCTCATGCCGGATGCGCTTGGGGTGTTTATCCTGCCGCCGTCGCTGGCGGTGCTCGAGTCGCGGCTGCGAGCGCGCCAGACCGACAGCGATGCCGTGATCGCGCGCAGGCTTGCCGCCGCAAGGGCAGAGATCGCCCACTGCAACGACTATGATTACGTTATTATTAACAGTGACTTGGAAGTTGCCATTGGCGATCTGGTCGCTGTGGTGCGTGCGGCACGTTTGCGCCGTACGCGCCAAAGTGTCCGTCACGCCACGTTATTGCGCCAATTCGACTGACATTCGGACGTCGCGCCGACTTCCGCGCATCCCGCGCATCACCTTGACCTCTTGGAGTTGCCTCATGGCCCGTATCACCGTTGACGATTGTCTGCCCATGATCCCGAACCGCTTCGAACTCACGCTGGTGGCCACTCAACGCGCGCGTCAGCTCGCCAATGGCGCCGAGACCCAGCTGCCGGCCAGTCGCGACAAGGTCACCGTGATCGCGCTGCGCGAAGTCGCCTCCGGCCTGGTCGGGCGCGAGTTGCTCAACCGCGGGCTCTAAGCCCCGCTCTGGCGGCTGCAGCGTATGACTGCCTTCGCCAAAGCCGAACGCCGCGACGGGGAATCGTCCGGAATCGATCCCTTGGCGGTGTTCGAATCGTTCGCCAGCAGCTCGGCGGCGTATCTCAAGCCCGCAGACCAGGGTTTGCTGCGCAGCGCCTACCAGTGCGCCGAAGCCGCGCACGCTGGCCAATACCGTGCCAGCGGCGAGCCCTACATCACTCATCCGATCGCGGTTGCCGAACTGCTGACACGCTGGCACCTTGACGCCCACGCGCTGTCAGCGGCACTGCTACACGACGTCGTTGAAGACACTGGCATCAGCAGCGCCGAATTGGCCGCGCGCTTCGGCGACAAGGTCGCCGATCTGGTCGAGGGCGTCTCCAAGCTCGACAAGATTCACTTTGCTTCGCGCGAGCAGGCGCAAGCTGAGAACTTCCGCAAGATGTTGCTGGCGATGTCGCGCGATGTCCGCGTCATCCTGATCAAGCTGGCTGACCGCCTGCACAATATGCGTACGCTCGGCGCAGTGAAGCCGGAAAAGGCTCGCCGGGTGTCGGCCGAGACGCTCGACATCTACGCACCAATCGCGCGCCGTTTGGGCTTGGCGACTTTGGTCGACGAACTCGAGGACCTCTCGTTTCGCCACCTCTACCCCGATCGTTACCGCGTGCTCGACGCCGAGCTGCACAAGATGCGCGGGCGCCGCCGCGAGGCCCTGCAGCGCCTGTCGGACGCGGTGGGTGGGCGACTCGCCGACTACGGTGTCGAGGCCGAGGTTAGTGGTCGCGAAAAGACGCTCTACAGCATCTACCGCAAGATGGCCGACAAGCACGTGTCGTTCAGTCAGGTCATGGACATCTACGGTCTGCGTGTGGTGGTCCGTGATGCGCCGACGTGCTATCTGGCGCTCGGCGCCCTGCACTCGCTCTACAAACCGATCCACGGCAAGTTCAAGGATTACATCGCCATTCCCAAGGCCAATGGCTACCAGTCGCTGCACACGACGCTGTTCGGGCCCTTTGGCAATCCAGTCGAGATCCAGATCCGCACGCAAGAGATGCACCGCTTCGCCGAGACCGGTGTGGCTTCGCACTGGCTCTACCGCAAACCCGAGTCAGCGCTGTCCGACATTCAGCTGTCGACGACCCGCTGGTTGCAGAATCTGCTGGAAACGCAGATCGATAGCCCGGACGCTGGCGAATTCCTCGAGCAGCTGAAGGTCGATCTGTTCCCCGGCGAGGTCTACGTATTTACGCCGAAGGGTCGCATTTTGGCCCTGCCGCGCGGCGCCACTGCCGTCGATTTTGCCTACGCGGTGCACAGCGACATCGGCGATCGTTGCATCGCCGCACGCATCAATGACGAACTCGCGCCGCTGCGCACCGAGCTCAAGAACGGCGACCGTGTCGAGATCGTCACCGCCGCCACGGCCAGTCCCAATCCGCGATGGCTGAGCTTTGTGGTGAGCGGCAAGGCCCGCCAGCACATCCGTCATTTTTTGCGCACGCTCAAGTTCGAGGAATCGGTCGATCTCGGCGAGCGCTTGCTCGACCAGGCACTGCACGCCTTTCATCACCATGTTGGCGAGATCAGCGCGCGCCAATGGCAGCACATCGCCCATCAACTTAACTTGGGCGGCCGCGACGAGTTGCTGGTGGAGATCGGTACAGGCAAGCGCCAGGCGCTGGAAGTGGCGCGGCAGTTGTTGCGCATCGACGAAGCTGCTGGCGCGCTGACGAACTTGGGCGCCATCACCGTTCACGACCGCGAAGGCGGCGCCATCGAATACGCGAGCTGCTGTCAGCCGGTGCCAGGCGATCCGATCATCGGTTTGATCGACCGCGGTCGCGGCCTGGTGGTGCACACGCATGACTGCGCGGCAGTGCGGCGCAAACGCCGTCGAACCGACGCTTCACGTTGGGTCGATGTCGAGTGGGATGCGCAGATGGCCGGGCTGTTCACTGTCACCGTCAGGGTGACAGCCGCGCACAAGCCGGGGGTGCTGGCGACGCTGGCGCGGGCGATCGCCGAGGCCGAGACCAATATCAGTGGCGTTTCAGTGGACGAAGCCGACACCGGCAGCGCCTACACCACGGTGCTGTTCACCATCGAAGTGGCCAATCGCGTGCAGTTGGCCAGCGTCCTGCGCAACTTGCGCAAGTTGCCCGAAGTGGTGCGGCTGGCCCGCGCGCGCAACTCGCAGGCCTGAGCCGCTGCTTGCGGTCAGCTGTGGTAAGCCCCGCCGTCGCGGGTGTCTTTGACCAGTAGCAGCCCGATAACGAAGGTCATCACCGCGACGACAATGGGGTACCACAGACCGTTGTAGATATTGCCGGTAGCGGCGACGATGGCGAAGCTGGTGGCTGGCAGGAATCCGCCGAACCAGCCGTTGCCAATGTGATACGGCAGGCTCATCGAGGTGTAGCGGATGCGTGCCGGGAACAGCTCGACCAGCAGCGCCGCGATCGGCCCATAGACGATGGTCACGTACACCACCATGATGAACAGGATGGCAATGATCAGCGGCTTGTTCATCGTCGCCGGGTCGGCCTTCTCCGGATAACCCGCGGCCTTGAGCGCCGCGCTCATCTCGCCTTGAAGCGGTCGGCCTCGGCCTTGGCGTTCTCCGCCTTGCCGTCGTAAGACTTGACCACTGTCTCGCCGACCTTGACCTC
>RFMI01000114.1 GCA_009927815.1 Betaproteobacteria bacterium | reverse complement strand
GGATTTTGAGTCCGCTGCGTCTACCGATTCCGCCATCCCGGCACGGGAATCGAGCATTATCCGGCATCCGCCAAGCTCGCAGCAAGTCTGATGTCTCTGTCACTGTCCGATTTCGACTACCACCTGCCGCCCGAACGCATTGCCCAGACGCCCCTGCCTGACCGCGCCGCCTCACGGCTCTTGGTGCTGCAGGGGGAGTCGATTGCGGATTCGACGGTGCGCACGTTGCCCGATTGGCTGCAAGCCGGCGACTTGCTGGTGCTTAACGACAGCCGTGTGATCCATGCCCGCCTGTTTGGGGCCAAATCCACTGGCGGGCAGGTCGAGGTGCTGGTCGAGCGCATCGTCGGTGATTGCGAGGTCCTCGCTATGCTGCGCGCCAGCAAGACGCCGCGCGACGGATCGACGCTGATGCTGGACGGCGGGATTGGCGCGACAGTGCTGGGCCGCGCTGGCGAGTTCTTCCACCTGCGCTTTGACGGCGATGCGCTGGAGTTGATTGAGCGGCACGGCCGCCTGCCGCTGCCGCCCTACATCGAACGTGCGGCCGACATCGTCGACGAGACGCGCTACCAGACCGTCTATGCACGCGAGCCCGGCTCGGTGGCGGCGCCCACCGCCGGCTTGCATTTCGATCAGCCCTTGCTCGACGCTGTGCGCATTCGTGGCGTCGAGCTGGCCTACGTGACCTTGCATGTGGGTGCTGGCACCTTCCAACCGGTTCGCGTCGAAAACCTCGACGAGCACGTCATGCACCGCGAGTGGTGGGTGGTGCCGCAGGCGACGGTCGACGCTGTCAACGCTACCCGCGCCCGCGGCGGTCGGGTGGTGGCGGTCGGCACCACCGCTCTGCGTGCGCTCGAGTCCGCTGCCAGTGACGGCGGTCTTCGCGCGGGCAGCGCCGAAACGGCGCTTTTCGTGCGGCCGGGTTATCGCTTCCGCGTTATCGATGCGCTGATGACCAACTTCCATCTTCCGAAATCGACGCTGCTGATGCTGGTGTCGGCGTTGGCCGGCATCGACCCGATCCGCCGCGCCTATCAGCACGCCATCGACGCTGGCTACCGTTTTTTCAGCTATGGCGATGCCATGCTGATCTTGCCGCAGCCCGATTCCAAAGCTTTGGCCAACTTCGCCGGCGACACCCCATGACCACGCCTCTGACCTTTGAACTCTTGGCAACCGACGGCGCGGCGCGGCGCGGTCGCATCACTCTTAAACACGGCGTCATGGAGACGCCGGCCTTTATGCCGGTGGGTACCTACGGCGCGGTCAAGGGACTCACGCCAGGCGAGGTCGCGGCCAGCGGTGCGCACATCTTGCTCGGCAACACCTTTCATCTGTGGCTGCGGCCCGGCACTGAGGTGATTCAGCGCTTCGGCGGTTTGCATGGTTTATGCGCTGGGACGGCCCCATCCTCACCGACTCCGGCGGCTTTCAGGTCTGGTCGCTCGGCGCGCTCCGCAAGATCAGCGAGGAGGGCGTCAAGTTCGCGAGTCCACTCAACGGCGATCGACTGATGCTCACCCCCGAGGTGTCGATGCAGATCCAGGCCACGCTCAACAGCGACATCGCCATGATCTTTGACGAGTGCACGCCGTATCCGGCCACTCACTCGCAGGCCGCCGACTCAATGCGCTTGTCGCTGCGCTGGGCGCAGCGCAGCCGCGATGCGTTCGACGCCACGGGCTGTGGCAACGCGCTGTTCGGCATCGTTCAGGGCGGCATGTTCGAGGACTTGCGCGACGAGTCGCTGGCCGGACTCACCGACATCGGCTTCGAGGGCTACGCGCTGGGTGGCCTGTCGGTGGGCGAGCCGAAGGACGACATGTTGCGCATCCTCGAACACTCGGCACCGCGCTTACCAGCGAATAAACCGCGCTACGTCATGGGCGTGGGCACGCCGCTCGACCTGATGGACGCGGTGGAGCGCGGCGTCGACATGTTCGACTGTGTGCTGCCCACGCGCAACGCCCGCCACGGCATCCTCTTCACCACACATGGCGAGGTGCGCATCAAGAACGCGGTGCACCGTGACGACACGCGTCCGCTCGACCCGGACTGCGGTTGTTACACGTGCCGCACATTCAGTCGCGCCTACCTGCATCACTTGCATCGCATGGGCGAGGCCCTGGGTGCGCGCCTCAACACCATTCACAACTTGCATCACTACCAGCAACTGATGGCTGGGATGCGCGGCGCTATCGAGGCCGGCGATTTCGCCAGCTTTGTGCGCGATCGCAGGGAACGCTACGGACGCGGTGCTGCCTCAGAGGCCTGATAGCCGCGTGTTACCATCGCGCACTTTTTTGAGTTTGCCTGCGAGCCTGCCATGACCTTCTTCGATCTCGTAAGTCCAGCCTACGCCGCACCCGCCGCAGCACCCGCCTTCGACTGGGCCGGCCTGCTGCCGATGGTGGTGATCTTCGTCCTGTTCTACTTCATGCTGATTCGCCCGCAGATGAAGCGCGCCAAGGAGCACAAGCAGATGGTCGACGCCCTGCAGGTGGGCGACGAGGTGGTGACCGGCGGCGGTGCTCTGGCCCGCGTCACCAAAGTCGGCGAGGCCTACCTCACCGTCGAGATCAGCAAGGACACGCCGGTGGTCATCCAGCGCGCCAGCATCCAGACCGTGCTGCCCAAGGGCACCATCGCCTCCGCCTGAGACCGCCATGAATCGCTTTCCGCTCTGGAAGAACGCGCTCATCGCCATCGTCATGGCGCTGGGCGTGGTCTACACCGTACCGAACCTGTTTGGCGAAGTGCCGGCGGTGCAGGTGCTGCCGAACCGTCCCGGACTGAAGGCTGATACGGCCCTGATGGGTAAGGTCGAGGAGGCGCTCAAAGCGGGTAGTGTGCGTCCGAACGCAGTGGCCAGTGACGAGCGCAGTGTGCGCGTGCGCCTGTCCAGTACCGACGAGCAGCTCAAGGCGCGCGACCTCTTGCAGCAGGCCTTGGGCAGCAACTACATCGTCGCTCTGTCGCTGCAGTCGGCGTCGCCGGAGTGGCTGACGTCTCTGCATGCCTTGCCGATGTACCTTGGCCTCGATTTGCGCGGGGGCGTGCACTTCTTGTTGGAAGTCGACATGAAGACTGCCATCGCCAAGGCAGTCGAGCGCACCCAGAACGAGCTGCGTGGCAGCCTGCGCGAGGCTCGCATTGCCTACGGCGGCATCACCCGGCAGGGCAACGACCTGACCCTACGCTTCAAAGACGATGACGCCCGCAAAAAAACCCGCGCCATCGTCGAGAAGGAGTTTCGTGGACTGGCGATGCGCGACGACGAGGCGGGTGGCGAGTTCCGCTTGACCCTGTCGCTGACGCCGGCCGAACTCAAGCGCATCGAAGAGCAGTCGTTGCAGCAAAACATCACCACGCTGCGCAACCGCGTCAATGAGTTGGGCGTGGCCGAGCCGATCGTCGCCCAGCAGGGGCCGAGCCGGGTGGTGGTACAGCTGCCAGGCGTGCAGGACACCGCCAAGGCCAAGGACATCTTGGGCCGCACCGCGAGCCTGGAAGTGCGCATGGTCGACGAAGAGCACAGCGACCCGACTTCACTGGCGCAGGCGATGGCCGGTCAGGTGCCGTTCGGCGCCGATCTTGTGCTTGAGCGCGGGGGCCGTCCCTACCTGTTGAAGAAACCGGTGTTGCTCACCGGCGAGAACATCGCCGATGCCCAACCGGGGTTCGACAGCCAAAGCGGCCAGCCTGCGGTGCACATCAACCTCGACGGCAAGGGTGCGCGTATTTTCAAGCAGATCACCCGCGAGAATGTCGGTAAGCGCATGGCCATTCTGCTGGTCGAGAAGGGCCAGTCGGAGGTGGTGACCGCGCCGGTCATCCGCACCGAGATCGCCGGCGGCCGGGTGCAGATCAGCGGCGCCATGAACACCGAAGAGGCGCGCGACATCTCGCTGCTGCTGCGCGCTGGCTCGCTGGCCGCGCCAATGGAGATCGTCGAGGAGCGGACCGTCGGGCCGAGCCTGGGCGCCGATAACATCAGCCGTGGCATCAATTCGACGCTGTACGGCTTTGCCGCCATCGTCGTTTTCATGGTCATCTACTACATGGCGTTTGGTGCCATCTCGTCGATTGCACTGGCCAGCAATCTGTTCCTGCTAATCGCACTGCTGTCGCTGCTGCAGGCCACTCTGACGCTGCCGGGCATCGCGGCCATCGCGCTGACACTGGGTATGGCCATCGACGCCAACGTTCTGATCAATGAGCGCATCCGCGAGGAGCTGCGCAACGGCAATTCACCGCAAGCGTCGATCACCGCCGGCTACGAGCGCGCCTTCGACACCATTCTCGACTCCAACATCACCTCGTTGATCGCGGGATTGGCCCTGCTGGCCTTTGGTTCCGGTCCGGTGCGCGGCTTCGCCGTGGTGCACTGCCTCGGTATCCTCACCTCGATGTTCAGCGCGGTGCTGGTGTCGCGGGCGTTGGTCAACCTGGTGTACGGCCGCCAGAAGCGCGTCGCCAAACTGTCGATCGGCGACACCGGCTGGTCGAAGTCCGACGCTGCCGCTTAAGGATCGGTTTCCATGGAATTCTTTCGTATCCGCAATGACATCCCGTTCATGCGCCACGCCCTGTGGTTCAACGTGGTGTCGGTTATCACCTTCCTGGCTGCAGTGTTCTTTCTCAGCACGCGTGGCCTGCATTTCTCGGTGGAGTTCACCGGCGGTACGGTCATGGAAGTGTCGACGCCGCAAGCGGCTGACCTCACCCGGATTCGCAGCGAACTCGTGCAGTTGGGATTCGCCGACGCAGCTGTGCAGAACTTCGGCTCATCGCGCGACGTCTTGATTCGCTTGCCGGTCAAACCGGGGGTGACCAGCGCTCAGCTGTCCGAGCAGGTGTTTGGCGCGCTTAAGACGGTCGAGCCCAGTCTGGAGCTGCGCCGCGTCGAGTTTGTCGGGCCGCAGATCGGCAAGGAGCTCGCCAGTGATGGCGGCATGGCGCTGCTGTTTGTCTGTCTCGGCATCGTCATTTACTTGTGGATGCGTTTCGAGTGGAAGTTCGGCGTCTCGGCGCTGATTGCCAACCTTCACGACGTGGTCATCATCCTCGGTTGCTTCGCCTTCTTTCAGTGGGAGTTTTCGCTCACCGTGCTGGCGGCGGTGCTGGCTGTCCTGGGCTATTCGGTGAACGAGTCGGTGGTGGTGTTCGACCGGATCCGCGAAAACTTCCGCAAGCTGCGCGGTCGCACCGTCCCTGAGATCATCGACAACGCGCTGACTCGCACCATCAGCCGCACCATCATCACCCACGGGTGCACCCAGCTGGCGGTGGTGTCGATGCTGCTGTTTGGCGGCGAGGCGCTGCACGGCTTTGCGCTCGCGCTGACCATCGGCATCCTGTTCGGCATCTACTCGTCGGCCTTTGTGGCGTCGGCGCTGGTGATGTGGCTGGGCGTGACACAAGCCGATCTGGTCAAGCCGGTCAAAGAGCAGGTCGACGCGCTGCCCTGAGATCGACGACGCAGTGGCCGACCTCATTGACCTGCTGCTGCACCTCGATGTGCACTTGCTCGAGCTCGCCCGCCGAATACGGTAGCGGCTTTCTGCTGATCCTGTTCCTCATCGTCTGGGCCGAGACTGGCTTGGTGGTCGCGCCGTTTCTGCCGGGCGACAGCCTCCTCTTCGTGGCCGGTGCGGTGGGTGCGGCGGTCGGAACGCCCATCTGGGCTCTCATGCTGGTTTTGGTGCTGGCCGCGCTCTGTGGCGACAACACCAACTACTGGATCGCGCGCCGCTTGGGTGCCCGGGTGTTCGACGACCCGCGCGCGCGATGGCTCAATCCCGCCAATCTGGAGCGCACTCACGCGTTTTACGAGCGGCATGGTGGCAAGACCAT
Source organism: Betaproteobacteria bacterium (assembly GCA_009927815.1). Classification (GTDB taxonomy): domain Bacteria; phylum Pseudomonadota; class Gammaproteobacteria; order Burkholderiales; family UBA3065; genus UBA3065. The sequence goes on along the minus strand of RFMI01000114.1, from coordinate 1,338 downwards.
TGTCGTGGCGCGATTCGTGCCGCTGATGCGCACCTTCGTGCCCTTCGTCGCCGGGCTGGGTCGCATGGAGTATCGCAAGTTTCTGCTGTTCAGCGCCGGAGCCGCTCTGCTATGGGTCGGTCTCTTGGTGCCGGCCGGCTATTGGTTCGGCAATCTGCCCTTGGTGAAGGACAACCTTGGTGTGGTGGTCGTCGCGATCGTCGCGATCTCCTTGGCGCCGGTGGTGCTGGGGCTGCTGCGGGCGCGGTTGGATCAGCGCTGACCTGAGTCAGCGTTCTTAGCGGCCTAGACCCGCTTCGCCAATTCCGCCGCTTTGCCGATGTAGTTGGCGGGCGTCATGGCTAGCAGCGCCTGCTTTGCGTCCGCCGGAATAGCCAGCGCCTCGATGAACGCCGCCAGATCGTGCTGGGTGAGCCCCGCCTTGCCGCGCGTCAGAGCTTTAAGCGCCTCATAGGGGTTGGGCACGCCATAGCGGCGCATCACCGTTTGGATGGGCTCGGCGAGCACTTCCCAGTTGGCGTCGAGGTCGTGTTGCAGGCGCGCCGGGTTGGCTTCAAGCTTGCCCAAGCCCTTCAGCAGCGATTCCAGGCCGAGTAGGGTGTGGCCGAATGCCACGCCGACGTTGCGCAGCACAGTCGAATCGGTGAGGTCGCGCTGCCAGCGACTGATCGGCAGTTTCTCCGAGAAATGCCGCAACAGGGCATTTGCAACCCCAAGATTTCCCTCGGAATTCTCGAAGTCGATCGGGTTGACCTTATGCGGCATGGTTGATGAGCCCACTTCGTCTTTCACCACGCGTTGCTTAAAGTAACCGAGCGAGATGTAGCCCCAAATGTCGCGGTCGAGGTCGATGAGGATGGTGTTGCAGCGGCCGATGGCGTCGCACAACTCGGCGGTCCAGTCGTGCGGCTCGATTTGAATGGTGTACGGGTTGAAGGTGAGTCCGAGCGACTCGACGAAGCGCTGGGCAAAGGCCTCCCAGTCCACCTCGGGGTACGCTGCCAGGTGCGCGTTGTAGTTGCCCACCGCGCCGTTGATCTTGCCGAGGATGGCGACACTGGCAATCGCCGTGCGCGCCCGCTGAAGCCGGTAGACCACATTGGCCATTTCCTTGCCGAGCGTGCTCGGCGTGGCCGACTGGCCGTGCGTGCGGCACAGCATCGGCAACTCGGCAAACTGGTGCGCCATGCTGCGCAGCACGGCGATGACCCGGTCGAGTTGCGGCAGGATCACTTCATCGCGGCCGGCGCGCAGCATCAGCGCGTAGGACAGGTTATTGATGTCTTCGGAGGTGCAGGCGAAGTGCAAGAAGCCCGCAGCGGCAGTCACTTCGGCGTT
>RFMI01000036.1 GCA_009927815.1 Betaproteobacteria bacterium | reverse complement strand
AAAAACGGTGCTCAAACCAGCCTGGTTGGTTTGAAGGTTGCGCTGCGCGTTCAGCGAAGCGACGTTGGTATTGACGGTGAGTGCCATTTTTAAAGTCTCCTGTTAATCGAGCGGTGTGAACTCGACGGTCGGTGGTTCGACTACGCGTCCTGAGTTCGCGCCGCCGTCAGGGAGGTTATCGACGGCACTCGGAAAATCTTTAGAGACTTTTCGCAAGCGCCCCCCGTGGGGCACCCTTAGGCAATCGCAACCGGCGTTCCCGCATCAACAAGCTCGAACAACTCAACAATGTCGGCGTTGCGCATGCGAATACAGCCGCGCGAACCGGGATGGCTCAGGTCGACCGCGTCCGGCGTGCCGTGCAAGTAGATGTAGCGGCGAAAGGTGTCGACGCTGCCGCCGCGATTGAAACCCCGCTCTTCGCCACAGAGCCAAAGAATCCGGGTGAGGATCCAGTCGCGCTGCGGATCAGCACGCCACGCCGCGTCATCGCAAATCTCGCCGGTCGGACGGCGGCCACGCAGAACTGCACCGAGCGGCAATCCGGCGCCGATCTTCGCGCGGATGCGGTGGCGACCGCGCGGCGTGCAGTAGCTGCCTGCCTGCTCGCCGGCACCGTTGGCGGCGGTGGACACACGGTAGCTGCGGATCTGCGTGTCGTCATCCAATAGGTCAATCCGCTGTGTCGCCAGACTGACGACAATGCGCAGACTCATGCGAGCCCCCGCCGCGCGGCGAAGAAGCCGCTGATTTGCGCCGCGCACTCGGCTTGCAGCACGCCACCCTCGACCGTCGTATGGTGGTTGAGGCGCGCCTCAGCGAACAGGTCGATGACGCTGCCAGCGGTGCCGGTCTTGGGGTCGCGGGTGCCGAACACGACGCGACCGACGCGCGCATGCATGATCGCGCCAGCACACATGGCGCAAGGCTCCAGCGTCACGTAGAGGGTAGTGCCGGGCAGCCGGTAGTTGCTCTCCGCCGCTGCGGCAGCCCGCAGAGCCTGCACCTCGGCATGCGCAGTGGGGTCGGCGCGGCTGATCGGCGCGTTAGCACCCTCCCCCAGCAGCTTGCCGTCGCGAACCAGCACTGCACCCACCGGCACCTCGCCCGCCACGGCAGCCGCCGCAGCCAGACGCAGCGCGTGGCGCATCCAGCGCTCGTCCTCGGCGTCCAAGGTTGTGACTTGGTCGGCCGTAGTGGCGGTGGTTGTGGTGGTGGTTAATGACATCGCACGACTATACCGCCAGCCACTCATTTCCCGGGACTGCGGCGCTTGGAACGTCCGCTGCCGGGTGCCCGAGCCTCGGTGGCGTGGCACACAGCACGCTGCTGCCAGTACCGCGGCGCCTGTCCGCGGCTGCTGATCATGCGCCATGAACCGTCAGCGGCAAGGTCCGCACGAACCGCACCATCGCAATCGGTACGCCATTGCGGCGCGCCGATGTCAGCGTAGCGTTGCAGCACCGGCGGCGCTGGGTGGCCAAAGCGGTTGCGATAGCCGACCGGATAAATGACCCACCGCGGCGCGATCTCCGCCACCAGCGCCGCGCCCGAGGCGCCGCGAGAACCATGGTGAGGCGCGATCAGCAGGTCGCTCACCAGCGTCTGTCCCTGCTGCGCAACCGCGTCCAACAACAAAGCCTCTCCGCGTTTTTCCAGATCGCCGGGGATCAGCACCGACCCCGTTGCAGTGCTGACGCGCAACACGCAATTGCCCTCGTTGTCGCTCAGACCGGCAGCGCGCGCAGCCGCATCGGGAAACAGGATGTCGAAGCGCACACCGTCGATCTCCCAGCCATCGCCGGCCGTACACCATGCGGACCGCGTGCCCTCGGGCGGCCGCAACAGGCCTTCTCGGTCGGTGTGCAGCAGGCGCCCCACCGGCAACGCGGCCATGACGCTGGCGGCACCTCCGCGGTGGTCGATGTCGTCGTGGCTGATCACCAATTGATCGAGTCGGGTGACGCCAAGTGCTCGCAACTGCGGAACCACCGTCCGCTCGCCCGCGTCGTTGTCGCCAAACGCTGGACCGGCGTCGAACAGCAGATCGCTGGCCGCGGTCTGCACCAGCACCGACTGGCCCTGACCCACGTCCAGCACGGTGATTCGGATGCTGCCAGGCTCAGGTCGCGGTGGCGAGCCGGCCAATAGCGGCAAGCAGCACACCGCCCCCAGCCAGCGGCGCGGCCACGCTGCGGGCATCAGCATGAGCAGAGCCCCAGCCAGCCCCAGAACAGCCACCGGCAGATCCGGCGCGGCCGTCGATAGCATCGGCTGCGGCACCGCCAACAGCTGTTGCAGCGCCCAGTCGAGCTGGCCCATCACCCACGCGGCCGGCGGGAGGAGCCAGCCCAGTCCCGGCATCGCACCAAACAGCGCCAGCGGAGTGATGACAAAACTCACCAGCGGAATGGCAACCGCATTGGCCAGCGGGCCAACCAGCGACACCTGCTGAAACACGAACAACGACGCCGGCAGCAAGGCGATCGTCATTGCCCACTGGCTGTGCAACGCTTCGCGCCAGCCGCTCAAGCCGCGCAAACGCCCGGCGCTGCAGAACACCAGCACCGTCACGGCGCCGAACGAGAGCCAGAAGCCGATCTGCTGCACACACCAGGGGTCGAGCAGACACACCACCACCAGAGCCAAGGCCACCGACTGCAAGCCCAGCCAGCGCTCGCCACGCCAAGCCGCCCAAGCCATCGCCAAGACCATATATAGGGTCCGCTGCGCCGGAAGACCCCACCCGGCCAGCGCGACGTAGACCACTGCACACAGCCCGGCCACCAGCCCGCAGAATCGCCGTCGCGGGAGACGTCGCATCAGCCACGGCAGATGCCCCCACAACCGTCGCGCCAGCCACGCCGCCATGCCAGCAAACAGGGTCACGTGTAGGCCGGAGATGCTCATCAGGTGGATCACGCCGGTGTCGCGAAAACGCTGCCACTGGTCCTGGCTGACACTTCCGCCGTCGCCGATGGCCAGCGCCACCAGCACGCCGGTCTGCGGATGCCCTGCCAGCACGTTCTGCATACGGTCGCGCACCGACTCGCGGATCGCTGCCAATCGCGATTCGACATCGTCGGCCAACCCCAGACGGGTGCCACCGCGCACGCTGCCGGTAGCGCGGACGCCCTGCGCGAATAGCCAGGCTTCGTAGTCGAAGCCATGGAAGTTGTGCAGACCGTGCGCCGGCTTCAGGCTAACCGTGAGTTGCCAACGTTCGCCGGCCCGTAGCGGCAGCGCCTTGCCGGCGGTCGCCCAGACGCTGAGCAGAACCCGCCGCGGCACCTGCGCACCCGGTGTCAGCACGCGCTCGGTATGCCACTGCACGCGCACGCCATCGGGCGTGAGCCGCGGCAGATCGACGACGCGGCCGACGACCTCGATGTCGCGCTGCGCCCACGCCTCGGGGAGGGCGTCGTCCAACCTCAGCTGCGCGCGCCAGCTGGCCTGGGCAAAGGTCAGCAGGGCAACGGCTAACAGTAGCGAGACCGCGCGGCACAGCGGCCAGCGCCACGCGACGGCGAGACAGGCCACTCCCGCCACTGCTAGTCCCATTAACAGTCCGGACGAGGGCAGCGCTGCCTGCTGCTGCGTCAGCAGGGTCGCGCACAGCACCAGCAGGGCGGGAAAGGTCGGCACAATGGCAACTCTGCGGCGAGCCCGAGTGCCGCGCATCGGTCAGGCGACCGAGCCACCTCACACGCAGCACCCCTCCCGCCGCCCCGCCCACGTCCATGTCAAGCCACCGCTTTCCCGATTACTGGCACGCCGCCCGCGCCACCTTGGCCGAGCGCGACCCGGTGCTCGCCAGCATCATGGCCAGCCATCCGGACGGTGGACTGAGCAGTCACGGTGACGCGTTTGTCACACTGGCGCGGGCAATTGTCGGACAGCAAATCTCAGTCACCGCTGCCGACGCGGTGTGGGCCCGGCTGGTCGCCGCGCTGGCGAGGTGTGCCCGCAACGGGCGCTGGCGCTGTCCGCGGAGAGTCTGCGCGGGTGTGGCTTGTCGTACCGCAAGGCCGAGTACCTGCACGACCTGGCCACGCACTTTGCCGACGGTCGCCTGCACCCGGAGCTGTTTGCCGAGGCCGACGACGCCGAGCTGATGGCGCGACTGACGGCCGTACGCGGCATCGGCCGCTGGAGCGCTGAGATGTTCCTGATCTTTCACCTGATGCGGCCGGATGTGTTTCCGGTGGACGACATCGGCCTGCTGCGCGCCATCAGCCTGCACTACGCCGATGGTGCGCCGGTAGACGCGCGGCGCGCCCGGGCGATTGGCGAACGTTGGGCGCCCTACCGGACGGTGGCCACCTGGTACCTGTGGCGCGCGCTTGATCCGGTGCCAGTGGCGTACTAGCCGCCGCCCACCGCACCAACCACCTCGAGCCGGTCGTCCGGAAGCAACGTCACCTCAGTCCACTGGCTGCGCGAAACGATAGTGCCGTTGCGTTCGATGGCCACACGCCGGCCGATCAGGCCCAGCGCCTCGACCAGCGTCTGCACGCTGGCATCGGCCGGCATCTGGCGGGCAGCGCCGTTCACGGTCACGGTGATGAGAGTCATGTGGATTAGAATGTGGGCATCGCGGGTGTAGTTCAATGGTAGAACTTCTGCTTCCCAAGCAGATAGCGTGGGTTCGATTCCCATCACCCGCTCCACACCTTAAGCAGTGCAGATCACAGACCGTGGGCGCTCGCATGTCCGCGGCTCTACAGGCCAAGATGACCACCTCGCCGCCATGAACCCCGCCCTGACCCCTTGGTTCGCGATCGCCGCCGGCGCAGTAATCGGTGCGTGGTTGCGCTATGGCTTGAGTCTGGCGCTGAACGCCCGCCACGCCTGGATCCCGCTCGGCACACTGACCGCTAATCTGCTCGGCGGACTGGCAATCGGCGTGCTGCTGCAACTGGCCGATCGCGGCGCACTCAGTGCGGAATGGCGACTATTCGCCGTCACCGGCCTGCTAGGCGCACTGACCACCTTCAGCACCTTCTCGGCTGAGGTGACCGGCCTTCTAACGGGCGGCGCTGTGCTGCAAGGCGTCGCTCTGGCAGCAATCCACTTGCTCGGATCGCTGGGACTGACCGCACTCGGCTTCTGGCTGGCATGCCGCTTGACGGCCTAAGCGCCCTCGACCAGCTGATCCTGCTGGGCTCGGCGCTGGTCGCCAACTGGTTCTCGGCGCTGGCGGGCGGCGGTGCCGGACTCCTACAATTTCCGGTACTGATATTTTTAGGCCTGCCCTTCGCGCTGGCCTTGGCCACCCACAAGATCGCCACCGTGGCGCTGGGGCTCGGCTCGACGCTGCGCCACCTGCAGGGCGAGAGTCTGGAGCGGAAACTGTCTGCCGTCCTGCTGCTGGCCGGCCTGCCCGGTGTGGTGATAGGGGCGAGCTACATTTTGCAGGTGCCGGAATCACCTGCGCGAATGGCACTTGGCGCCCTCACCGTCGGAATGGGGCTCTACAGCCTGTTCAAACCACAACTGGGGCTAAGTGCCGAGCCCCGCAATCGCGAGGGTCGCGGGCTGCTGATCGGCGCAATCGGCGTGTTCGCCATCGGCGTTCTCAACGGCTCGCTGTCCAGCGGTTCGGGCTTGGTGCTCACACTCTGGCAGATCAAGTGGTTCGGGCTCGACTACAAGCGCGCCACCGCCCACACCTTGGCGCTGTGCGGCCTGCTTTGGAACGGCACCGGCGCGCTCGTTCTGGGGACCCTCGGCGAGGTGGCTTGGGCTTGGATCCCGGCGCTGCTGATCGGCTCGTTCGTCGGCGGCTATCTGGGCAGCCACTACGCCATCGGCAAGAGCAACGCCTGGATCAAGCGTGTCTTCGAGATCGTGACCTTGGCGGTGGGCGTGAAACTACTGGCTTAGCCCCATTACACTGCGCGAATGACAGCCGCTATCTATTACCACCCCGAGGCCTACACAACATCAGGCCCAAAACTGATGGGCCGCAATGCCGCGGGCGAGTCGTTTCTGCGCGGATTCTTCGCCCACAGCCGCGCTAGCGAACTCTGGGCGCAGGTCGAGACGCCGGCCCACGGCCAGCATTTCGCGCAAGCGGCGGCCGAGGCGCGACCGGGATTAGCGGTCCACACACTGACCCGCGCCCAGCTGGGGGCGCTGGCGCAGCCCGGCTGCGTCTACTACCCCGGCCCCGGAATTGGTGAACACGCGTGGCACCGCTCGCTGTTTGGGCACGCGCGCTGGAGTTTGTGCGGGATCACCCACACCACCAGCTCCGACCGTGCCATGGACGCCATCGCCGAATGGGTGACGGCACCAGTGCAGCCGTGGGATGCCGTGATCTGTACCAGCACCGCGGTCAAGGCCAATGTCGAGCGCATCCTCCAAGCGCAGGTGGACCATCTGGTGCAGCGCTTGGGCGTGCAGCGACTGGTGCTGCCGCAACTGCCGGTGATCCCGCTGGGCATCCACACCGGCGACTTCGTATTCGATGCCAAGACCCGCGCCGCCGCACGCAAGCAGCTGGGCGCCGGCAAAAAGACCCACGTCGTCTTGTTCATGGGTCGGCTGTCGTTTCACGCCAAGGCGCATCCGCTGGCGATGTATCAAGCGCTGGAGCAGGCCGCGCAAACGCTCAAGCCCGGCGAGGATATCGTGTTGGTGGAGTGCGGCTGGCACGCCAACGAGTACATTGCCAAGGCGTTCGCTGAGGCCGCTGCACAGTTCTGCCCGAGCGTGCGGGTGGTCACACTCGACGGCCGCGAGGCCGCTCAGCGCACCACTGCATGGGCCGCGGCTGATGTGTTCTGCAGCCTCTCCGACAACATCCAAGAGACGTTCGGCATCACGCCGATCGAGGCAATGGCTGCCGGTCTGCCGGTGGTGGTCAGCGACTGGGACGGCTACCGCGACACCGTGCGCGACGGCGTTGACGGCTTTCGCATCGCCACCACCCTGCCTCAGGCTGGGCTGGCCGGCGACCTCGCGACGCGGCATGCGCTGGGCATCGACACCTATGACATGTATTGCGGCTACACCTGTAGCCTGGTTGCGGTGGATGTGGACGCCACCGGGCGCGCGTTCGCCGCGCTGTTCGCCGACGCTGACCTGCGCCAGCGCATGGGCGAGGCCGGTCGGCAGCGTGCGCGGGAGGTCTACGACTGGGCGGCAATCATCCCGCAATACGAATCGCTGTGGGCCCAGCTGGCGCAGCTGCGCGCGGAACACGGTCCGCAACTGGCGGCGACCGCGCCGCCGTGGCCGGCGCGCCTCGACCCGACCGCCAGCTTTGCCGGCTACGCCACGCAGTCCCTAACACCCGCCACTTGGCTGACACTCGCCCGGCCCGACCTCGACATGCGGCTCAAATGGCCCGCATCGCGTCGCTGCGGCGCCTGTCGATGGTCGATTTTGCCAAGCTGGTGCTGCCGAGCGAGGACGACACCGAGGCGCTTTTGCGCGGACTCGCAGATGGCGGACAAACCGCCGAGACGCTGCTTGGAGCACTGCCAGCTGAGCGCCGGGCTGCCGCACTGCGGGGCCTGGTCTGGCTGATGAAGATGGGCGTGGTCGGCACGACGCCTCCTCCGCCACAACCACTCGCACCGCCGCTGCCATGAACACCGTCGTCAAGCTGACCCAAGGCTACAGCGCCGAAGAAGATCGCCTGTTTCTGGACGCGCAGCTTGCCGACGCCGAGCCCCAGCGGCTGTGGCTGACGCAGCGACTGACCGGCGTCCTGGTGCGGCATCTTTGTGATTGGCTGGACCAGCATCTGGCGCAGACCGCGTCCGGTCACCATGACCACCGTCTCCACAGCTTTGAACAACAATCGGCGCTGGCTGCCCTTCAACCCGATGCTGCCGTAGCGCCCGGGCGGCACGAGTGCCGCGTCGACAGCATCGACCTCGACCGCGGAAGCCAGGCGATTCGCCTGAGCTTCAAACCGGCAGACCTTGCCAACGGCGTCAGCTGCATGACACTCGACGCCACCCAACTGCGCCAGTGGCTGGCAATCCTGCACGAGCTGTATGGCAAGGCAGGCTGGCCGACCACGGTATGGCCGGTTTGGATGTCAGCGCCGCAGCGACCGGCTGGCGCCCCCGTGTCGACAGTGCAACTGCACTAGCCCCTACCCACGGATCCCACATGCGCGTCCTGTTTGTCCACCAGAATTTTCCCGGCCAGTTCAAGTTTCTGGCGCCTGCGCTGGTCGCTGCCGGCCACGAGGTGATGGCCACCACAATGCAGAAAAACGTGCCCGCGAGCTGGCAGGGTGTCCGACTTGAGACCTATGGCGCGGCGCGCGGCTCGACACCCAATGTGCACCCGTGGGTGGTGGACTTCGAAACCAAAGTGATTCGTGGCGAGGCGTTCTTCCGCAAGGCGCTGCAGCTGCGCAATGCGGGTTATACGCCGGATGCGGTGATTGCCCACCACGGCTGGGGCGAAAGCCTGTTCGTCAAAGATGTCTGGCCGAGCACCCGCTTGGGCATCTACTGCGAGTTTACTACCGGCCGGAGGGCGCCGACAGCGGTTTCGACCCGGAATTTCCAAACACGGACCCAGGTGACGTTGCAGGCTGCGGCTGAAGAACCTCAATAACCTGCTGCACTTCGACCAAGCTGACGCCGGCCTGTCGCCCACCGAATGGCAGGCCAGCACCTTTCCGGAGCCATTTCGCAGCCGCATCGGCGTGATTCACGACGGCATCGACACGGCCGCGCTCGCGCCCGATCCAGCAGCGACGGTCGAGCTCGCCTGGCAGCCGGTGGCTGCCGCCGGCGCACCCGCGGCCGCAGGCCAGCGCCTGCAACTGAGCCGTGCCGACGAGGTCATCACCTTTGTCAACCGCAACCTCGAGCCCTACCGCGGCTACCACACCTTCATGCGCGCCTCCCGGCGCTGCTGCAGGCACGGCCGAAAGCACGGGTGGTAATCGTTGGCGGTGACGACGTCAGCTACGGCGCGCGGCCGGCCAACGGCCGCACCTGGAAGGACATCTTCATCGACGAAGTGCGCCCCGCCATCAGCGCCGCGGACTGGCAGCGCGTGCATTTTGTCGGCAACCTGCCCTACGCCGACTTCACCCGCCTGTTGCAGGTGAGCACGGTGCACGTCTACCTGACCTACCCGTTTGTGCTGAGCTGGAGCCTGCTGGAGTCGATGTCGCTCGGCTGCGCGATTGTGGCCAGCGATACCGCACCCCTGCGCGAGGCTATCGTCGAGGGCGAGACCGGCCGTCTGGTCGATTTCTTTGACCCAGCGGCATTGGCGTCGCGGGTGATCGAGCTGCTCAACGATCCAGCCCAACGCGCCCGGCTGGGCGCTGCCGCGCGCGACTTCGCGGTGCGCCACTACGA
>RFMI01000070.1 GCA_009927815.1 Betaproteobacteria bacterium | reverse complement strand
GGGTGTGGCTACAGCAGCGTCCCCAGAGCGGTGTCTGGGGTGGCCTCTGGTGCTTGCCGGAGGGGGCTGGCGGCATCGTGCAACGGACGCTGCGCCACGATCTGACGCATCGGCGACTCGAGATCGCGGTCATGCGCGCCAGCTCTGACCCGTCTGCTGAGCACGGCGGCCGATGGTTCGATTGGACGGAGGTCTGGCAATTGGGCTTGCCCAAGCCGGTCCGCGATATCCTTGTCGATGCACACCAATCCCACGAAGCGAACGCGCGGTCGCCGCGACCTTGAGGGCGAGTTCCGAAGGCCTATGACACGCTTTACTTGGCCCACCAGGGTCTATTACGAAGACACCGACGCGGGTGGCGTCGTCTACTTCGCCAATTACCTGCGATTCATGGAGCGCGCGCGCACCGAGTGGCTGCGGCACCTCGGATTCGACCAGAGCGCCTTGCGCGAAACCTATGGCATCGTCTACGTCGTGCGTCGGGTCGAGGCCGATTATCAGGCGCCGGCACGGTTGGACGACGCGCTCACGGTGCAGTGCCAGCTGGTCGAATTGAGCCGGGTTGCTTTGCGGTTTGAGCAGACCATCGAGCGCGGTGACGAGATTCTGGTGCGCGGCGGCAGCGACGTGATCTGCGTCGGTGCTGATACGCTGCGACCTTGTCGCATGCCGGAGCCTCTGATGGACGCGCTCCGTGACCAATTGCAGCCGATCTCTCCGTCAAACTGACCGTCAAGGCCACCTGCCATGCCCACTGCCAATGCCGATCTGTCTCTCCTGACTCTGGTTCAGAATGCCAGCCTGCTGGTGCAGTTGGTCATGCTGCTATTGCTGCTGGCCTCGATGCTGTCGTGGTGGCACATCTTCCGCAAACACTTCGCGGTTCGCGAGCAGCAGCAATTGGCCGAGGACTTCGAGCAGCGGTTCTGGAAGGGTGGTGACTTGCAGCTGCTGCACCAGAGCTTGCCCGGCAACGACGGTGGCGCGATGGGTCGCGTGTTTCGCGCCGGCTTCGAGGAGTTCGTCAAGCTGCGCAAACAGACTGGCATCGATCCGACGTCGATGGCTGACAGCACTCGACGGGCGATGCAGGCCACCTATCGCCGCGAGATGGATGCTTTGGAGGCGCACCTGTCGTTCTCGCCTCGGTGGGTTCGGTGTCGCCCTACATCGGTCTTTCGGAACGGTCTGGGGCATCATGAATGCGTTCCGCGGTTTGGCCAACGTCTCGCAGGCGACGCTTGCGCAGGTCGCGCCGGGCATCGCCGAGGCCTTGGTGGCTACTGCCATGGGCTTGTTCGCCGCGATTCCGGCGGTTATCGCCTACAACCGGTTCAGCGCCGACATCGACCGTCTCGCCATTCGTCTCGAGAGCTTCATGGAAGAGTGCTCGAACATTCTGCAGCGCCAGGCGCGCTCGGTTCGCTGAGGGGTTCGCGATGCGCCGTCAGCGTCGGCTTAAAGCGGACATCAACGTGGTGCCCTACATCGATGTCATGCTGGTGTTGCTGGTCATTTTTATGGTGACGGCGCCGATGAT
>RFMI01000133.1 GCA_009927815.1 Betaproteobacteria bacterium | reverse complement strand
CAAGAAGAGCGCATCTGCATCGCCTTCGATCTGAAGCCGGACGCCAATGCAAACGCCTGACACGCCCATGACGCGCCTCTCGTTGGTGGTGCCGGTGTTCAACGAGCAGGACTCGATCGACGCCTTTATCGCCGAGTGTGACCACCATCTGGCTGGCTTGAAAGGCCTCAGCTTGGAGTACGTGTTCGTCAATGATGGAAGCACCGACGACACCCTCGAACGTTTGCTCGCCCAGGTCGACGCTGATCCCCGGGTGACGGTGGTCGACCTCAGCCGCAATTTCGGCAAAGAAGCCGCCTTGAGCGCGGGCATCAACGCCGCACAGGGCGATGCCGTGGTTCCGATGGACGTCGATCTCCAGGACCCGCCAGCTCTTATCCCGGTTCTGATCGAGCGGTGGCGAGAAGGCTTCGAGGTGGTGTTGGCCCGTCGCTCCGACCGCGGGCAGGACGCTTGGCTCAAGCGGACCAGCGCCAGCGCCTTTTATCGCATCCACAACCTCATCTCAGAACCATCCATTCCGCCGAATGTTGGGGATTTTCGCCTGATGGACCGCGTCGTGGTCGACGCGCTGCGCGACCTGCCCGAATCACGGCGCTTCATGAAGGGGCTGTTCGCCTGGGTCGGCTTTCGCACCGCCATTGTTGACTACCAGCGCCCAGCCCGGCACGCCGGACAAAGCAAATTCAGCGGCTGGAGACTATGGAACCTGGCATTAGAAGGGCTCACCAGCTTCAGCACCGCGCCGCTAAGGGTCTGGACTTACCTAGGACTGACGGTGTCGATGCTCTCCATAGCATTTGCCCTATTCATCGTGTTTAAGGTGATAGTGAATGGGATCGATGTGCCGGGTTACGCCTCGGTGATCGTCGCTTTGACACTGCTGGGCGGGCTACAGATGATGGGCATCGGAATCCTCGGCGAGTACCTCGGCCGCACCTACCTCGAATCCAAACGCCGTCCGGTGTATCTGGTCCGGCGCATCCATCGCCGCAATCACTGACGTGGACGTCAAAGAATCCGACCTGCTGGGCGATGCCATCCACAGCCACTGGTATTACCGCGCCAAAGCCGTCGCGCTGCTCGATCTGTTGGGTGATGAACGCAACCGGGTAGTCGCCGACATCGGCGCCGGCTCGTAAAACCGTCTAAAAGATTAGTCGAATGCCCCCAATCGCCGCGCAAACCGACGCCTTGGCCACGCCGAGGGCATGGATCACTTGGCCACTGTTGGCAGCCCTCGCTGCGGCCATGCTGTTCATTGGACGCGGAGCGAATGTCTTCATCGATCCCGACAGCTACTGGCACCTCGCCGCCGGCCGCTGGATCATTGAGCACCGCACGATACCCACCACCGACCCCTTTTCATGGACCTTTGCCGGCTCACCGTGGTTGGCGCACGAATGGCTGTCAGAGGTGCTCATCGCCGCTGCGTTCCAGGCCGGCGAATGGCTGGGTGTTGCGGCATTGATGGCGACCGCGTTCGCGCTGTCCATGGCGGCAATGACCCGGGCCCTGATGCGACGCGCCGTCCCGCGCCGCGCCCTGATGTTGCTGCCTCTGGTCTTGCTCACCTTCAATCCCCACTTGTTGGCACGCCCGCATGTACTGGCCTTGTTGCCGATGTGTCTGTGGGTTGTGCATCTGATGGACCGCGCCGAGGCGGGGCGCAGCCCGAGTGTCTGGGCCCTGCCTCTGATCGCGGTCTGGAGCTGCCTGCATGGCAGTTTTCTGCTGGGCCTGCTGCTGGTGCCGGTATTTGCCTTTGAAACGATTCTGGCGTCCCCGACTGCCCGGATTCGCTGGACCCAATTGCGCGGCTGGACCGTGTTCCTGCTGGGAAGTGTCGCCGTCTGCTGCGCCACTCCGCTGGGGCCGGAGGCACTTCTTTTTCCGTTCCAAGTGGTCGGCATGAACAAGAGCCTTGCATTGATCGGCGAGTGGCAATCGCCGAACTTCCAGACTTTTCAGGCGGTGGAGGTCTGGATTCTCCTGAGCCTTGCCATCGCGCTGTTGCTTAAGCCGGAAATGCGCTGGACGCGGGTGCTGCTGCTGCTGGGCGTGTTGCACCTTGCGCTCAAACACCAGCGCCACGCCGACCTGCTGGCGTTGCTGGGGCCGCTAGTGCTGATTGGTCCGCTCAACCAAGCCTTGGAGCGCTGTTTTCCCGCCAACCATGCCACCGTGCTCGACCGAATATTCTTGCGCATGGCCGATCCGGGCCGCGCATCGGTGTTCGTGATGGCAGTGGGCCTTGCGATTGCCGGGATGATCGCCATCAAACAAACCGACCTAAAACCCGCGGCAGGCAACAGCCCCGAAGCCGCACTCGCCGCAGTGGCCCAAGCGGGCATCGAAGGTCCCGTTTTCAACCACTACAACTTTGGCGGCTATCTGATCTTCCGCGGTATACCCACGTTCATTGATGGCCGCGCCGACTTATTCGGTGACGACTTTGTCAGCGAGGTGACCGACGCCAGCAAATTGGGCGAAAAACTCGTAACACTGATTGAACGTTATCAGCCGGGCTGGACGCTTTTGCCTCCCAACAGCCCAGCCATATGGGTCCTTGACAACCTGCCCGGCTGGCAACGCTTCTACGCGGACGACGTCGCCGTGGTTCATCGCCGCATCGCGGCCGACGCGCCAACCGGCAACGCGCAGCCGCGCTAGATCCAGTCAGGATCCGGCATCTCCGCAAACACCCGGCGCAGGCCCTGCCCCCAGCTACTGTGCAGCATCGAGTAGTACGGATCGTTGTCAAAGATCCGGCGAGGCTGAGACAAGGTCAGGCTGTCCCGCTGATACACGGCAAGGTCGATTGGCAGCCCCACCGAGATGTTCGATCGAACCGTACTGTCGAATGAAATCAAGGTGCACTTGGCCGCCTCGGACAATTGAGTCTCCCAAGTCAGCACGCGATCCAGGATGGGCTTGCCATACTTGACCTCGCCAATCTGGAAATACAGGGTGTCTGGCGTCGCCTCGATGAAGTTACCCTGCGGGTATATGTTGAACAGTCGGCAGTCCTCGCCGGCAATCTGTCCGCCGACCAGGATTGAGGCGCCGTAGTCAATCGAGTGTTGATTCAGGTAGGGACCATCACGGTCCTGAACGCTGCGCAAAGCGTCGCCAATGCGCTGAGCCACCTCGAACATGCTGCTAGCGTTCCACAAGGTGGGCTGAGCGGTATCGACCCAGCTCTGGCTGTCCAGCAAGTGCACCATCGCCTGTGTGGTCGCCAGGTTGCCGGCCGACAGCAGCACCACCACCCGATCGCCGGGGCGCTGATAGACCCGCATTTTGCAGAAACTTGCGACATGATCGACCCCAGCATGGGTGCGCGTGTCCGAAGCCAACACCAACCCGCCCTGCAGCAGGGCGGCCACGCAATAGGTCATGCGGCCCCCCGCAACAGACCCGCTGGAGCCGGTGTGCCGGCCAGCCTTGGGGCGAACAATGTCGCATCGATCTGCGCCGCCACATCCGATACGCGGGCCAGTAGGGGTTGCAATTGCAGTGTCCGGTCAGCAGTCATCAAGTCGTCCATCACGGCGTTGTCGAGGCGAGCGTACAAACCCATCACCGAGCGCAAGGGCGCGGCATCCGCCGACCCAAGTACCGATTGCAGCGCCTGATACACCTCAGCGACGCAGTACATCAGGGATCGCGGCAGATGGCGATCCAGCAGCAGCAACTGGGCAATGCGATCCGGCACGATTTGGTGACGATACACCTTGCGATAGGCCTCTAGCGCCGACACCGAACGCAGCAGAGCGGTCCATTGGTAATAGTCGCCGGTGGCCTCGTCGGCGGTACGCTGGACCAGTCCGTTGAAATCGACATCGAGGATGCGCACCAGATTGTCGGCGCGTTCGACATAGGTCCCCAAACGGTTGAACCGGAACGCCTCATCATGGAGCATGGTGCCAAAGGTCACGCCACGGAACAGGTGGCTGCGCTCCTTGACCCACGCCAAGAACGCGCTGCTACCACGAAATTTCAGCACCTTGCTGTCAAACTCGCGCAGACCCAGCCAAGTCGTGTTGACCACCTCCCACATCTCACTGGTAATGGTGCTGCGCACCGCTCGCGCGTTCTCGCGGGCGGCATACAGACAGGCGTGGATGCTGGCGGGATTCTCCGGGTCGAGCGCCATGTAGGCCGTCACATCGGCGGCGTTGATCTCGCGCCCCTCAGCCTTGTAGGCATCGTGGCGCCCAGTGATCAGGAGCGGCGCGGCCCAATCACGCTCTTCGTTGGTGCGTGCAGTCGGCAACAGCGCGTTGTGACCCGCCACATCAGCATGCGCGCAGTGTTCTCGGCCCGCTCAACATAACGGGCCATCCAATAGAGGTGCGATGCGGTGCGCGAAAGCATGGACTTCTCCTTAAGCTCAAACGTGTTCAAGTACCCAGGTGTCTTTGGTGCCACCGCCCTGACTGCTGTTGACCACCAGCGAGCCCTCTTTGAGCGCAACCCGGGTCAGCCCTCCCGGCACGATGCAGACATCGCGCCCGGACAAGACGAATGGCCGCAAGTCGATATGACGAGGCGCGACTCCGCTCTCAACAAAGGTCGGGCAGGTGCTCAACGACAGCGTCGGCTGCGCGATAAAGTCAGCCGGCGCGGCAAGAATGCGCGCGCGGTAGTCGGCAATCTCCTGCTTGCTCGCCGTCGGCCCGATGAGCATGCCGTAGCCCCCAGAGCCCTGCGCCTCTTTGACCACCAACTCGGGCAGGTGCTCCAGGACATACGCGAGGTCGTCACGGTTCTCCAGGAGCCACGTCGGTACGTTGTCGAGAACCGGCTCTTCGCCGAGGTAGAAGCGAATCATCTCCGGCACATAGGGGTAGATAGACTTGTCGTCAGCCACGCCAGTGCCCACGCCATTGGCGATGGTCACCCCACCTGCTCGATAGGCGCGCATCAGACCAGCCACCCCCAGCACCGAGTCAGCGCGAAACGCCTCCGGGTCAAGGAAATCATCGTCGATGCGACGGTAGATCACGTCGACCCGCTGCGGGCCGCGCGTGGTCTGCAGCCAGACACGGTCGTCCTGCACATACAGGTCGGGGCCCTCCACCAACTCGATGCCCATCTGTTGGGCCAGAAACGTGTGCTCAAAATAGGCGCTGTTGAAGCGACCTGGCGTCAGTAGAACCACAGTCGGATCGCGCACGCCATCCGGTGCGACGGCGCGCAGACTGTTAAGCAAGAGTTCGGGGTAATGGTCAACCGGAGCGATACGCTGAGCGTCGAACAATTCCGGGAACAGCTGCATCATCACCTTGCGGTTTTCGAGCATGTAGGACACCCCGGATGGGGTGCGCAGATTGTCTTCCAGCACGCAGTAGCGGCCCGCGCCATCGCGAACCAGATCGATACCGGCGATGTGCGCATAGACCCCGCCGGGAACACTGTGCCCACGCATCACCTCGCGGTATTGCGGGTGTTGGCGCACCTTGGCCGCCGGAACCTTGCCAGCCGCGAGGATCTCGCCATCGTGGTAGATGTCACCGAGGAACGCGTTGAGCGCCGCGACACGCTGGCGCAGGCCATGCTCCAGCATGCGCCACTCGCCTGTCGGGATAACACGCGGCAGCAGATCAAACGGGATCAGCCGTTCGGTTCCCGAGCTATCACCGTACACATTAAAGGTGATGCCCACCCGGCGGAACAGCAGATCGGCCTCGGCGCGCCGCTGCTCGATGCGCTCACGGTCGATGCCCTCCAGCCAACGCTGGTAGCCCTGGTAGTGCGGGCGCACCGCGCCAGAGGCGTCGTGCATCTCGTCGTACATCGTCAGATCCCTGGAGAGTGTGCCTCCCGTCAAAGCAAACGGCGTGCCATGGATTTGCGAGAGAAAGCAGCGCCCTAGATCCTAGGGCGGGCGCAACGATGCACCATAACTGGGCATGGGTCATGATCGCCGCACCGGCAAGGAATTTTTGCCGCGGCCGCACCTCCAACGCACCATGACGATGACCTCTCTTGCGCAGGGCTACCGCGCGCTGGTGCTCGGAGCCACGGGCACTCTGGGTGGCGCTTTTGTACGCGCGTTCTCCGCCGACAGCCGGTGCGCTGAAGTCGAGTGTTTGAGCCGCTCCAGTCACCCCCCGATCGAGCTCACACGCCCCGAGACGCTGGAGCACGCCGCAAGCCTGATGCTTGCCAGCGCGCCATTTGATGTGGTGATCGACGCCACTGGCGCACTCACCGTTGCAGGCCAGGGTCCAGAAAAACGCTTGGCCGACCTCGACCCGGACCGACTGCAGGCCGCGTTTGCGATCAACGCGATCGGACGAGGCTTGGTGCTGCGCCACTTTACCCCGCTGCTGCCTCGTAATCAGCGCTGCCTATTCGCCGTTCTGTCGGCACGCGTCGGCAGCATCGAGGACAACCATCTCGGCGGCTGGTATGCCTACCGAGCAGCCAAAGCGGCTGGCAATATGCTGCTGCAGACCGCGGCCATCGAAGTCCACCGTTTAAGACCCCTGGCGGTGTTCGCTGCGATGCAACCCGGCACGGTGCACTCGCCGCTGTCCGCGCCGTACACCGGCAATCATGCGGCGATTGACGCCGACGAATCCGTCGCCGGCCTACTGGCGACACTGGACCGTCTGCAACCCGACTCTCGCGCGCACTTCGTTGATCACCAAGGCAACGCCATACCCTGGTGATCCGCGGTTCAGTCGCGCCCGACACTGGGGCGTGCATGGGCGAAACTGTCTGCTACAATCCGCGCCTCGCTGCCGACGCACACGGAGAGGTGGCAGAGTGGTCGAATGTACCTGACTCGAAATCAGGCGTACGGTAACCCCGTACCGTGGGTTCGAATCCCACCCTCTCCGCCAAATCAATAAGACTTTTATTTACAAGCGAATTTTGCTTTTTCGCGTGCGCTCAGCGAACCCCGGCGGCTTGCCGGCCACCCACGCTGCAAATCGCGCCATCTGCGGATGCGCCAGCAAGGATTGCGGGTCGGAATAACGCTGCGCGAGTTCGGTCTCGCTGAACAAAGCGTGTATCTGCCGGTGACAGATCCGGTGCAGCACGCTGGTATTGCGTCCACCTTTCGACTTCGGCACCCAGTGGTGCGCATCCTGCTGCGACGGCGGGATCGGCCGCCCGCACAGCGGACACAGCGGCTCAACGACAACTGTCGATTCTGGTGCCGGTGTCTGCAAACGCCGCTTGATTCGCCCGTAAGCCATGGCTTGAAGCGCACCCGGGCCGACTCAAGCCGCGGCCGGATCGCGATGGCGCACCTGACATAGCAAGCCGCCGCGGGGCCGAACGGTGACCCGTGACACCGGCATCACCCGTTCGGGATACACCGGATTGAAATCGAATCTGCGCAAGATTTCAGTCAGGATAAGTTGCGCCTCCAATTGCGCAAACGCAGCGCCGGTGCAGGCCCGCGCGCCCAAACCGAACGGGATCCAACTGCCCGGCCGAAGCGGCGGCGCCCCCTCGAGGAAGCGGTCCGGGTCGAAGCGATCCGGGTCCTGCCACAAGGACTGGTGCCGATGCACCACCCACGTCGATACGATCACCAGACTGCCCGCAGACACGGATTGGTCTCGGATCCAGGTATCTTGCGCAGCCATCCGCGTCAGGAACGCGGGCGGTGGATACAGCCGTAGCGTCTCGCGAAACACGCTTCTCGACAGCGGAAGTTCCCGGGCATCGGCAAACATCATGGTGCGGCCGCCCAGACGCGCAGACGCCTCGTCACGCAGTCGGCGCACGACCGCGGGCTGCTGGCTCAACATAAACAACGCCCACGTGAGCGCACTGGCCGATGTCTCGTGGCCAGCGAGAAACAGCACCGTCAATTGGTCGATTAAGCGCTCGCGGTCAAAGCCGCGACCCTCGCTGTCCCGCGCGTCGATGGCTGCTTGGGCGAAGTCGTCGAATCGGGCACCGCTTTGCAAGGCCAGGTAGCGTCGGTCAAGCAACTTGCCGATTAGCGCCCGGACCGCCCGCGAATCGGCCAGCAAGTCGGGAGATAGCGCTTCGGGCTTCGCCGGGTCGGATCGCAACACCACCGACAGATCGAACTGCGGGGCATTGCGTTGAAACCGCATAAATGCGACGAACACTTCCGCGGCATCGGCGCCATCGATCGGCTCGGAAAAGATCGCGCGAAACACGATGTCTGCGGTCAGATGGCTCAAGGTCTCTTCGAGGTCAAGGATCACACCATCACCCATCGCCTCAATCCGCTTGACGTGCTCGACAACCGTCGCCTGCATCAAGGGAAATACCTGCTCCAGACGCATCTGAGCGAACGCCGGCGACAACATTTGACGGTCGTGTTCCCAAGTATCGCCCTCGCTGACCAGAACCCCATCGCCGACGAGCGGGCTGAGTGCCGACACCATCAGGTCGCTCTTCGGATAGAGGTGGCGCTGGTCAACGAACACCTGACGGATCAGATCCGGGTCGCTGATCATGAACACCGTACGGCGACCCACCGGCACTTGAATCATCGGCTTGCTGTAGGCATCCGCTGTCAGCACTTCCAGCAGATCGCGGCGCTGTCGAGTCAGCAACCACCATGCCACACGCAGACCCGACGCCGGGCGCGGCGCGGGTGGTCGCCAAGTCCTGTGCTGCGCGTCAAAGGATGCCGGTCTATTCATCAGGGCAGGATAGCAAGGCAATGCGTCAGGAAATTCGGCAGACTCCGTTTTTTCCCTGACGTCTTCCCATGAACCATCAGCCCATCATTCTCATCACGGGGTGCTCGAGCGGCATTGGACGCGCGTGTGCCGAGGGCATGGCCCGCCGCGGCTGGCGCGTCATCGCCTCCGCCCGTCGCAACGAAGACGTCCGCGCGCTCCAGGATGCGGGCTTCGAGTCAGTGCTCATCGACCTCGCGTCGAGCCACAGCGTCATCGAGGGCGCGGCCAAAGTTCTTGGGATGACCCAGGGGCGCATCAATGCCGTTTTTCTGAACGCCGGCTACGGACAAGCGGGTGCGGTGGAAGACCTGTCGCGACCGGCTCTGCGTGAGCAGTTCGAGACCAATGTGTTCGGCACCATCGAACTGGCCAATCAGCTGATCCCGGCGATGCGCCGCGCCAAGCGGGGGCGTATCGTCATCAACACATCGGTACTGGGCTTCGTCGCGCTGCGCTACCGGGGCGCGTACAACGCAAGCAAGTACGCGCTGGAGGGCTTCGCCGACACCCTACGCCTAGAGCTGCACGGCACCGGCATCGAAGTCAGCCTGATTGAGCCCGGACCTATCCTGTCGCGTTTCCGCGCCAACTCGCTCAAGGCCTTCCACCGCCACGTACGCGCCGAGAGCAGCCCGCACCGCGAGGTCTACCAGCAGCAGCTGGCGCGACTCAACACCGAAGGCTCTGCGGTGCCCTTCACCCTTGGCCCTGAAGCCGTTATGCCTAAGCTGGTGCACGCCTGTGAGGCCCATCGGCCGCGCATTCGCTATCCGGTGACTGTCCCCAGCCATCTGTTCGCTTGGCTCAAGCGGATCCTGCCCGCCGGCTGGCTGGACCGCATCCTCCTAACCATCGGCTAGGGCGGCGCCAGGCCGAATTGTGCAGCGGCCAGACGCGCGTAAAGCCCACCCGCGCGCAACAGCTCGGCGTGCAGGCCCTGCTCGACAACACAGCCGCTATCCAAAACCAAGATGCGGTCCGCTTTTTGCACTGTCGACAAACGGTGCGCGATGACCAATGCGGTGCGCCCGGGCAGCAGGCGCTCGAGGGCCGCCTGCACGGCCTGCTCCGACTCGGTATCCAGCGCCGAAGTGGCCTCATCCAGCAGCAACAAAGGCGGATCCCGCAACACCGCGCGGGCGATGGCGATGCGCTGGCGCTGCCCCCCGGACAGCTGCAAGCCGCGCTCTCCCAGCACGGTGGCGTAACCCTGCGGGAGAGCGTCGATGAAACGGTCGGCGTGTGCCGCAGTTGCTGCCGCGCGAATTTCGTCGTCGCTGGCATCGAGCCGTCCGTAACGGATGTTGTCGGCCACACTGGCCGCAAAGATCGCCGGCTCCTGAGCGACCACACCGATGCCAGCGCGCAATTGCGCCAGACAACAGGTCGCGGGGTCGAGGCCAGCCACCCTCACGCGCCCCTGTTGCGCGGTCCGAAAGCCCAGAATCAGCTGGAAGACTGTGGTCTTGCCCGCGCCGGACGCTCCGACCAAGGCCCAGGTCTCGCCCACCGGCAGTCGCAGCGAAAAATCGTCGAGGACCACCGTATCCGGGCGCGACGGGTAAGAAAAGCGCACCGCGTCAAACTCCACCGCAATGGCCTCTCCCACTGCAACCGATGTCGGAGTGGTCTCAGTAACCAGTCTAGGCGGCGCGTGTCGCTCGGGAGCGGGCCGCATCAACTCAGACAAGCGTTCAGTCGCGCCGGCGGCGCGCTGCAGGTCGCCCCAGACTTCGGACAGTGCGCCCATCGACCCTGCCACCAGCGCCGCGTACAAGACGAACTGGGCCAGCGCACCGTTGCTCATGTCGCCACTAGCCACCTCGCGCGCACCCAGCCACAAGACGAGAACGATCACCCCGAAGGCCAGACTGATACCCAGGGCAGTCAGGTTGGACCGCAGCACAATGCGCTGCCGTGCCGCCTCGAACGCGCTCTCCACCGCCTGACCATACCGGACAGCCTCCCATCCCTCGCGGACGAAGGCTTGCACCGTCGGCATGGCGTTGAGCACCTCGCCGGCCATCGCACTGGTATCGGCGACCCGGTCCTGACTGGAGCGCGACATACGCCGCACTCGCCGGCCCATGGCCCACATCGGCAGAACCACCAACGCCAACAAGGCGACCATAAGGCCAGTGAGCCAAGCACTGGTCAGCGCCATCATCAACACGCCACCCGCGAGCATCACGGTACTGCGCAGCGCCATCGACACACTGGTACCCACCAAGGTCTGCACCAAAGTGGTGTCGGCTGTCAGCCGAGACAACACCTCGCCCACCCGCAAGGTCTCAAAGAATTCGGGCGGTTGGGTTAAAACCGTGGCAAACACCCGTTCGCGGATATCGGCCACCACCCGCTCGCCGAGCCAACTCATCAGGTAAAAACGCACAGCCGTAAACACCGCCAGCAGCAGCGATAGCGCCACGAGCTCCAAAAAGCGCGTGTCCACCTCGATCGAGGTTAAGCCGGTATCGATCAGCAGCCTGAAGGCCTGCGGGACCGCCAAAGTGGACCCCGCCGCGGCCAGCAGGACGAACAGCGCGAGCGCGCAGCGGCCGCGATAGGCCAGCAGGATGGGCGCCAGCGGTGCGAGGCGCTGTTGCAGTCCGTTCGCGGGCAGTGACTCGGGCGTGTTCATAGCCGGACTACTCTAGCGTGCAGCCACCGCCTTGCGCCAAAAATGGCGACGAATCCGGCGCCCGCCGCCGTCTCGCCAGTGCGAGAATCTGGCGTAACCAACCGGAGCAAGACATGACCACCTTCCTCGCCGGCCTCGTCCTTTTCCTCGGCATGCATTCCGCGCAGGCCGTCCACCCGGATGCCCGCGAGGCAGCCACGCCTGGTTGATCGGCATGGCGCCCTCCGGCAACTAAACGCTTACGACGCGCACGTCCATGCCACACGGCGCTTGGGAAGTCATCGTCGAATTCGCGGTTATTCTGCTCTGCCCGCTCATTCACCCGCTGTACCTGCGCTCGCGCGGGCTTATCGCGCGCAGACGCATGGCGCGGATTCACGGGGTTCGCGGTCCTGTACGCGCTGATTGCGCTAGTCGCCCTGTTCGGCTGGCTCGGTCGTCAGCCCTAAAAGCCACGTTCTGGCGGAAGCGGTGAGATTCGAACTCACGGACGATTGCTCGTCGGCTGTTTTCAAGACAGCTGGGTTAAACCGCTCCCCCACGCTTCCACAAGCGCGATTCTAACGCTGGATGACGCGTCTCACCCTGTCGTCGAAGCACGATTGAAACTTGCGCCATCCTTACGTAGTCTCACGCACGTCCATTTTTTATAAGGAGTCTGCAAGTCATGAACACCCCTGTCGGCTTTGACACCAGTCTCGCTACCGGCGCATCGGCTAACCGAGTTCTGCGCAATACCTATTGGCTACTGGCTCTGTCGCTGGTGCCCACCATCCTCGGTGCGTTTGTCGGCACTCAAATGAGCTTTGCCTTCATGGCGGAAAGCCCGCTGATGAGCACGCTGCTGATGATTGCGTTGATGTTCGGGCTGATGTTCGGCGTATCCGCTCTGCGCAACAGCATCGCCGGTGTGTTTCTGCTGCTCGGCTTCACGTTTGTGATGGGTGTGTTCCTTGGCCCGATCCTCCAATACTCGGCTGGCTTCGCCAATGGTGGCCAGCTGGTCGGGATCGCTGCTGGCGGTACGGCTCTGGTGTTCTTTGTGCTCGCCACCATCGCCACCGTCTCGAAGCGCGACTTCAGCAACATGGGTAAGTTTCTGCTCATCGGCTTGGTCATGCTGATCGTGGCCAGCTTGGCGAACATCTTTTTGCACCTTCCGGCTTTGGCGCTCACCATTTCTGCGCTGTCGGTGCTGATTTTCTCCGCCTTCATCCTCTACGACGTGTCGCGTGTGGTTCAAGGTGGCGAGACCAACTACGTCATGGCGACGCTCTCGATCTATCTCGACATCTACAACCTGTTCGTCAACCTTCTGCAGCTGTTGCTGGCTTTGGCGGGCAACCGCGATTGAAGCACGCCTGGTCGCTGGATCCAACGCCGGCGAAATCCAGCCAGATTCAGATTCGAAGCGGCCCTGCGGGGCCGTTTTTTTATAGCCGCTCGAACAAGGCGATGGACTCGACGTGCGCTGTGTGCGGGAACATATTGACGACCCCTGCACTGCGCAATCTGTAGCCCTTCGTGTGCACCAGAACGCTGGCATCCCGCGCCAAGGTCGCCGGATTGCACGACACATAAACGATACGCCTTGGCGCGCGGTCGGCTTCGGTCGAAAGCGCCTTACACAGCTCAATCGCACCGTCGCGTGGCGGGTCGACCAGCCATTTGTCGAACTGTCCCCAAGCTGCCAGCTTCGCTTCGTCAACCTCAAACAGATTGGCGACATCGAACGACACCCGCGCCTCAACACCATTGAGTCGTGCATTCTCCAGCGCCCGCCGTGTCAGAGCCGCACTGCCCTCGACCCCCAGCACATCGGCGCCCAAGCGCGCAATCGGCAGGCTGAAATTGCCGAGTCCGCAAAACCAGTCGGCGATCCGTTCGCCGGGCTGGGGATCGAGCAACTGCATGGCGCGCCGTACCAGCACCTGGTTGATGTACGGGTTCACCTGAGTGAACTCGGTCGGAGCGAATTCCAGCCGCAACGCGTAATCCGGTAGCGCGTAGCTCAAGGACGGGCCATCAGCCGGGTAGAACCGGAACACGCTCTCGGGCCCTTTGGGCTGCAACCAGATGCTGACCGCCCAACGGTCAGCAAACGCGCGAAACAGGGTCTCGTCGGCAGCCGAGAGCGAGTCCATGACGCGAAAAACCAGCACGTCCAGCTCATCGCCCAGCGCCACCTCTACCTGCGGCATACGCTGACGCAGCGTAAGGTTGGACACCAGTTCACGCAGCGGATCAATCAGTCGGCCGATGCGCGGCGGGAGCACATGGCAGCCGTGCATGTCCGCAATAAAACTCGAGCGCTTCTCATGAAAACCCACTAAAACGCTGTTTTTCTTGAGCACATCTCGCGCAGATAGTCGGGCTCGATGCCGATACCCCCAATCTGGACCCTGAATCGGCGCAAGCATCTGCTCGGCACACACCTGGCCGATGTGGCGCAGGTTGTCCTCCAGCACACGCTGCTTAGCGGCCACCTGTGCACTGACATGCAGGTGTTGAGTAGCGCACCCACCACAGATCCCAAAATGGGGACACCGCGGCTCCACTCGCAACGGACTTGGCTTTAGCACTGTCACCAGATCGGCGGTCTCGAAGCGCGGCATGCTGCGTCGCACGCGGTAGTGCACCGTCTCGCCGGGCAAGGCACCGTCAATGAACACCACTTTTCCGTCGACATGGGCGACACCTTGCGCCTCATGGTCGAGCGATTCGACCACAGCCTCTCGCACCGGCAACGCGACCGGGTCCTGGCGCCGACGCGAACGACTCATGGACTGCTACGCGTCCAACGGCCGAGGAACTCGGGCCAGTGGGGCTCGTCGACCGCCGCCAGCGCGCTGCGGACGGTCTCCATCCGGCTGTGCCAAGCCGCGGTGGAGACATGCCCCCGCAGGTGCTCAAACGCAAGGTAGACGAGATGCGTATTCACGACATCCGTTTCGCAATAGCGGCGGATATCGTCGATCCCGCCATGACAGTAAGCATCCCAGACCTTGCTGCCGTCCATGCCGAGCTTGCCCGGGAAGCCCATCAGCTGGGCGAGTTCGTCCAAAGGCACGCCGCCTCTGCCATACATCGCCAGCACGTCCATCAGGTCGGTGTGACGGGAGTGGTAGCGGCTGATGTAGTTGTTCCACTTGAAATCACGGTCGTCGTCACCCTGATCCCAGAATCGCGGCGCCCGCACCCCATGAATCAACGCGCGGTAGTTAAGGACGGGCAAATCGAAGCCGCTGCCGTTCCAACTCACAAGAATCGGCGTAAACCGTTCGACTCCATCGAAAAACCGTTGAATCAGTCCGGCTTCGTCCTCGCCGCACAGCGACCAAATCTTGAAGCCTTCGGCCGTATGTAAAGCGCAGGAGATGCACAACACTCGGTGCTGATGATGCGGCAGGAAATCGCTGCCGCCGGTCTTCTGACGCCGCGCGTCGAAGGCCGCCTCGGCCACCGCCGCGTCGCTGACCTCGGGGCCCAATTCGAGCAGGCGCCGAAGTCCGACCACGTCGGGAATGGTCTCGATGTCGAAGGTCAGAATCGGCGTCATGCGGGAAAGACCCCGGTCGACAGGTAGCGGTCGCCGCGATCACAGACGATGCTGACGATGGTCGCACCGCTCACCTCGGCAGAAAGACGCAGCGCGGCGGCCATCGCTCCGCCGGCAGAGATGCCGCAGAAGATGCCTTCCTCCGCGGCCAGCCGACGCGCCATCGCCTCGGACTCGGCCTGGCTCACGTACATCATCCGGTCCACTCGCGAAAAATCGCAGATGGCTGGCAGGTAGGCGTCTGGCCACTTGCGGATGCCTGGAATCTGGGCGCCCTCCTCCGGTTGCACACCCACGATCTGAATCGCGGGATTCTGCGCCTTGAGGTACTTCGACACGCCCATGATGGTGCCGGTGGTGCCCATGCTGCTGACGAAATGGGTGATGGTGCCGGCGGTGTCGCGCCAGATTTCCGGCCCGGTTCCGTTGCAGTGCGCCAGCGGATTGTCGGGATTGGCGAACTGGTCGAGGATCACGCCCTCGCCACGTGCCTGCATCGCCTCGGCGAGGTCGCGCGCGCCTTCCATGCCCTCGGCCTGGCTGACCAGGATCAGTTCCGCGCCAAACGCCTTCATCAGCTGCTGACGCTCGACGCTCATGTGGGCCGGCATGATCAGCACCATGCGATAGCCGCGGATCGCCGCCACCATGGCCAGCGCGATGCCGGTGTTGCCGCTGGTCGCCTCGATCAAGGTATCGCCGGGCTTGATGCGCCCCCGCGCCTCAGCCTCGCGGATCATGGACAACGCTGGCCGGTCTTTGACGGAGCCCGCCGGATTGTTGCCCTCCAGCTTCCCCAGAACGATGTTCCCGGAGTCGCCTGGCAGGCGCTGCAAGCGCACCAAGGGCGTGTTGCCGATGAAATGCTCGATGGTGTGATACTGCGGCGCGACGCTCATTGCAGGGGGGAAGGACTGACCGGGCCCCGCATGATACCGCCCCGCACCGCGCCTTGCCCCGCACTGCCTGTGTGGCGCCGGGGCGAGGCCGATGCGCGCGGTGTTGGTGGCGACCTGACGGTACGCACCGATGCGTCGCTTGTGGAGCTAGGCTTGGGCGGTGGCGAACCGATGGATAGCTGCGGCCGCATGCGGGCCAAGCCTTTGGCACCAATACCGCGGATATGGTCGAGTTCATCGACATGACGAAACCCGCCGTGGGCCTTGCGGTACTCCAGGATCGCTCGTGCACGACCAGGGCCGATGCCTGGCACGGTCTCCAACTCGGTTTGCGATGCACTATTGAGGTCCACGGCAGCGTCAGCCCCGGCGACAGCAAGCACCAGCAAGAGACACGACAGAACCAGACGCATGGTGAGCCTTGGGTGATGCCCGCGGAGGGCGGTTCACACACTCTAGGCCGCCCAGGTGGGAGGACGCATCCGCCAAACCGCGGATCGCGTCCTTACATCGAGTGGCTAATGGCCACCATACACAGCGTCAGCAGCGGCTGCGGCGCAATTCCCAACAGCAGCAGACCCGCACCATTCACTGACAGCATCACCCGCATGTCACCCAAAGGAGCGATCTCGGCGGTTTCTTTAGGCTCGTCGAAATACATCAACTTGACCACACGCAGGTAGTAGAAGGCGCCGATCAGCGACATCATCACCGCCACCACCACCAGCCAAACCAGGCCTTGCTGCAAGGCAGCCTGCAGCACCGACAATTTGGCGAAGAAACCAGCCAGCGGCGGGACGCCAGCCATCGAGAACATCACCAACAACATAATGAAGGCGAACCACGGGCTACGGCGGTTAAGGCCCTTCAGGTCTTCCAACTCCTCCGACTCAAAACCTTCGCGCGAGAGCAGCAGCATCACGCCAAAGCCAGCCAGTGCAGTCAGCACGTAGACCAAAACGTAGAACATCGCGGAGGCATAGCCATTGAGGCTACCCGCCAGAACCCCAAGCAGCACAAAACCCATGTGGGAGATGGTCGAGTAGGCCAACATCCGCTTGAGGTTGGTTTGAGCGATGGCCGCCAGATTGCCCAACACCATCGACGCCACCGCCAGGATCAGCAGCATGCCCTGCCAGTCGGCCACCAGCGGTTCCATGCCATTGACCAGCAAGCGCAGGGTAAAGGCGAACGCGGCGATCTTCGGCGCCGACCCAACGAACAAGGTCACCGAGGTCGGCGCACCCTGATACACATCCGGCACCCACATGTGGAAGGGTGCTGCACCCAACTTGAATGCAATGCCGGCCACCACGAAAACAAGCCCGAACGCCAGCACGTTCGACGAACCCAGCCCACCGGCCAAAGCTGCCGACACCGCTTCGAGTTCAAGCGAACCCGTTGCGCCGTAGAGCATCGACATGCCGTACAGCAACATGCCGGAAGCCAACGCCCCGAGAACGAAGTACTTCATCGCAGCCTCGGTAGCCCGCGCCGAATCACGCTGCAAGGCAACCATCGCGTAAAGGCTCAGAGACAACAGCTCAAGGCCGATGTACAGCGTGAGGAAATGGTTAGCCGAGATCATCACCAGCATGCCCAGCGTCGCGAACAACGCCAGCGTGAAAAACTCCCCGCTGAAGAGGCCGCGCGCCGCGTTGTAGCTGCGGACATAGACCAGCGCCACCGTCACCGCCAGGTACACCATCACCTTGAGGACGTCGGAAAACAGATCGTCGACGACCAGGCCATTGAACGCGAGCACCGGCCGCCCCTGGACGGTGAACACGGTCACCACCGCACACAGCAACAGGCGAACTGCGTCAACAAGTACGTGATGTTGCGTTGATCAGGCCGCAGGAAGAGGTCCACGAGCAGGATGCCCGAGGCCAGTATCAGCAGCAGGATCTCTGGCAGAGCGGCGAAATAGTCGGCGAAGGTCGGGATCACAATTTGCTCTGCGCGACGTGATGAAGCAGGTTGTCAACCGAAGCGTGAAGCACATCGGTCACCGGGGCTGGCCAGATGCCCATGGCCAGCACGCAGACCGCCAAGGCGGTCAGCATCAAGAATTCGCGGTCGTTGACGTCCTCCAGCTCGGCGACGTGGGAATTAGCGACCTCGCCGAACACCACCCGCTTGTACATCCACAGCGTGTAGGCAGCGCCAAGGATTAGCGTTGTGGCAGCGGCGAAAGCGAACCAGAAGTTCACCTTGACCGCACCGAGAATCACCATGAACTCCCCGACAAAGCCGGATGTGGCCGGCAAGCCGGCATTGGCCATAGCGAACAGAAGAAACAGCGCCGCGAACTTCGGCATGCGGTTGACCACGCCACCGTAGTCGGCAATCTGCCGGCTGTGCATGCGGTCGTAGAGCACGCCGATGCACAGAAACATCGCGCCCGAAACAAACCCGTGGGAGATCATCTGCACGATGCCGCCCTCAACGGTCAGCGGCTCGAACAGGAAGAAACCCAGCGTCACAAAGCCCATGTGGGCAATGGATGAGTACGCCACCAGTTTCTTCATGTCGGCCTGCACCAGGGCCACAAAGCCGATGTACACCACCGCGATCAGAGACATGGCAATGATGAGTCCCGCGAGCTCATGCGACGCATCGGGTGCGATGGGAAGCGCAAATCGCAGGAAGCCGTAGGCACCCACCTTGAGGGTGATGGCCGCAAGAATCACCGAGCCGCCGGTTGGCGCTTCGACGTGGGCATCGGGAAGCCAAGTATGGACCGGCCACATCGGCACCTTCACCGCGAAGGCCATCAAGAACGCCAGGAAGATCAGGATCTGCTCGTGCAAGGACAAGGGCAGCACGTGGAAATCGGCGATCTGGAAGCTGCCCTCGGACTTGTAGAACAGGTAGATCAGCGCCACAAGTGTCAGCAGCGAGCCCAGCAGCGTGTAGAGGAAGAACTTGAAAGCGGCGTAGACCCGGTTCGGGCCGCCCCAAACCCCGATGATGATGTACATCGGAATCAGCATCGCCTCAAAGAACACATAGAACAGGATGGCGTCGGCGGCAGCGAATACGCCGTTGATCAAGCCACTCATGATCAGGAACGCCGCCAAATATTGCGAGACGCGGCTCTTCACCACCTCCCAAGCGGCCACAACCACGAAAATGGTCATGAAGCTGTTCAGCACCACGAAGGGCATGGCGATGCCGTCGACGCCCAGCTGATAGCGGATATTGAAGGCCGGGATCCACGCGCTGTCTTCAACAAATTGAAGGGCCGCGGACGCTGAGTCAAATCCGGTCATCAGCGGGATTGTCACGGCAAAACCCGCCAGTGCACCGATCAACGCCAGCCAGCGGGCATTGCCGGGCGCGTTGTCACGACCCACGGCCAAGACCGCGAGCCCGAAGACGATCGGCACCCAGATGGACAGGGTCAGAAGAGGCAGTTGGCTCATGGTCATGGGGTCAGAGGCTCAACCACAGACCCAGCAGCGCAACAACGCCGATGATCATGGTGAACGCATAGGTGTAAACGAATCCGGTCTGGCCACGGCGGACTTGGCCGGCGATCCGACCGACCAGCCCGGCGGTGCCATTCACCATGACCCCGTCGATCAGGGCGCGATCCCCACGCTGCCAGAGCTGCCCACCTAAGGCACGCGCGCCATTGGCGAAGAACCACTGGTTGAAATCATCGAACCCGTACTTGTTCTCAAGGATGCGATGAATGCCCGCAAAGCGCGCCTTGATCGCTGCAGGGATATCCGGTCGCTTCAGGTAGAACCATGCCGACAGCAACACGCCCGACAGAGCCAGAGCGAACGGGAGGCTGGTGAAGCCATGGACCGCCATCGCGGCAGCACCGTGGAAGCCCTCCGCCATCTCGCTCAAGCCGTGATGCTGCTCGGAAATGACAATTGACGATCCGAAAAAGCTGCCATACAGCATCGGCTCAATCGCCAAGTAACCGATGACCACTGACGGAATGGCCAGGAGCACCAGCGGCAGAGTCACCACCCACGGGCTCTCGTGTGGGTCGTCGTGTGGGCCAAGGCCGTGGTGGTGGCCATGGTCATCGTGACCATGGTGGTCGTGCGCCAGTTCGCGCCAACGCTCCTTGCCATGGAACACGAGGAAATACATGCGGAAGCTGTAGAAAGCCGTCACGAACACCCCAGCCACGACCGCGAAGTAGGCGAAGCCGCTGCCGGCCAGGTGGCTTTCCGCCACCGCCTCGATGATCGAATCCTTGGAATAGAAGCCCGAGAAAAACGGCGTCCCGATCAAGGCCAGCGAACCCACCAGTGAGGTAATCCAGGTGATCGGCATGTACTTGCGCAGTCCACCCATGTGGCGGATGTCCTGATCGTGATGCATACCCATGATCACCGAACCGGCACCGAGGAACAGCAGCGCCTTGAAGAAGGCATGGGTCATCAGGTGGAATACCGCCACCGGATAGGCCGAGGCGCCCAACGCAACCGTCATGTAGCCGAGCTGCGACAGCGTCGAGTACGCCACCACCCGCTTGATGTCGTTCTGAATCAGGCCGAGGAAACCCATGAACAACGCCGTGATCGCCCCGATCACCATCACGAACGACAGCGCCGTGTCCGACAGCTCGAACAGCGGCGACATCCTCGTCACCATGAAGATGCCCGCAGTCACCATGGTCGCCGCGTGAATCAGTGCGGAAATCGGCGTTGGGCCTTCCATCGAATCCGGCAGCCAACGTGCAGAGGGAACTGGGCGCTCTTGCCCATCGCGCCGATGAACAAGCAAATGCAGGTGACGGTCAGCAGCGACCATTCAACGCCCGGGAACAGAGCGATGGTCTCCTGCGCGAGCCCGCCAGCGGCAGCGAACACGGTGGCGTAGTCCAGCGAGCCGAAATAACTGGCCACAAGCCCGATGCCAAGCGCGAAACCGAAGTCACCGACACGGTTCACCAGAAACGCTTTGAGGTTGGCGTAGATCGCCGTCGGACGCGTGTACCAGAACCCGATTAGCAAGTAAGAGACAAGGCCAACGGCTTCCCAACCGAAGAACAGCTGCAAGAAGTTGTTGCTCATCACCAGCATCAACATGCTGAAGGTGAACAGCGAGATGTAGCTGAAGAACCGTTGGTAACCCGGGTCCTCTTCCATGTAGCCGATGGTGTAGATGTGGACCATCAGAGACACGAACGACACCACCAACATCATCATTACGGTGAGCGGGTCGATCAGGAAGCCGATCTCAAAGCGCAGACTGCCCGAGGTCGCCCACGTGTACAGCGCACCGTTGAAGGTGTTGCCGTTCACAATGACATCCTGCGCGATCACGCAACTGGCCAGCAAAGCCACCGCCACACCCAGGATGGTGGCGGTGTGGGCGCCAGCGCGGCCGATGGTCTTGCCGAACAGGCCGGCCAGCAGCGCCCCGGCGAGCGGAGCCAGCGGAACGAGCAGATAAAGCGATTGCATGGTCACGGCGGTCAGCCCTTGAGGGTGTTGATGTCGTCGACGTTGATGGTGCGCAAATTGCGGAACAGCACCACAAGGATCGCCAGACCGATAGCCGACTCAGCAGCAGCCACGGTCAAAATAAAGAACACGAACACCTGCCCGGAAATGTCCTGCAGGTAATGCCCGAAGGCGATGAAATTGATGTTGACCGCCAACAGCATCAGTTCGATGGCCATCAACAAGATGATCACGTTTTTGCGGTTGAGGAAAATGCCGACGATGCTGATGGCGAACAGGATCGCGCCGAGCACCAGGTAGTGCGAGAGCGTCAGGCTCATTGCGCCGCCTCCCCGTCTGCTGCCTCGGGCCGGCTGAACGCTGGAACCTCAGGCGCCATCTGCACCACCCGCATCCGGTCGGCCGCACGCACCGCAACTTGCTTGCCGATGTCATTGCGGCGCACGCCTTCGCGGCGGCGCAGGGTCAGCGCAATCGCAGCGACGATGGCCACCAGCAACAGCACCGCCGCCAGTTCGAAGGCGTAGAGGTACTGGGTGTACAGCACCATGCCCAACTCGTGGGTGTTGCTGTAGTCAAACCCGCGCGCCTCGGGCGCGGGCGCCGTGCGGAAACCCTCACTCATCACCACGAGCACCATTTCGGTGACCATCACGCCAGCCACCAGGAGCCCGACGGGAAGGTGACGCCAAAACCCCTCGCGCAAGGTGTCGAAGTTGACGTCGAGCATCATCACCACGAACAAGAACAAGACCATCACCGCGCCGACGTAGACCAGCACCAGGGTCAGCGCCAAAAACTCGGCCTCGAGCAGCATCCAGATGGCTGAAGCGCTCACGAACGCCAGCACCAGAAACAAGGCGGCGTGAACCGGATTGCGAGCCGTGATGACGCGCAGGCCCGACAGCACGAGGACGGTCGAGAACAGGTAGAAGACGGCGGTCATAAAGTCCATGGTGATCCCGTCAGCGGTAAGGCGCATCGGCCGCACGCGCTGCGGCGATGTCCTTCTCGTAGTGGTCGCCGATCGCCAGCAACATCTCTTTGGTGTACAGGAGGTCGCCGCGCTGCTCACCGTGATATTCGAGCACGTGGGTCTCGACGATCGAGTCGACCGGGCAGCTTTCTTCGCAGAAGCCGCAGAAGATGCACTTGGTCAGGTCGATGTCATAGCGGGTGGTGCGGCGCGTGCCGTCATCCCGCTGCTCCGACTCGATGGTGATGGCCATCGCCGGGCAAACCGCCTCACACAACTTGCAGGCGATGCAACGCTCTTCGCCGTTTGGATAACGACGCAGCGCGTGCAGGCCGCGGAAGCGCGGTGACATCGGCGTTCTCTCTTCCGGGTACTGCACCGTGATCTTGCGAGCGAACAGGTGACGTCCGGTCAAGGCCAAGCCCTGCAGGAGCTCGATCAGAAGAAAAGTCTTGAAAAAATTGCGTACGGCTTGCATCAAAAGGCCCTCACCACAGCCACCAGGGCGACAGTTTCCAAGCCCCGACCACTAGGATCCAGACGAGGGTCACGGGGATGAACACCTTCCAGCCCAACCGCATGATCTGGTCATAGCGGTAACGCGGGAATGTGGCGCGGAACCACAGGAAACAGAACAACAGGAAGCCCATTTTGGCGAACAGCCACGGCCACCCACTCGGAACGCCAGGGATCGGAGACAGCCAGCCACCCAAGAACAAGCAGGTCGACAAAGCCGACACCAAAATCATGTTGGCGTATTCGGCGAGGAAGAAGATGGCGAAGGTCATGCCCGAGTACTCGACGTGAAAGCCCGCGACGATCTCGGACTCACCTTCGGCCACGTCGAACGGCGCGCGGTTGGTCTCTGCCACGCCTGAGATGAAATAGACGACGAACAACGGGAGCAGCGGAATCAAGTTCCAGCTGAACAGACCCCAGTCGCCCTGCTGAGCGTTGACGATGTCGAGCAGGCTCAGGCTGCCCGACAACATCAGCACGCCAATCAGCGCGAAGCCCATCGCGATCTCGTAGGCGACAATCTGCGCGGCCGATCGCATGGCACCGATGAACGCGTACTTGGAGTTGGACGCCCAACCGGCGACGATCACGCCGTACACACCCATCGAGGTCAGCGCGAGGATGTACAGCAGACCCGCGTCGATATCAGCGAGGATGGTCTCGGGGCCAAATGGCACCACCGCCCAGGCAGCCAAAGCCGCAACGATGCTGATGACCGGCGCCAGCACGAACAAGACCTTGCTTGCACCCGACGGAATGATGAGCTCTTTAGTGAGCAGCTTGACTGCGTCCGCGATGGGCTGCAGCAGACCGAGCGGACCGACACGGTTGGGTCCGATGCGCACCTGGATGTATCCGATGACCTTGCGCTCGGCGTACGTCAAGTAAGCGACGGCGCCCATCACCGGCAAGGTGATCGCGAGAATCTTGATCAGCGTCCAGGCGGTCAAAAGCACCGGCTCGGGAACGAAAGACAGGTCGAGATAGGAGGTCCATCACACGGCTTCCAAGCTGATGACGCCAGACTGACCACCCAAAGCAGCGGTGTCAGGGTGCCCCGCCGCAATACGAACTGTTCCGGCTGCGACGCGCTCATCGAAACTCACTGCCAGCACCGCCGTTCCCGATTGCGTTACTCGGACGCGCTGACCCTGGGTCAGCGCCAAGGCCGCAGCTGTTTGCGGATTCAGTTGCACCGACGGCGCCGCCGAATCAGCCGTCTTTTGCAGAGCGCGGGCGCGGCGAGTTAGCGCATCGACGCTGTAGAGCCCCACCGGCGCCGACCGCTCCAAGCCTGAACCAGCCGGCTGTGCGGCAGCGGACTCAGGCTCGCCAGACAATTCGTTGGACAGACGAGCCGCCAGCGCCGCAGCATCGAGGCCGATGTCGCGCCGAACGTCTTCGACCGATTCCTGCGCAAAGCCGCCCACGTCCAGGAGGTTACCCAGCACACGCAGCACTTTCCAGGCAGGCCGGGCCTCGCCCCGCGGCGGCACCACCCCAACAAAGGTCTGTGCCACGCCTTCAGCATTGACGCGCGTTCCGGCCGTTTCCGCCCAGGCAGCGACCGGCAGAACCACGTCTGCGTAGTCCGCGGCGCCGTCAAGATGGGTCGCCAGCGAGACCACAAAATCAGCCTTCGTGAGAGCGCCGAGTGCAGAGGCGCCCTCTGCGCAGTCGAAAGCCGGCTCGACGCCAAGTAACACGTAGGCCTTGAGGCCAGCGCCAAGCATGGCTGCAGCCGGCAGGCCTGCACCTTGCGGACGAACACCGATCGCCGACAAGCCGACCGCATTCGAGCCATGAACGGTGAAGCCCAGCGTTGCGCCGCTCTCGGCACAAATCAGTTGTGCCAGTCGATGCAGGCGGCTGGCGTGCGGGTGCGAGACAGCCTCATCGCCCAGCCAAACAGCGGTCGGCGCATCGCCGCACAAGGCGGCCGCTATCGCGCTGTAGGGTCCCGTCGATGCGGCGCCGGATTTGACCGCCCGGACCGCATCAAGCACACCTTGCAAGGCGGATTCCCATGCGGACGGCGCAAGCACCTCCTGTCCGGCGACACTGCACAGAAGCTCTTCGCGGTACGCCGAGAGCGTGTGCAGCGCACAGCCGTGGTTGGCGGCGAACCGGACCCGATGCGCCAGGAGGGGCTGTTCCTTGCGCAAGGTCGACCCCACCAGGAACAGTCCCTTGAGACTGCTGACAGCCGACACCGGCAGACCCAGCCACGGCGTTCCTTTGGCTACGGCGTCTGCGGCGAAATCGGTTTGACGCAAACGATGGTCGACGTTGTCACTGCCCAAGCTGCGGGCCAGTCGCGCCATCAGATGGCCTTCTTCGAGGGTGCTGTTGGGGCTTAGCAGCCAACCGGTTGAAGCACCGGCCGCCTTCAGACCCGACGCAACGCGCTTAAGAGCGTCATCCCAGCCGACCTGCACCCAAGCTCCGGCCTCGCGCACCATCGGGTGCAGCAGCCGATCATCGCTATTGAGGGCTTCGTAACTGAAACGGTCGCGGTCCGACAACCAACACTCGTTGATCGCCTCATTCTCCAGCGGCGTCACGCGATGGACGTGGTCCTGCTTGACCTGAACCGTGATGTTGCTGCCGAGGGAGTCGTGGGGCGCGATCGACTTGCGTTTGCTCAGTTCCCAGGTGCGGGCGGCATAACGGAAGGGCTTGGAGGTGAGCGCACCTACTGGACAGACGTCGATCATATTGCCCGACAGCTCGCTATCGACCGTGCGCTCGATGAACGGCATGATCTCCGAGTGCTCACCCCGGTGCGCCATGCCCAGCTCCATCTTGCCGGCGATCTCTTCGCCGAAGCGAACACATCGCGTGCAGTGGATGCAGCGGGTCATGTCGGTCGAGATCAAGGGGCCGAGGTTCTTGTTCAGCACCACCCGCTTCTCTTCCTGATAGCGCGACGCCACGCCGCCATACCCGACGGCGATGTCCTGCAATTGGCACTCACCGCCCTGATCGCAGATCGGGCAATCCAGCGGGTGGTTGATCAGCAAGAACTCCATCACGCCTTTTTGCGCCTTCAGCGCAGCTGGGCTGCGGGTGTGGATCTTCATGCCCTGCGTGACGGGACTTGCACAGGCCGGCAGCGGCTTCGGCGCCTTCTCGACTTCGACCAGGCACATGCGGCAGTTCGCTGCGATGGACAGCTTGCGGTGGTAGCAGAAATGCGGGATGTAGACGCCGGCCCGGTTGGCCGCGTCCATGATGGTCGAATTGACCGGGACCTCGAGCGCTTGACCGTCGAGTTCGATGTTGACCGTGGTCATGCCTTATCCCCGACCTTTGCCGCTGCCAAGCGCGACACCGCCACGCCGCCGCCGACCATGCAGCGGCCCGTGGCCACGTGGTGCTCAAACTCATGGCGGAAGTGCTTGATGAAGCTTCGCACCGGCATGGCCGCGGCATCGCCGAGTGCGCAAATGGTGCGACCCATGATGTTGGCTGCAACCTCGTCAAGGATCTCCAGATCGGAATCGCGGCCCTGGCCATGCTCGATGCGGGTCAGCATCTTGTATAACCAGCCTGTGCCTTCGCGGCAAGGTGTGCACTGTCCGCAGGATTCGTGCATGTAGAAGTAGGACAGGCGCATCAGCGAAGCGACCATGCAGCGGGTGTCGTCCATGACGATCACCGCGCCCGAGCCCAGCATCGAGCCGGCTTTGGAGATGGAGTCGTAATCCATGGTGCAGTCCATCATGACCCCGGCGGGGAGCACCGGCGCCGACGAACCACCCGGAATGACCGCCTTAAGGCTACGGCCCTTGCGGACACCGCCCGCGAGCTCAAGTAGTTTCGGAAACGGCGTCCCCATCGGGACCTCGTAGTTGCCGGGCAGCTCGACATCACCACTGACCGAAAAGATCTTGGTCCCGCCGTTATTGGGCTTGCCGACCTCGAGATAGGCTTGACCACCGTGGCGAATAATCCACGGCACCGCTGCGAAGGTCTCGGTGTTGTTGATGGTGGTGGGCTTGCCGTACAAGCCGAAGCTCGCCGGGAACGGAGGCTTGAAGCGCGGTTGGCCTTTTTTGCCCTCGAGCGACTCCAGAAGGGCCGTCTCTTCGCCGCAGATGTAGGCACCAAAGCCATGCGCGGCATGCAACTGGAAGCTGAATCCGCTGCCCAGAATGTTGTCACCCAACAAGCCAGCGGCGCGCGCCTGCTCCAGCGCCTCTTCGAAGCGCTCGTAGGTCTTGAAGATTTCGCCGTGAATGTAGTTGTACCCGACCGGGATGCCCATGGCGTAGGCGGCAATCGCCATGCCTTCGATGACGATGTGCGGGTTGAACTGCATGATGTCGCGGTCTTTGCAGGTACCCGGCTCACCTTCGTCTGAATTGCAGACCAGATATTTGTCGCTCCCCGACTGGCGCGGCATGAAGCTCCACTTGAGCCCGGTCGGAAAACCAGCACCGCCGCGACCGCGCAAAGCCGATTCTTTAACCGCAGCGATGACTTCTTCCTGGGTCATGCCGGCGCCGCCATCCTTGCCGAGAATCTTGCGCAGCGCCTGGTAGCCGCCGCGCGCCTCGTAGTCGGCCAATCCCCAGTTGCTACCGTCGAGCCCGGCCAGAATCTGCGGTGAGACATGACGATCGTGGAAACAGGTCTCGACCCCGGTGGCCTGGAACTGCGCGAGGACGTCAAAAGACTTCATTGCTGCGCCTCCGCCTTACGAAGCCCGTCAATCAGCTGATCGACGCGGTCAGTGTTCATGAAGCTGCACATGGTCCGGTCGTTGACCAACAGCACCGGCGAATCGGCGCACGCACCCAAGCACTCGCTGGGCTGAACGGTGAACAGGCCATCGGCGGTGGTTCCGCCCGACTCGACACCGAGCGTCCGGCACACATGGTCCAGCACGGTCTGTCCGTCACGAAGCTGGCACGGCAGGTTGGTGCAGACGTTCAACTTGTAACGACCAACCGGCTCCTGGTTGTACATGTTGTAAAAGGTCGTAATCTCATGCACGGCAATCGGTGGCATGCCCAGAAAGTCGGCGACTGCCTGCTCGCAGTCCAGACTGATAAAGCCCTGCTCATCCTGAACGATGGCCAAGCACGCCATCACCGCCGAACGACGCTGGTCGGCCGGGTATTTGGCGACCTCGCGGTCGAACCGCGCGCGGGTGGCTTCCGAAATAACGAAACTCACCGGTCAATCTCCCCGAAAACGATGTCCTGAGTCCCGATGATCGCAACCACGTCGGAGATCATGTGGCCGCGCACCATCTCGTCCAGAGCCGCCAAGTGGGGGTAACCCGGGGCACGGATCTTCAAGCGGTAAGGCTTATTGGCGCCGTCGGCCAGCAGATAAATGCCGAACTCGCCCTTCGGATGCTCGACGGCGGCGTAGGCCTCACCCGGCGGGACGTGCATGCCTTCGGTGAAGAGCTTGAAGTGGTGGATCAGCTCTTCCATGTTCGACTTCATCGCCTCGCGATGCGGCGGCGCGATCTTGTGGTCACCGACGATGACCGGGCCCGGATTAGCCCGCAACCACTCGACGCACTGGCGAATAATCCGATTGGACTGGCGCATCTCTTCCATGCGCACCAGATAACGGTCGTAACAATCGCCATTGACACCCACCGGGATGTCGAAATCGAGGCGGTCGTAGACCTCGTAGGGCTGCTTCTTGCGCAGATCCCAGGCGATGCCAGATCCGCGCAACATCGGTCCGGTGAAGCCAAGGGCAATGGCGCGCTCGGGGCTGACGATGCCGATGTCGACTGTGCGTTGCTTCCAGATGCGGTTGTCGGTCAGCAGCGTTTCGTATTCATCGCAGCAGGTCGGGAAGCGGTCGGTGAAATCTTCGATGAAGTCGAGCAGCGAGCCTTGGCGATTGGCATTCATCCGCTCGACAGCAGCCTTGCCATGCCACTTCGACGTGCGGTAGTGCGGCATCTGTTCCGGCAGATCGCGGTAGACGCCACCCGGCCGGTAGTACGCCGCATGTAGACGCGCGCCCGAGACTGCCTCGTAGCAGTCCATCAAGTCCTCGCGTTCGCGGAACGCATACAGGAACATGGTCATCGCGCCGACGTCGAGCGCGTGTGCACCGATCCAGAGCAGATGGTTCAGGACGCGGGTGATCTCATCGAACATCACGCGGATGTATTGAGCGCGCTCGGGCACTTCGACGCCCAGCAGCTTCTCGATGGCCATCACGTAGGCGTGCTCGTTACACATCATCGAGACGTAATCGAGACGGTCCATGTACGGGACCGACTGGATGAAGGTGCGCGTCTCGGCCAACTTCTCAGTGGCCCGATGCAGCAAGCCGATGTGCGGGTCGGCGCGCACAATGACCTCGCCGTCCAACTCCAGCACCAACGCAACACGCCGTGCGCTGCCGGGTGCTGGGGACCAAAGTTCATGGTGTAGTTGCGCAGCTCAGCCATGGTTCTCTGCCCCGTAGCCTTGTTCACGGATGATGCGCGGCACCACTTCGCGGGGCTCGATCGACACCGGCTGGTAGACCACGCGCCGCTGTTCCGGGTCGTAGCGCATCTCGACATGCCCGCTGACCGGGAAATCCTTGCGGAACGGGTGTCCCACGAAGCCGTAGTCGGTTAACAGTCGACGCAGGTCCGGGTGGCCTTCGAACAGGATGCCGAACAGATCGAAGGCCTCACGCTCGTACCAATTCGCCGAAGGCCACAACTCGCACATCGAATCGATGGCCGGCAGGTCGTCGTCAGGAACCGTCACATGCACGCGGATGCGCTGGTTGCGCCCAATCGACAGCAGGTGATAAACCACGCCGAAGCGGCGCCCCGTCGCACGAGGCAGAGGCCAGGTCGAGTAGTCGATACCGGCCAGATCGGTTAACTGGTTGAAAGCCAACTCGGGATGGTCACGCAAAGTGCGCAGCACGTCCGTTAAGCGTTGCGGCTGCACATCGACGCAAGCCATGTCGACATGCCAAGAGACGGTCACACCTTCGCCGAGCAATTCGGCGATCGTCAGGGTGAATTGATCGCGAGCGGAATCCATTTAGCGAGCAATCGTGTTGGTGCGTTTGATCTTGTTCTGCAGCTGAATAAAGCCGTAGAGCAACGCTTCAGATGTCGGCGGGCAGCCGGGAACGTAGATGTCCACCGGAACGATGCGGTCGCAGCCGCGCACCACCGAGTAACTGTAGTGATAGTAGCCGCCGCCATTGGCACACGACCCCATGCTGATCACCCAACGCGGCTCAGGCATCTGGTCGTAGACCTTGCGCAGCGCCGGCGCCATCTTGTTGCATAGCGTGCCTGCCACGATCATCACGTCAGACTGACGCGGACTCGGGCGGAACACGATGCCGAAGCGGTCCAGATCGTAGCGCGCGGCTCCCGCGTGCATCATCTCGACGGCGCAACAGGCCAGACCGAAGGTCATCGGCCACATCGACCCGGTGCGCATGTAATTGAGCAGCGTGTCGGCGGTGGTGGTGACAAAGCCTTTTTCGAGTACGCCTTCGATGCTCACGCGATCACTCCCATTCCAGTGCGCCCTTCATCCACTCGTAAACGAAGCCGACGACCAAGATGCCGAGAAACACCACCATCACAATGAAGCCGTACCAACCCAATTCATCAAATACGGTCGCCCAAGGCACCAGAAAGGCAATTTCGAGGTCGAACAGAATGAACAGGATCGCCACCAGGTAGTAGCGAACGTCGAATTTCATGCGCGCGTCTTCGAAGGCTTCGAAGCCGCATTCGTAGGGAGCGAGTTTTTCCGCGCTGGACGGTTAGGCCCGATCAAGCGGGCCAAAAGCAGAGGGCCGAGCCCGACCAAAAGGCCGACTGCTAGGAACAGCAGCACGGGAAAGTATTGTTCAAGCATAGACTGAGTATAGGCGATTTGGACTAATTAAAGGTTGAACCTTTCTGCACCCACACCAGCCTTGAACCCACAGAAACCACTGGTGCCGTCGGCGAGACTCGAACTCGCACAGCTTTCGCCACTACCCCCTCAAGATAGCGTGTCTACCAATTTCACCACGACGGCATTTCAGTACTACGACGGCCTCTCAGCCAATTCGCACCGCTTAACGCGGCACTTCGCTCGCAGGCGCCGGAGCATCCGGCGTTGCGGGCACGGTTTGCACCGGCGCGGATTCTACGACACCCGCAGAGCGTGCGCTTCGATTTGAGATAAAAGTCAGCGCCAGGCTGGTGCAAAAGAACACCGTTGCCGCGATGGCTGTAGCCCGACTCAGAAAATTCGCTGAACCCGAGGCGCCGAACAAGCCGGCCGAATTGCCACCGCCAAATGCGGCACCCGCGTCAGCGCCCTTGCCCTGTTGCAGCAACACCAAGCCGATGATGGTCAGAACGGCCAACACATGAACAACATGAAGAAACAGTTCCATCGATTCAAACTCCAACGCAGCGTGCCGCTGCATCACAAATGGCAAAAAAAGACTCGGTGCGCAAAGATCCGCCGCCCACCAGAACACCGTCGATGTCCGGCAACGACATCAATTGCGCAGCATTCTCGGCCGATACGCTGCCGCCGTAAAGCAAGGGCGTCGACGTCGCACTGCCCCCCAATTGATGACGAATAAAGCCATGCATCGCCGCCGCCTCTTCGGGCGCAGCGGCCACACCGGTGCCAATCGCCCAAATCGGCTCATAGGCAATCGAGATTCCGGACAGATCGCCGTGCAGCCCGACCAGTAGGGCCTCAATTTGGGCGCCGACCACCGACTCGGCCTTGCCCGCACGACGCTCAGCGGCCAACTCGCCGACACACACGATCGGGCGGATCCCGGCCGCGCGAGCACGCGACGCTTTCGCAGTCACTTGAGCGTCCGTCTCGCCGAAGCGCAAACGCCGCTCGGAATGACCGACCAACACAATGCTGCAGCCGGATTCAGCCAGCATGGTCGCTGAGACCTCGCCGGTATGGGCGCCCTCCTCGTCCCAGCTCACGTCCTGGGCACCCCAGGCAAGAGAGGAGCCCTGCAACAGCTGTTGAGCCAAAAACACATAGGGAGCCGGCACTGCGACCGACACATCGACACCCGCTCTCGTCGGTTGCTGGGCGGCAGATTGCAACCACTCGGGCACCGTCGGTTGCGCGCGAACCATCTTCCAATTGCCAACCACCCAGCGTCGAGCCATCAAGCCAAGCACCTCCGAGGACGCGCGATATTAGGGCAGCCCCCGACAAGGGTCAAATGGCCGCACAAAAACGACAACAGCCGGCGAACCGGCTGTTGCACGGAGCGATCGACGATCAACCGAAACGGCCGGTGATGTAATCCTCGGTTTCCTTACGCTTCGGCTTCAGGAAGATGGTGTCGGTCGCGTCAAACTCCATCAATTCACCCAGATACATGTACGCGGTGAAATCCGACACACGGGCTGCTTGTTGCATGTTGTGGGTCACGATCGCGATCGTGTAGTCCTTCTTGAGCTCGTTAATCAGCTCTTCGACCTTCGACGTCGAGATCGGGTCGAGCGCAGAGGTTGGCTCGTCGAGCAGCAGGACCGACGGCTTGACCGCAACGCCGCGAGCGATACACAAACGCTGCTGCTGACCACCGGACAACGACAGACCGCTCTGGTTGAGCTTGTCCTTCACTTCTTCCCACAGAGCCGCTTTGCGGAGCGCCCACTCGATGCGCGCTTCCATATC
Organism: Betaproteobacteria bacterium; assembly: GCA_009927815.1. GTDB lineage: Bacteria > Pseudomonadota > Gammaproteobacteria > Burkholderiales > UBA3065 > UBA3065. Next base: position 4,279 of record RFMI01000133.1, on the reverse strand, counting down.
CGCGCTGCTCAGCGACTCGTACAGCTTGACGCCGAAAGCGACGTTGTCGCGGATGCTCATCGGGAAGGGCGTGGGCTTCTGAAACACCATGCCGACCTTCGCGCGCAGCAAGTTCACATCCTCGCCCGGCGCCAAAACGTTGCGACCGTAAAACAGGATCTCACCCTCAGCGCGTTGCTCAGGGTAGAGGTCGTACATGCGGTTGAGGGTGCGCAGCAAAGTGGATTTACCGCAACCCGACGGGCCGATGAATGCGGTCACCTTGCGTTCAGCGATTTCCAAGTTGATGTTCTTCAGACCCTGGAACTTGCCGTAGTAGAAGTTCAGGTTGCGAACGCTCAGCGCGCTGGCCAGGTTTTCAGTGGGCAATGACATATGGTTTTCCGTAAATTCCAGTTCGAAGTTCGATCAAGCCTGCTTGGCGTCGCGGAAGGCAACGCGGGCGATGATATTGATGGCCAACACCAACAGCGCGATCAACGCTGCGCCGCCCCAAGCCAAGCGCTGCCAGTCTTCGTAAGGGCTCATGGCGAAGTTGAAGATCATGACCGGGAGGTTGGCCATCGGCTTGGACATGTCGGTGCTAAAGAACTGGTTGTTCAGCGCGGAGAACAACAAAGGAGCCGTTTCGCCGGAAATCCGGGCGAGTGCGAGCAGCACGCCGGTGATAACACCGCCCTTGACGGCGCGCAGGGTCACCAAGAGGCTCACGCGCCAGCGCGGGGCGCCCAGTGCAAACGCTGCTTCGCGCAAGCTACCGGGAACCAGGCGCAACATATTTTCGGTGGTGCGCATCACAACTGGCACGGCGATCAATCCCAGCGACAGCGAACCCGCCCAACCACTGAAGGTCCCGGTGGTGGCAACAGCGATCGCGAACACGAACAGGCCAATCACGATCGACGGCGCTGACAGCATGATGTCCACGACGAAGCGAGTGACAGCGGCAAACTTCGACTTGTCACCGAACTCGGCCAGGTAGATCCCGGCGAGAATGCCGATCGGCGTAGACACCAACGTCGCCACCGCGACCATCAGCAGGCTGCCGACGATCGCGTTAGCCACACCACCGCCCGGCGAACCCGGGGCCGGCGTCGAGTTCAGGAAGAAATCCGACCCGAAGGCCGACAGACCGTTGTAAGCCAAGGTGTAGAGGATCCACAACAAGGCCGAGACGCCAATGGCCATGCAGGAGAACGAGAGCACCAGCGAAACGCTGTTGGCTAGACGACGCCGTTTGTAGAGAGCAGTGGTAGCGGTCATGTCGATCGTGTTCTGGAGAGGGTTAGCGCGGCTTGAACGACGAGCGCGACGTCATGTACTTGGCCAGCGCAAGCACCAAGAAGGAGATCACGAACAGGATCAAGCCCAGCGCAAACAGCGCGGGAATGTGCAGCGCGGGATCGGCTTCGGCGAATTCGTTGGCCAGCGTCGAGGCGATCGAATTGCCCGGCGCGAACAAATTGCCGGACAGGCGGTTGGCGTTACCGATGACGAAGGTGACCGCCATCGTTTCACCCAGAGCACGGCCTAGGCCGAGCATCACAGCCCCCACCACACCTGTTTGTGTGTAGGGCAGGACGATGCTGCGGACAACTTCCCAAGTGGTACAGCCCAGTCCGTACGCGGACTCCTTAAGCACCTGCGGCACGGTTTCGAACACGTCGCGCATCACAGAGGCGATAAACGGCACGACCATCAGGGCCAAGACCACACCGGCAGTAAACACACCAATACCCAGCGGCGGACCAGCGAACATCGGAATGTTCAACAGAATGATCCCGGGCTGAACGTACTCCTGGATCAGAGGCGCCAAAACGAACAGTCCCCAGAAACCGTAAACAATGGAAGGCACACCCGCGAGCAATTCAATTGCCGTACCGAGCGGACGACGCAAAATCAGCGGGCACGACTCGGTCAGGTAAACGGCGATGCCGAAGCTCAGCGGCAGCGCGATGAGCAAAGCGATGCCGGACGTTACGAGGGTGCCGTAGACCGCGATGACCGCGCCAAACACATCGTCTGCGGGGCTCCACTTTGTCCCAGCAAGGAAACCCAGCCCGTACTGCTTAAAAACAGGGGCCGACTCAATGATGAGCGATAACAAAATCCCGCCGAGGCCGATCATGACCAGCAGCGCGAAGGAGAACGTCACGAAAGCAAACAGCCGATCTTGCCAGTTGAACTGGTGAACGCGGCGAATGAACTCTTCGCTGTAGACGGTGTTGGATTGTTTACTGAGGTCCATGCTGGATGCGGCAGCGCTCATCAATTACTCCGGGAGCGGCGGGCCCGAGAATCACGGGCCCAGGTGACAGACAAAACCCGGTCGAGCTGCACAAGCACCCCGACCGAGCGACAGCTTACTTCCAAACGGGATTACCTTGCGCGTCCTTGATGTTCTTCCAAGACGCTTGGACCTTGGTCACGACGGCTTCGGGGATCGGCACGTAGTCGAGATCGGTCGCGAGTTGCTTGCCGTTCTTGTAGGCCCAATCGAAGAACTTGAGGGCTTCAGCTGAGCGAGCAGGCTTGTCGGCAGTCAGGTGCATCAGAATGAAACTAGCGGTAGTGATCGGCCACGTGATTGCGCCCGGCTGGTCGTTCAAGCTGATGCCAAAACCCGGCTTCGATTCCCAATTGGCCTTTTCAGTGGCAGCCGCGAAAGCGGTATCGTCCGGCTGCACGCGCTTGCCGTCGCGGTTGATCATGGCAGCGTGCGCCAGCTTGTTCTGCTTGGCGTATGCGTACTCGACATAGCCGATAGAACCCGCGATCTTGCTGACGTTGGCAGCGACGCCTGCGTTGCCCTTGCCGCCGACGCCCGACTTCCAGTTGACGGTCTTGCCGATACCGATCTCGGTGGCGAACTTGTCGTTGGTGAAGCCCAAGTAGTCGGTGAAGGTCGCGGTGGTGCCCGACGAGTCCGAACGATAAACCAGGGTGATCGGGGTCGCCGGCAGGGTCACGCCCGGGTTGATCGCAGCGATCTTGGCGTCGTTCCAAGTGGTGATGGCGCCACGGAAGATGTCACCGAGCACCTTGCCGTTCATGGTGAGCTGGCCCGGAGTGATACCCGGCACATTCACAACGGCCACAACGCCACCGATAATAGCGGGGAACTGGAGGAGCTTCTCTTCAGCCAGACGAGCACCCAACGGGTCATCAGTGGCACCGAAATCAACGGTCTTGGCGATGATCTGCTTCTGACCACCACCCGAGCCGATGGCTTGGTAGTTCAACTGATTGCCGGTTGCTGCCTTGTAGGCTTCGGCCCACTTGGCGTACATCGGTGCCGGAAAGGTTGCGCCAGCACCAGTAATTTCAGCGGCTTGTGCGGCCAGGGACGACAGAGCCATCACGGCGCCAGCAAGAATCGAGAGCTTGTTAAAACGCATGGGGAAACTCCTGAAGTAACTTCGTTGAAAGATGCGCCGTGGTAACGGGCAGCAAAAAATTGACCACTCGGAGCCTATCGACTGAACATTACAGACAGGTGACGAAATGTTGAAGGTCAAGCCGCCCCGCGCACCGCGTCGGACAGCGTCTCCGCGCATCGCTTGACTTGATGCTCGTCGCGCCCCTCAACCATGACGCGGATCACCGGTTCGGTGCCCGAGGGCCGCAACACGATGCGCCCGTCTGGGCCGAGTTCAGCTTCGACATGACGAACGGCGGCACGAACCGCCTCGCTTTCTAGCGTCTCGACGGGCGGGCGGCCGGACGTTTGGAGCGCCACGTTGATGAGCACTTGCGGCAGCAAACCGACAGGCGCAAGGAGCGCGTCGAGGCGCGAGGCGGATTCGCGCATCGCACGCAACACCTGCAGCGCAGCGATGATGCCGTCGCCAGTGGAATGCTGGTCGAGGCAGACCAGATGGCCCGACCCCTCGCCACCTACACACCACCCCAGCTGTTGCAGCATGGCCAGTACGTGACGGTCGCCCACCGGTGCCCGTCGCAATTCGATGCCGATGCGACGCAGCGCGATTTCAACGCCGAGATTGGTCATGACCGTGCCGACAACTCCAGCGTCGCGCAATCCTCGTCGCTGACGATCGGCGGCGATTACGTACAGGAGCTGGTCACCATCGATCACCGTGCCGTCGGCATCAACCATAATCAAGCGGTCGCCATCGCCATCCAGAGCGACCCCGGCATCGGCACGGTGGGTCGTCACCGCCTGACTCAAGGCCTCGGGATGCGTCGCGCCGACACCCGCATTGATGTTGAAGCCGTCGGGCTGGTGGCCCATGGCGACCACATCGGCGCCGAGCTC
>RFMI01000069.1 GCA_009927815.1 Betaproteobacteria bacterium | reverse complement strand
CGCGCCGGCATTGCCGGTGACGGTGATCTCGGCACCGCGCAACTGCGCCCCGAGGTGGTCGCCGGCGTCGCCCTCGACGCGGATCGAGCCGGTGGTCGCGCCGGCACCGATGCGGTGACAGCGGGCGGTGCTGCCACGGAACACGATCTGCATCGCGTCGGCGCCGCTCACCTCGAACACGTCATCGACTTTGGCGGTGCGGCCACCGACCAGCAGCGGCAGCGCCGCGACCTCGGCTGCTGTCTTGCCGGCCAGCGCATCGGCGGTCAGGCCGCCGCAGTCGATGTCCGCCGAACCGGCCGGGTTCTTGAGGGTGAAGGTCAGCGCGCTCACTTCGCACCTCCCATGATGTCGTGCAGGTGGAACTGGAACTGGCCGAGTTTGCCGCCGTAGTTGCCGGCCGAGATGCGGCGGATGCCGCCCTTGGCGCCGATGTCGCAGCAGGCCTGCACGCCGACGCGGGTGGCCTCGCGCACGTCCGCCTCGGTCAGGCCATCGATCACGATCTCCATCACCGACTCGATACCCGGCGAGATCTCGCTCTTGGTGATGCCACGGATGGTCGGACAGAAGGCGTCGTTGGTCGACGCCATCAGCGCTTTGTATTTGCTGCCGACCTTGGAGCCGGAGCGCACCACGCCGCCGGGGAAGGGCATGACGATATTGGGCAGCTTCTTCATGGCGTCGATGGCGGCCTCGCAGGCGGCCAGTGCCTGCGGCTGGCTGTCGGCGAGGACCAGGAAGTTGCCACCGCCCACCGCGCGCACCATGCCGGTGGTCTCCTCGACGAGGAACTCGCCGTCCATCACCGGGATGCGCCAGTAGCGCCGCGAGCCGATCTTTTTGCTTTGCTGGAAGCCATCACCAAAGAAGCGCAGGTTTTTGCCGAGGTTGATGCGGTCACCGCCGTCGATGCCGCTGAATGCAGCGCTCGTCGGCGAAGTGAGCACACACTGTCCCATCCGGGTTTCGACTTGCTTGATCAGCACCGCCGAGCCCGCCGCGAACAGCAGCACCGAGTAGCCGGGCCGGCCGTCGGGTGTCTCGTCGGGCGAGAGTTCGCGCTCGATGCCGGCCTCCACGCCGCAGGCGATCACCGAGGTGGCGAAGCCGGTCATGGCGTTCGCGGCGTTGTACGCCCAGCGGTGGTTCTGCGCGGTGATGAGGATGCGCGTGCCGCGCATGCCGAAGCCCTCGGCAAAGGTGTCGTCGATGACGGTGCCGTTGATCTCCATGCTGCGGGCGGGCGTCGTGTCGCTCATTGCTTCCTCCCGTGCGTGCAATCGTGGACGTGCAGCTTGGAGCCGTGGCCGCACTCGCACATCTCGTCATTGGAGATCTTGAAGTTGCCCATGCGTTGCGTGCGGAAGCGGGTGAAGTGCGGCTCGATGATGGTTTCGATGCTGGCGTCGTAGTCCGGCTTGACCACGTGGGTGTTGCCCCAGACCACCTCGACGATCTTGCCCTCGCGCGCCACCAGGGTGCCGTCCTTGAACACGTAATCCGGCTTGGCGAACATCTTCTCGCGGTCGGCGTCCTCGGTGTAGACGGTGATGTCGGCGGCGGCGCCCACGCCCAGATGCCCGCGGTCGCGCAGGCCGAGGGTTCTGGCCGGGCCGGCGCGGGTCATGATGGCGATCTCGTACAGCGTGTACTCGCGCTCCAGCGAGCCCAGATTCGACAGGCCCGCTGCCTCGCCGTTGATGCGCGCCAGTTGCTCGTTGCGGAAGCTGCGGTCCATCAGCAGACGAATCAGATGCGGGTAGCTGGTAAACGGCGCGCCATTCGGGTGGTCGGTGGTCAGGTAGACGCGCCACGGGTCGTCGATCAGCAAAAAGGTCTCAAGCCCGATGCACCACTGCAGTGCGTTGACGAAATTGGTGTCGCGGTACTTGAACGGCACCACGCCGCAGCCGGCGTCGCACTCGATGTCCATGATCACCGACTTCGACGGGTCGGCGAACGCCGCATTGCGGTGCTGGCTCATATTGTCGCCGGAGGCGGTGACGGTCTGGCCAAACAGAATCTGCCCGACGTCCACCGAGATGTTCTTGTGCGTGTTGACCATCTCGGCGATGTGCGCCGCGCCGCTGGAGAACTTGCGGTCGCCCTCGGTCCCGTAGCTGTGGAACTGGATGTGCGTGAAGTGCGCCGGCAGGCCATCGAGCGCAGCAAACGAGTCCAGCGTGGTCTGCACATTGCCGGGCACGCCTAGGTTGCAGCCGTGCACGTGCAGCGGATGCGGCACGCCGAGGTCGTACAGCGCCTGTGCCAGGGTCTTGAGGATCTGCCTTGGCGTGACGCCGTAGAAGGGCGCCTGCTCGTCGAGGTCGAGCTTGCGCTGGTTGAACTTGAAGGCGGAGATGCCGCCCGGGTTGACCACCTTGAGGCCCATTGCCTGCGAGTGCGTGATGGTCCAGGCGACGTAGTCATTGATGACGCGCTGGTCGGCGCCGTCCTTCATCAGCGTCAGCAGCAGGTCGTCGCTGCCGAGCATGGCGTAGGCGCCCTTGTCGATGATCGGCGTGTCGCCCATCTCCATGTGCGCCTGGCGGGCGTTGACCGGCATCATCGCCGGCTCGAAACCCGCCGTGTAGCCCATCTCGGCGTAGCGGTAGCCGGTGGTGAAGGTGCTCGGCGCGACGTGGCCGCAGCCCGAGCGCTCCAGCTCCGTGGCGGCGCAGAGGTCGGGCCGGTGGTCCTCCGGCAACATGGCGCGGGCGATGTTGACCTTGCCGCCACCGATGTGGGTGTGCAGGTCGATGGCGCCGGCCATCACCAGCTTGCCGCGCAGGTTGTACTCGCGGTCGACCTTGGCGCCCGGTTCGGGCGCGTCGACGATGCGGCCGTCGCGGATGTAGATATCGCGGGTGACGCCGTCGACGTTGTGGGCGGGGTCGATGACCTTGCCGCCGGAGAGCTTGATCAGCATGCGCGAGCCTCCTGCCGGGTGGCGGACGGACGGGCCGGCCCGAGCGCGGCGAGGATGCTGGCAGTGACATCGGCCACCGAGGGCAGGCCGATGTCGCGCAACTGGCGCATCGGCACCGCCACCGAACTGTCGGTGCGGAACAGGTGGCCGGCGGTGTCGATGCCCGGCACACCGACCGGGATAAAGACGTCGCACTCGACCTGCATCGCCGCATGGCCGATCACCACGGTGGGGATCTTGGCGGCGGGCGGGGTTTTGCCCGGGTCGAAGCTCGACACCCAGATCAACGCGTCGGCAGCGCCGTCGGCGAGCACTGCGTCCGTATCGAAGGCGCGCGGGTCGTGCTGCGGGCCCGCAGCAGACAGCCGCGTGCGCACGGTGAAGCCGGTTTGCCAGGTGCACACCTGATGCGCGGTGTAGTCGCCGTCGGTGCCGCCCAGAGGTAGTCCATTACAGCGGGTGTGGGCGTTGAGTTCGCGCACCAGGTCGCAGGCCGACTGCACGGCCAGCTCGGCGTGGTCGAAGTCGAGGTCGGAGGTGACCCACGCCACCACGCCGTACTTGGCGGCTTTGAGGCGCTCGGCGAGGCGGGCGAGGTCGGCTGTGGCGATGCCGGCCACTGCATCGCCGGTGACGGGCCGCCCAGCGACCAGCGCGCGCAGCGCCTGCGCGACCTCGGCCAGGTCCTCGTTGGCGCAGGCCAGCACCTCGGCCTTGCGTCCGGCGGGCGAGGTGGCCAGCGATGCGTCTTTGGGCGCGCCGAGCATCACCACCTCGCGGTCCTCGGCGCGCAGGCCGAACAGCGTGTCGTCGACCCACAGGCAGCGCTCGTAGAAGCGCGGCAGGCGGCTGGCGATGTCGGTGCCGAAGCAGACCAGCAGGTCGGCGCGGTTGCGCACTTCCGACAGGCTCGTCACCACCCATCCCGAGTTCTGCAGCACGTGGAAGTTGCGGAACAGGCTGTAGCTGTTCATGTGGTCGACGGTGCCGCCGGTGGCGTCGGCGAGGTCCATGACGCCGCGCATGCCCGGGAGTTCGGTGCCGTTGCCGCCGAACAGCGGTGCGCGGGCGCCGCGCAGGATGTCGGCTGCGGCGGCGATGGCCTGCTCGAGGCTCGCCGCCTGACCCTTGATGCGCGGTGTGGCGCCGGCCTCCAACGCGCGGTTGGCGGCGTCGAAGCCGGTGGTGGCGCGCGGGCAGGCGCCGGCGTCGATGCGGACGCGGCCGTGGTCGGTGGTGACGCTCAGATCGTCACACAGTAGCCCGCAGAAACCGCAGGGCACGTCATGGCGGGTTGACGAAGGGTGGTGGCTCATCGAGGGTGCGCTCGCTGGGTTGGCAGGACGGTCCTCTGGCGGGCGCAACACCATGTCGGTTGCAAGCTCCGGCCGGCAGTGGCGCGGGCGGTTGCGCTAGCCAGTGTGCGCAACGATAACCACCTAGTGTAACGCCAGCACGCGCCCGACGGCACGCGCCGAGACGCTGGCTTGGCGCCTTGGCGCTGTGGCAGATGCGGTACAGGCTTCGTGCATAATAGACACGCTCAAAAACATCAGCGGTGATTCTTCGCCAATGTCCCGCAACCCGCAGTCCCGTCCGCTTGTCCAGATGCCCCGTAGCGTAGCCGCGCCGGACGGGCTCGCACTCTGGGCGCCCGCGCGGCTGCACATGGGGTTTCTTGACCTCGACGGCGGGCTGGGGCGCCGTTTCGGCAGTTTGGGCTTCACCCTCGAGCATCCCGGAACACGCATCGTGGCCATGCCGGCCGCACAGCTGCGGGTGACCGGCTGCGACGCCGAGCGTGCTTTGCGTTACCTCCAGCGCGCGGCGACCCATTTCGGTATTCCGCCGGCGGGTCATTTCCACGTTGATGCGACGGTGCCGGCGCACATCGGTCTCGGGTCGGGCACTCAGTTGGCGCTGGCGCTGGCGCGCAGCCTGTGCGCGCTCTACGGACTTACGCCGACGGCGCTTGAGTTGGCGCACGCCACCGGGCGCGGTCTGCGCTCGGGCATCGGCATCGCGGGCTTCGAGCAGGGCGGTTTTCTGGTGGATGGTGGCAACCGTGGCGAAGGCGTCGCGCCGGTGGTCGCGCGGGCCGACATCCCGGACGCGTGGTCGGTGCTGTTGCTGTACGACGAGGCCGCCACGGGTCTGCACGGCGAAGCCGAGATCGAGGCTTTCCGCCGACTGCCGCCGTTTACTGCCGAGCGCGCCGCGCGGTTGTGCCGGGTGACGCTGATGCAGCTGTTGCCGGCGCTGGCCGAGTCCGATCTCGACGCGTTCGGCGCGGCGGTGACTGTGGTGCAGAACGAGTGCGGGGACCATTTTGCGCCGGCGCAGGGTGGGCGCTTCGCCAGTCCCCGGATCACCGCCGTCCTCGACGGTCTGCGCGACGCCGGTGTGACCTGCCTGGGTCAGAGCTCCTGGGGACCCACTGGTTTTGCCGTATTGCCCGACGCCGGCCGCGGCGAAACCATGGCCGCATGGGTGCGTCAGCAGTTCGCCGACCTGCCCGTGCGGGTCGAGATCAGTCGCGGCCGCAATCGCGGCGCCGAACTGGCATCTGCCGAGGCCAAGGTCCGAGCCGATGCGATTGTCGCGCTCGCCTCACGATAAGCCGCTCATCCACGTTCCGCAGACTCAGCTCGCCCGGGAGGCGCCATGACCGACTCGCCCTACATCCTGCACATGTTCACCCACGCGCCGAACGTCAGTCCGTTCGACGTCAATATGGCCATTGATTCGGGCTACAACGTGGTCATCCCCTATACCCACCTGACGGTCGATCAGGTGCAGGGCATGACGCAGGACGCGATTTTTTCGCGCGGGCCCAGCGGCGTGAAGCGCACCGCCATCTTCATCGGCGGCCGTGACAACGAGATCGCCAACGATATGGTCGAGGCGGCGCACCGCGCCATGGTCCCGCCGTTCGAGGTCAGCGTGTTCGCCGATCCCTCGGGCGCCTTCACCACGGCGGCAGCGATGGTCGCCTGCGTCGAGCGCGCGCTTAAGCGCGACCACGGCACCACGCTCGAGGGCAAGCGTGTCGCCGTGATCGGCGGCACCGGTCCGGTTGGCGCGGCGGCAGCCGTGTTGTCGGCCGATGCCGGCGCCGATGTCCACATCATCGGTTACGAGCCGATGACGCACGCCCGCACCACCGCCAACCGCCTCGCCGACAAGTACGAGGTCGAGATCACGCCGGCCGAGGCCGACCTCGAGCAGATCAAGCTGCGCATGGTTCGCGACGCCGACGTCGTGTTGGCGACGTCCAAAGCGGGTGTGCAAGTCCTCACTCCGGCAGGACTGGCGACGACACATCATTTGCTGGTGGCGGCCGACGTGAATGCTGTGCCGCCAGCCGGCATTGCCGGCATCGACCTGATGGACGACGGCAAGCGCATCGAGTCGGCCTCGGGCAAGACCGTCGCCATCGGCGCATTGGCCATCGGCAACGTCAAGTATCAGACCATGCAGCGTATGTTCCGCAGCATGGTCAAGGCCGAGAAGCCGGTCTACTACGACTTCCGCGCCGCCTTTGCCTTTGCCCGCGAGTTTGTCAGCGAGACCAAGCCGGCGGGATGAGCGGTGCGTTGGTCGTTGTCGGTGCGTCGGTGCGAGCGCTGGCGGAGTGTGCGGGGCGTGTCGGCTGGCGCACCCCGCGGTCGCCTCTCTTGGCGGTGGATGCGTTCGGCGATGACGATACGCGCGCAGTGACCGACGCCTGGCAGCATCTACCTTTGAGCGACCTCGCGAGGCCGGCGCGGGTGCTGCGGGCGATTGCCCAAGTGCTCGATCAGACGGCAGCCGCGAGGACCGTCGATGACCCGATGCAAGTGTTGCTCGGCGGCGGCTTCGACGGCCGGCCCGACGTCATCGAAGCGATCGCCAGCCGCTATGCGCTGCTCAACAATCTGCCGCCAGTGTGGCGTGCCGCGCGTGCGCCGATGCTGTTTGTTGATGCCGGCATCCCCACACCGGAGACGCGCCTGAGCTGTCCGGCCCGTCTCAGCGGCTGGCTGTGCAAACGTCCCGAGGGAAGCGCCGGGATTGGCGTCCGGCTGGCTGATGTCGACGGACCGATCTGGCAACGGCGGGTGGCGGGTCGTCCCGCGTCTTTGCTGTTCTGTGCCCACCGCGACGGGGTGCTGGCGCTAGGGTTTAACCGCCAGTGGTGCAGTCCGACGCCCGGACTGCCGTTTCGCTGGGGCGGGGTCGCCAGTCGCGCCGATCTCGGTTCGGCCATCGAGCGCGAGGTGCTGGCTTGGGCGACGCGACTTGCCGGGCAGCTCGGTTTGCGCGGGCTGAATTCGCTGGACTTTGTTGTCGGCCGGGATGGGCAGCCCTGGGCGCTGGAGATCAACCCGCGCCCGTCGGCCAGCGTCGAGTTGTACGACCGCGATGCGCCGGGTCTGCTGGCGCTGCACCGCGCCGCTGTACGCGGTGAGCCTCTGCCCAACTGGCAGGCGCCGGCAGGCAGCCGGGCACTGGCCGTGGTCTACGCTGAGCGTCCGCTGCGCACGGCAGCCCGACCGGCAGCGGCGTCTGACTGGCGCTGCGGGGCTCGCATCCGCCCCGGTGCGCCGCTGTGCAGCATCCACGCAGTGGCGCCGACCGCCGAACTGGCCGCGCGGCGCGCCCGCCGTGCCGCTACCATTGCGCTCTGAAATATTTTGATTTGATCCAAGGACCCACCATGCTTGAGATGACCTCCAACCACTGGCCCAGCGTCAATGCCACCGCGCATCCGCTCGTTGAGCGCCTGGTGCGCGATGCCCGCGTATTGCGCGTGGGTGTCAGCCGCGCCGCCAACGGCGCTACATTTGTCGACGCGGGCGTTAAAGCGCCCGGCGGCATCGAGGCCGGCAAGCTGATCGCCGAGATCTGTCTCGGGGGGCTCGGCAATGTCTCGATCGGCTACGCGCCTTACGAGCGTTGGGCGTGGCAGGTGGTGGTCGGCACGTCCAACCCGGTACTGGCCTGCCTGGGCTCGCAATACGCCGGCTGGAGCTTGTCGCACGGCGATGGCAAAGAGGCGTTCTTTGCGCTGGGCTCAGGGCCAGGCCGCGCGCTGGCCGCTCGCGAGGAGTTGTTCAAGGAACTCCAGTACAAGGATGAGCATGACCATTGCGTGCTGGTGCTGGAGACCGACAAGACGCCGCCGCCGGAGGTCATGGACAAGGTGGCGCGGGATACCGGCGTGCCGACCGATCGCCAGACCTACATCCTGACGCCAACCCGTAGTCTTGCTGGCGCCACCCAAGTGGTCTCGCGTGTCTTGGAAGTCGGATTGCACAAGGCGCATACCTTAGGCTTTCCACTGGAGAACATCCTCGACGGTATGGGCGCGGCACCACTGTGCCCGCCGGCGCCCCAGTTCATGGACGCGATGGGCCGGACCAACGACGCCATCCTGCTCTGCGGCGAAGTCAATCTGGTGGTGCTGGGCTCGGATGCCGATGCCCGTGACCTTGCCGAAAAGATGCCGTCCTGCACGTCCCGCGACTACGGCAAGCCGTTTGCCGAAATCTTCAAGGCGGTGCATTACGACTTCTACAAGATCGACCCGGCGCTGTTCGCGCCGGCGGTGGTTTCGGTCACCGCCTACGAGTCGGGGCATACCTACCGCGCCGGTAAAGCCAACCCCGATCTTCTCGACACCTCGTTTGGCGTCTGACGCACCCACCGTACTGGTCGCTACCGACGACGCTGGCTGGCATGGCCGGCGTCTCGACGCGGCCTTGCTGGCGCGAAACGTCCAGCCGCGCACCGTCAGTCTGCGCGACTGCGCGCTCGATCTGACGGCGCCGGATGGCGTGCGCGTTCCGGGCTTCGCGCGACGCCCTGACGCAGTGTTTGTGCGCGGCATCTCCGGGGGTACCCTGGAGCAGATCGTGTTGCGCTTGGACGTGCTGCACGCCCTGCAGGCGCTCGGCGTGCCAGTGTTCAACCACGGTCGCGCCATCGAAAAGAGTGTCGACAAGGCGCTGACCAGTTTTTTGCTGCACCGCGCCGGCATCCCAACGCCGCCCACCTGGGCCTGCGAGTCGCGCGAGCAGGCGCTCGCAACGCTCGCCGCCGAGCGTGCCGCCGGGCATGAACTGGTGATCAAGCCGCTGTTCGGGTCGCAAGGCATTGGCGTGCAGCGTTTGGGCGATGGCGCGCTCCCTGCCGGTGAAGACTTCGATCATGCCTACTACCTGCAGCGCTTCATCGACACCAGCGCCGACGGTTGGCACGACTTCCGCGTCTTTGTCATCGGCCGCGAGGTGGTGGCGGCAATGATCCGCCGCGGCACCGACTGGATCAGCAACGTGGCGCAGGGCGCGCAGTGCGAGGCGGTCTGTGCCGATGGCGACCTGGCCCGCCTGGCGGTGGATGCGGCGGCAGCGCTGGACATGGACTACGCCGGTGTCGACCTCATCCGCGACCGCGACGGCCGCCTGCTGGTGGTCGAGGTGAACGGCATCCCGGCTTGGCGCGGCCTGCAGTCGGTGTGTGGCTTTGACGTTGCCGAGCGTCTGGTCGACCGATTGCTGGGCCAGCGACTGGCGGCGGGATGTGTGCCGTGAGCGTCAGCCAGCGTTTGTCGGATGCGGTGCTACGGGCTTGCTGCGCGGACGTCGAAGCGTTCAAGCCCGGCAATGTGGCCATCGGCGCGCCGGCGCACCGGATGACTGCCGAGCATTTTTTGCGCAGTGCCGAGGCCGTTTGCGGCCCGTTGTCCGACCCGGGGCTGAGTCTTGGCGAGCGCATCGAGACGGCAGTTGACGCGAGTTGGGCTGCGGCTGGTTGCAACACCAACCTCGGCATCGTGCTGTTGCTGGCACCGCTGTGCGAGGCGGCTCTGCGCGCGTCGGCGCCAGTCGGCCAAGTTGGCGCGACCAACTGCCGGTGGTGCTCGCCAACACCACGATCGACGACGGTGTCGCCTTGGCGCGGGCCATCGTTCGCGCCAGTCCGGCGGGCCTGGGCAACGCCGCCGAGGGCGACGTCACTGCGTCCGGGTTTGCGCTGACCTTGCTGCAGGCGATGGCGCTGGCGGCCGGACGCGACCAGATCGCCCGGCAGTATTCCACGGGCTTTGCTGAGGTGCTGGAGGCGGCCGCCTACTTTGCTGCGCGGGTCCGCGCCGGCGCCACCCGCGAAGACGCGCTCACCGCAGTGTTTTTGCGCGGACTGGCCACCGAAGCCGACACCCACATCGTGCGCAAGCATGGCGCGGTGGTCGCCGAGCAGGTGAAGTTTGACGCAGCACGGTGTTCAGGCGAGATTCCGGATCCACCGCACTGGAAGTTGTCACATATCTGTCGCATCCTCACGCTTGACAGCGATTTGCGGCTTGCCGGCATCAACCCGGGTACTTGGGCAGACCTGTCAGTTGCGGCGGTTTTCGCGACAGAACTGGACGAAATGCAGAACACTTAGGCACAATGCCGCGCGACCGTACTTTCCATGGATCGATGCGGGATCGTAGTTCTCATTGATGGTTTCATTGCAAACACTTGAAGGAGTCTGGAAATGGCAAAGATTGACCGCGTGATGGTGGGCGAGTCCCTGGTTGGTGATGGCAACGAAGTCGCACACATCGACCTGATCATTGGCCCGCGTGGTTCGGCCGCTGAATCGGCTTTCTGCAACACCCTGACCAACAACAAGGACGGCTTCACCTCGCTGCTGGCTGTGGTTGCTCCCAACCTGATGTGCAAGCCGGCCACCGTGATGTTCAACAAGGTCACCATCAAGGGCGCCAAGCAAGCCGTCCAAATGTTCGGCCCGGCCCAACGTGGCGTCGCTATGGCAGTCGCTGATTCGGTCGAAGACGGCACCATCCCGGCTGACGAAGCCGATGACCTGTTCATCTCGGTCGGCGTGTTCATCCACTGGATGGCCGAAGACGACAAGAAGATCCAAGACTACAACTACACCGCCACCAAGGAAGCTCTGGCCCGCGCCGTTAAGGGCGAGCCGAAGGCCAAGGACGTGGTTGCAGCCAAGGGCACCTCGGCCCACCCGTTCGCAGCACACTAATCGCAGTCGCCATCGCGCACTGGGGGCTTCGGCCGCTGGTGCGTGGCGCTACTCGAAGACGGCCTGTCCAGTTGGGCGGGCCGCTCCACAGAGGGAGTCAACATGGGAATTCTCGACGGTATCCTCGGGCTGCTCGGTCTCAAGCAACAACCGGCCACCGCCGCCGCACCTGCTCCGGCAGCTGCCAAGCCGGCCGCCAAGGCTTCGACCCGCATCAACAAGGTCCTGATCGGCGAATCGCTGGTGGGTGATGGCAACGAAGTCGCGCACATCGACCTGATCATCGGTCCGCGTGGATCGGCTGCCGAAGCCGCCTTCAACAATTCGCTGACCAACAACAAGCATGGCTTCACCGCCCTGCTGGCTGTGGTCGCGCCGAACTTGATGGCCAAGCCCAACTGCGTCATGTTCAACAAGGTCACCATCAAGGGTGCCAAGCAAGCTGTGCAGATGTTCGGCCCGGCTCAGCGTGGCGTTGCGATGGCGGTTGCTGATTCGGTCGAGGATGGCACCATCCCGGTCGATCAAGCCGATGACCTGTTCGTATCGGTTGGCGTGTTCATCCACTGGGACGCCTCCGACGACAAGAAGATTCAAGACTTCAACTACCGCGCCACCCGTGAAGCGATCCAGCGCGCCGTCGCTGGCGAGCCGACCGCCAAGGACGTGGTTGCCCAGAAGTCAAAGTCCGCGCATCCGTTCGCCGCTCACTGAGCGCGACCTTCGCGGTCTTGGGCCAGATTCCTCTGGCCCGGTACTTTCAGACCCCTCGCCTCGGCGAGGGGTTATTTTTTGCGTGAACCGCGTCAGGCCGGCGACTGCACGTCGAGGCTCCCCGCATGCAGCGCAGTAGCAACCAGTGCGGTGTCAACGCCAGCGGCTGCCAGCGCATCGAGGTCGTTGCGGTTGCGCACGCCGCCGGCGGCGATCCAGTCGCGGCTGGGGGCCAAGGCGCGGCAGTGCATCAGCCACTCGCCCACACCACCAGCTTCGCTGCCAACGCGGCTTAAGTCCATGGCAATGACTCGCTGTGGCCAATGCTGGGTCTGCTGCAGCACGCCAGCCGGGTCGCGTGGGCCCTGCGCATCGGCGTCTAGAGACAGCAGCCAGGCGTCGCTTGGGAGTCGGTCAGCCATCGCGGCGATGTGGCTGGAATCGCGCAGCGATTCGCTGCCCATCACCGGGACGAACCCTGCGGCGTGCGCTTCAAGAGCGGCCTCGGCGTCGTCAAAACCCGCGTCCAGCCAGATTGGCACCGGGCTGTGTTCGCGCAGAGCCAACAGCAGGGCGCGCTGTAGCGATCTGCAGGTGATGGCGTCAAGGTCGGCGATATACACTGCCGGTGCGTTGCAGGCGCGAACCAGCGCTTGTAGCGCAGATAGTGGATCGCAACCCATGAACAGCGAGGACCGCAATGGTGCGTAACTGGCACGGTCGCCGCGGCGGGCATGGACGACGATCCCGTCGCGGAGATCCAGAACCGGTACGATTTGCATGAACATCCTCTTGGTCGAGTCTATCACTGCAGGCGCTTTCGACCGGCCGGTGGCGAGCGAGCTGCTGGTCGAGGCCGAATGGATGGTCGGCGCCATGGTGAGCCCGCTGTTCCCGCTGACTATGGTGGGTGCCGGCTCGCCCGAACTCTGCGTGATGCGGCGAGGCGATCTCGCACCCCGCTGGCATCGCTACGAGACGCTGGTTGCCCCCGGCGATTGGGAGCGCTCATGGCGGGAGGTCCTGCTGTGGGCTGATGTTGTGTGGTTGACCGCGCCAGAGGCCGAGGGAGACCTGCTCAGACTCAGCCGCGAGGTGGAGGCGGCTGGCTGTGCGCTGCTAGGTCCGTCGAGCGAAGCGGTGGCCGTGGCGGGGAGCAAACGGGCCACCCACGCCGCTCTGCTCGGACGTATTGCGCAAGCAGAGGTGCGCGCAGTCGACGCGGAAGGCGAGTGGTCGAGCGCGACTGGCTGGGTGCTCAAGCCCGATCTGGGTGCCGGCGGAATGGGTGTGCGGCGCCTTGCGGATGACGCGCTAGGGGCTCTGCGGGACGGGCTGACGGCGGATTCGGTGCTACAGCCTTTTGTTGAGGGCGAGCCTTTGAGTCTGTCGGTGCTGAGCCACGCCGGTGAGGCCCGTGTTGTATCGGTGAATCGGCAGCGCATCGATTGGGATGAGGCCGGTTTTGCCCGCTATCGTGGTGGCATTGCCAACGCCTTGCCAGAGCGCGAGCGCTTCCAGCCGATGGCCGATGCTGTGCAGGCAGCGATTCCTGGCCTCAAGGGTTATTGGGGCATCGACTGTGTCTTGCCCGCCGAGGGCGAGCCTGTGCTGATTGAGGTCAATCCGAGGCCAACCACGTCCAGCGTGTTCCTGCAGCGGGCCATCGGCCTCAACGTCGGCAAGACGGTGCTCGCCTTGCAAGCGGGTGGTGAGTTGCCGCAGGCGCGGGCGGGTCTGGCTGTCGCCTTCCAGGTGCCGGAACTCGAACCGGAGCCAGTTGTGGGGGCAGCAGCCGATCCGGCGCCCGATCCGTCCGCTGGCGAGATATGAACGACTGGCAGTGCGGCTGGGACATCGGCGGTGCTCACCTCAAATGGGCTTTGCGCGATCCGCACGGCGAATGGCTGCAGGTGCGGCAGAGCCCCTGTGCGCTGTGGCGCGGCATCGACCAATTGGAAGCGGGCCTGCGCGAGGCCACCACCGACTGGCCGGTCGCGCCCTCGCGGGTGCGCCATGCGGCTACCATGACCGGCGAACTGGTCGACGCTTTCCCGGACCGTCGCACCGGCGTGGAGGCCATCATTGGCTGCGCGACAACCGTGTTCGCGCCGGCGGCGTGGACGTGGTTCGGGCTCGACGGTCGACTGCTGGACACCGCTACGGCGTTGGCTGATCCGCTGCGGCTGGCGTCCGCCAATTGGCTCGCGACCGCCAACTGTGCGGCGCAGCAGGGCGACGGCCTGCTCATCGACATCGGCTCGACCACCACCGATATCGTCGTTTTGCATGATGGGCGCGCTCAGCCGGTGGCCTTGACCGATGGTGACCGCCTTGCGGTGCACGAGTTGGTGTATCGCGGCATCGTTCGTACGCCAGTGATGGCTCTGGCCCACCACGTCGACTGGCAGGGTCAGATGCGTCCGTTGATGGCAGAGCACTTCGCCACCAGTGCCGATGTGTTTCGTCTGACCGGCGACCTTGACGAGGCCGCTGACGCTTATCCCGCGGCCGACGGCGGCGCCAAGACGCCGCTGGAGAGCGCGCGCCGACTGGCGCGTATGCTGGGCGAAGACCTGGAAGCGGCGCCTTTGCCGGTGTGGCAGTCGATCGCTAGGCAGTTGGCGGCGCAGATGCTGGACGAGATCGTTGCGGCGGCTCGCGCGGTGTTGTCGCGACAGCCGCAACTCCAGGCGCCGATGGTGGTCTGTGCTGGCGTCGGCGATTGGCTGGCGGGCCGCGTTGCCGAACGACTGGGTCTTCCGGCGATGGCGTTTGCTGCGGCGGCGGGTGCCCCGGGTGTGGTTGGAGCCACGCTTACGCGCCGGCACTGGCGGTGGCGAGCCTCGCGTCTGCCGACTCACACACCGAGCCAAGTTGACGCTAAGGTTACAAGCATGCGAACCGAGATCCCCTACCGCGAAGACAGCGCCGATCTGTTCGAGGCCATCGCCGACCTGCCGTGGGCGATGTTCATCGACAGCGGCCCGCCGCGCGGCGGGCAGGCGCGCTACGACATTCTCGTCGCCGAGCCCTACGCCACGCTGACGACGCGCGGCGCGATGACCGAGATCCGCCGCGGTGATGCGGTCGAGCTGTCTCCGCGCGACCCCTTCGAGCTGCTGCGCGAGGCGCTTGGCGAGCCGATTCCGACTGAGGACGACCTGCCCTTCCCGGGCGGCGCGGTGGGCTACTTTGCCTACGACCTCGGCCGCCGCATCGAGCGGCTGCCGGCCACCGCCGAGGACGCTGAGCGCATCCCGGAGATGGCGGTCGGTCTCTACGACTGGGCGCTCTGTGTCGACCACGAACTGCGCGTTGCCACCCTGATCGGTGCCGGCCGCGACCCGTCCACTGCTGCGCGTTGGGATGCGCTGGTCGGGCGCTTCACCACGCCTATTCCAGCGCGCGCGCGTGCGCCCTTCCGCGTGCTGTCGAAGGTCAATTCCAACCTGACCCGCGCCGCGTATGGCGAGGCCTTCCGTCGCGTGCAGGACTACATCGCTGCTGGCGACTGCTACCAGGTCAATCTGGCGCAGCGCTTCTCTGCGCGTGCCGAGGGCGACGGTTGGCCAGCTTACCGGCAGCTGCGGCTGATCAACCCGGCGCCGCAGGCGGCCTACCTCAATCTGCCCTTCGTGCAGGTGCTGTCGGCCTCGCCGGAGCGCTTCCTGATGTCCTCGCGCGGCCGCGTCGAGACCAAGCCGATCAAGGGCACGCGGCGCCGATCCGGTCTGCCGCAGGAAGACATGTCGCTGGCCATCAGCCTGCGCGAGAGCCTCAAGGACCGCGCCGAGAACCTGATGATCGTCGACTTGCTGCGCAACGACATCTCGCGCGTCTGCCGCACCGGCACCGTGCGCGTGCCGAAGATCTTCGACATCGAGAGTTACGCCACGGTGCACCACATGGTCAGCACCGTGTCCGGAGAATTGGCCGAGGGCCGCGACGCGCTCGACCTGCTGCGCGCCTGCTTCCCTGGCGGGTCGATCACTGGCGCGCCCAAGTTGCGCAGCATGGAGATCATCGAGGAGCTTGAGCCGCACCGGCGCGGGCTCTATTGCGGCTCGATCGGCTACGTCGGCTTTGACGGCAGCATGGACACCAGCATCGCTATTCGCACGCTGGTGTACTCGCAGGGCGTGGTGCGATTCTGGGCCGGCGGCGGCATCGTCGCTGACTCGCGCGAAGAGGATGAGTACCAGGAGACGCTGCACAAGGGCGCCGCACTGCTGCGCCTGCTGGCGCAGGTCGAGGCCAGCGGGGTCGGCGCCTGATCCGGGTGAGCGGTGCGTTGCGGGGTGGCTTTGCGCGCGCCATGAATTTCGTGGATGTCTGACCGCATGTTCGCGTGACCATGTGGGCGCTCAAACTCGGTGGCAGCATCCTTCACTGCGCGGCTGACGACCCACTGGTGGCGGCGCGCGAGCGCTTGTTCGAGACGCTGCGGCGTCAACCGGGGCGATTCCTGCTGGTGCCAGGGGGCGGCCACCATGCCGATGCGGTGCGCGCGGCTCAGCAGGAAGACGGTTTTGACGACGACACCGCGCACCTGCAGGCGCTCGCCGCGATGGACGCCAGCGCCAGCGATTGCGCGGCGCTGCTGCGCGGTACCGCCCGGGTGATCACACGGCTGCAGGATGCGCCGGCTAACCTCGCTGCCGGCTTCACGCCGGTCTGGGCGCCGCATGACGACTTGGCTGGCGACCACACGCTTCCGCGCAACTGGGACCTCACCTCCGACAGCATCGCCGCCGTCGCCGCCCGCCGGCTCGGTCTGGCGGGAGTGGCGCTGCTAAAGTCGTGCGCGGTGCCAGACGGTGCAAGCGCCGAGGCATTGGTGGTGGCCGGTATCGTCGACGCAGAATGGCCACGGCAGTCTGCCGGCTTGCAGACGATGGTGCTCGGCCCCTCGGAGTGGATAGACCTGGCCGGGGTGCTGGGCCCTGGGGCCTGATGGGACGCATAGCACCGCGAGGCGGTCGTTGGGGTGCCGGGCAGCGTGCACTTGCGGTTGGCGCTTGGCCGGCCTCGCCAAGGTGGCGCTGTCAGTTGCGAACGACCAGCAAGCCCTTCAAGTACTCACCTTCCGGCGCTGCCAGCGCCACCGGATGATCCGCCCCCGCCTGCAGATGCTGCAGCACTTGCGCATCGACCCCAGCGTCGCAGGCTGCTGCGGCGACAAACCCCTGGAAGCGCTCGGCCGACACCCCGCCCGAGCACGAGTAGGTCATCAGCAGGCCGCCCGGTGTCAGCAGTTGCAGGCCGAGGCGGTTGATGTCGCGGTAGGCGCGACCGGCCCGCTCAGCATGGGCGCTCGACGGCGCGAACTTGGGCGGGTCGAGGATGACGAGATCGAACTGCTCGCCGGCCGACTTGAGTTCGCGTAGCAACTCGAACACGTCGGCGTCGCGCCACTGCGCCCGGCTGGCGTCGAGGCCTGCGTTCAGCCCCAGACTGGCCTGTGCTGCCTCCAGCGCGGGCGCCGAGCTGTCGACCGACAGCACTGCGCGCGCACCACCCGCCAAGGCCTGCAAGGAGAATCCCCCGGTGTAGCAAAAGCAGTTGAGCACGCGGCGACCGGCGGAGAGGTCGCGAGTCAGGCGCCGGTTATCGCGCTGGTCGAGGTAGAAGCCGGTCTTGTGCCCGTTGACGATGTCCACCGTCAGGCGTACGCCATGCTCGCTGATGACGGTGGTGGCGGGCGGCTCGCCGTGCAGCGGTCCGACCCGTGGCTCCAGCCCCTCCAGCCGGCGCGCGTCGCTGTCGCTGCGCTCGTAGAGGTGCGCCGCGGCAGTGCTGCGCAGCAGCGCCCCGACGATGGCGTCGCGCCACTTGTCCACACCGGCCGCGTTGAGCGCCACCACCAGGGTGTCGCCATAGCGGTCGACAATGAGGCCCGGCAGGCCGTCGGCCTCGCCGTGCACCAGTCGCAGCCCATCCTGCCCGGTCAGCGTCGGTAGCGCCACGCGGCGTGCCACCGCAGCCGCGATGCGGCGCTTGAAAAACGCGTCGTCGATGGTCTCGTCGGCGTCGAAGGTCCACATGCGCGCACGGATCTGCGAATTCGGGCTCCACGCTGCACGTCCGAGCACCCGGCCGTCGTGGGTCTCGACCAATACCGTGTCGCCGGGCCGAGCGCGGCCGTTGAGGTGCTCGACGGCGTTGGCGAACACCCACGGGTGACGCCGGAACTGCGGCGTTTCTTTACCGCGAGCGAGGATGATGCGAGCGCTCACTTCTGTGGTGTCTCAGGTTTGAGCCGGGCGCGTGGATGGGCGGCGTCGTACACCTTGGCCAAGTGCTGAAAGTCCAAGTGGGCGTAGACCTGCGTCGTGCTGATGCTGGCGTGGCCCAGCAGCTCTTGCACCGCGCGCAGATCACCGGAGGATTGCAGCACATGGCTGGCAAAGGCGTGTCGCAGCATGTGCGGGTGGACATGCTGGTCGAGGCCCTGCTGACGGGCCAGCCGGGCCAGTCGGGTCTGCACCGCACGCGGCCCGAGGCGGCGACCTTTGCGGTTGATGAACAAGGCCGGTTCGTCGGGACTGGCGTGTTGCGGTCGCTGCGCAAGCCAGGTGCGCACTGCCGCGCAGGCCGCGGTCCCGACCGGCACCTCGCGGGTCTTGGCGCCCTTGCCCAGGACTCGCACTTGACCGGTGCTCAGGTCGATGCTGCTTACATCGAGGCCAATCGCTTCGGCCAGACGCAAGCCCGAGGAGTAGATCAGCTCGAACAGCGCGCAGTCGCAATATTGGTCGAAAGTCTCGCTGGGCGCGTCAAGCAGTCGCGCAGTGACATCAGGTGACAGGGTCTCCGGCAGGCGCTTGGGCGACTTTGGCGCGCGGACGCCGGCGCAAGGGTCGCCATCCACGATGCCCTGGCGTGCCAGCCACGCGTAGAGTCCGCGCCACGCCGACAAGCGACGCGACAGGCTGCGGCCGCCCAGTCCGCCGGCGTGTTGTTGCGCCAGCGCACGCCGCACCTGTTGCGACGTCAGCTGCGCCAGCGGCGTCTCGGCCGCGGCATCGGCCAGTCGGTCGAGGTCGCGCCGATAAGCGGCGGTGGTGTGGGCCGACAGTCGCCGCTCGCTCGCAAGGTGGCCGACAAAGTCGTCGATCAGTGCGCGATTGGCCTCGCGTGTGTCCATCCGCGCCGGCTCAGTCGGCCAGCAGCGTTTGCAGCATCTCGCCCACCTGCTGCAGGTAATGTGTGCCGGTGCCAAGCGGGAAGCGCGTCTCGTCCTCGCTGCCTAGAAACAGCAGGGCATAGCCCGTCTCGCCGAGCGCAACCGGCACCCAAGCCACCGAGCCAATCGCGTGCCCTGCCAACTCCGACAGCCGCGCCTGTTGCGATTCGGCCACCGGTCCACAGCCCGGCGTGGTCCAGTCGTGCACCAGCGTGCTCCAGGCGTCGATGTCGATGCCGCTCTCGGTCAGGTAGACCCAGGGGATGCCGAACACCTCGCGCAGCCCCGCGCAAACTTCCGCGACCTGGGCCGGACGGCCGTGCGCCGCAAGCACGCGCAACACCAGCGCGTGCAGTTGCTGGTTGCGCTGATCGTTGGCACGTCCGGCGTCGAGCCAAGCTGCCAGACGGTCCTCCAGCGCAGCGCAGCGCTCGCGCAGAGCGATCAGCTGGCGCTCGTTGATCGAGATGGTGCGCCCCGACTCGGGGTGCGGAATGGGGATGGCAGCCACGGCTTCGGCGTGGGTGTCGAAGAACTCCGGGTGCTCGCGCAGGTATTGCAGGACAGTGTCTGGGCTCATGCCGGCGGTGGTTCGTGAACTCGCCCCGACTCTACCATCGCTGTGGCGCTTTGAAGCCGGACGGTCTTTGCGATATGGTCGCGGGATGAGAAAACCCGCCCAATCGCCCCGCAGGCGCAAGCTTCACGATCAGCAATTCGTCGATTGGTTTCGCTCGACCACGCCCTACATCAACGCGTTTGGCGGCAAAGTGTTCGTCATCGCCTTCGGTGGTGACGTGGTCGACAGCGACACCTTCACCGGTCTGGTGCACGACTTCAACCTGCTGGAGAGCCTCGGCGTACGCCTCGTGATCGTCCACGGCGTGCGGCCGCATGTCGAGCGGCGCATGGTGCGGGCGGAGCTCGAGGGGCGCTACGTCGGTGATTTGCGGGTCACCGACGCGGCGGCGCTCGAGTGCGTGAAAGAGGCGGTCGGCGAGGTGCGCTGCGAGCTGGAGGCGGCGTTGTCCATGGGACTGCCCAACACACCGATGGCGGGTGCCGACATCCGCGTCTCCGGCGGCAACTTCGTGACTGCGCAACCGATTGGGATCGTCGAGGGCGTGGATCTGCAGTTCACCGGTCGGGTGCGCAAAATCGACGCAGTGGCAATCAATAACCGCTTGCGCGACGAAGAGATCGTCCTGCTGTCGCCGCTGGGCTACTCGCCGACCGGGGAGATCTTCAACCTCACGGTGGAGGACGTCGCTGCAGCCACTGCCGCCGCGATCGGTGCCGACAAACTCATCTTCCTGATGGACGCTGACGGGGTGGTCGATGCCCGCGGTGGTGTTCGCCCCGAACTTACGCTGGCCGAAGCCGAGTCGCTGCTGCCGGAACTCCCGCCCGGCGACGCGCGCATTTATCTGCCGTATGCGATTCGCGCGTGCCGCGCTGGCGTCGCGCGCTCGCACCTGATCAACGCGGCCACCGACGGCGCCTTGCTGAGCGAGGTGTTCACCCACGACGGCATTGGCACCATGCTCACCGCCAGCGGCTTGGACGAACTGCGGGAGGCGACCATCGACGATGTCGGCGGAATCCTGCAGCTGATCGAACCACTCGAGGAGCAGGGCGTGCTGGTCAAGCGATCGCGCGAGCGCCTCGAGCAGGAGATCGACCGCTTCTTTGTGCTGGAGCACGATGGGCTGATCCTTGCCTGCGGCGCCCTCTATCCGTTCGATGGCGAGGCGGCTGCCGAATTGGCGTGTCTGGCGGTGGCACCGGCCTACCGCGATGCCGGTCTCGGCGACCGCATGTTGCGCTTCGCCGTGACCCGCGCGCGCGCCCAGAAGCTCAAACGTCTGTTCGTGCTCACCACGCAGACCACCCACTGGTTCCGCGAGCGGGGCTTCGTCGAGAGCGATGTCGATGATTTGCCCGAGTCAAAGAAGCGCTTCTACAACTGGCAGCGGCGCTCCAAGGTGCTGATCAAGCGCTGCGACTAGGCTTTGCCACAGGCAGCCTCATCAGCGGCCAGATTGGCCGCAGCCTTGAGATGGGGCAGGGCCGCAGCGGCGTCGCCCAGGCTTTCCAGCAACTCGGCAAGCATCCGGTGGCTACAGGCCTGCGGATGGATGGCGATGGCTGCCTCCAGATAGTTGCGCGCCTTGCCCCATAGACCGCGTGATCGGCATAGCCGGCCCAGCGCCAACAACAGCATGGTGTCGGTCGGGTGTGAGCGCAGCCAGCTCTCACCACGCTGCAGGGCCTGCGCCGATTCTTGGTCTTCGCTCAGTGCCAGGTCGAGTGCGGCGAGTTCGCCAGACCACTCCTGCTCGATCGATTCTTGCAGGCAGGTGTGGGCGGCCTCGGCGTCGCCGAGTCGAGAGAACGCGCGCGCACCGGCATCAGCCACGCGGGGTAGCAAACGCAGGGGCAGGGCCGTCTGCCGCCATAGGCGGTTCAGCGCCGCAAGGTCGAGGCCGGGGTCCAGCAGTAGGCCGGTGATGGCGTTTTCGCGGTATTGGTTGAGCGTGGCGGGGTCGAAGGCGCCATGCCGAGCCGCCTGCTCGGTCAGCTTAAGCACTTCGCCCCACTGACCAGCGTTGCTCTGCGCTTGGATCTCCAGCCGCAGAGCCCCGGAGTGCGACGGCGCGTTGCGACGCAAGTCGCGTAACAGCGGCAAGGCCTCGGCGGCCCGCTTGCGCTGCACCAGCAGTTCAGCGCGGGCAAAGGTCGACATCCAGCGGTCGTTGCCAGTGACGCGGGTCGGGTGATCAAGGTATTGCTCGGCACGGCCGTACTGGCGCTGCGCTTGGGCGGCGCGTGCGGCCACGATCTGCGCCAGAACCGCCGTAGAGCCGGTGTCGAGGGCGCGTGCCGCGTGTCGCTCGGCGCGGCTCCAGCGGTTCTCGAAAAAGGCGCGCAGGGCGGCGTCGAGTTCCTGACGGGCACGCTTCTCGGCCACTGCCTCGCGGTGTGCGCTGACTCGCCTTGGCAGACTCAGCGCCGCGCGGAACAGGCGCACAGCAGTGCCGAACAGCAGGCCGAACGCCAGCAACAGCACCACGAACAGCGCGAAGGCGAGCTCAACCCGCAAGCCGGGGAACACAAACTGCACCACGCCGGGCTGCGCTTGCGTGAGTACGGTCAGGCCGACGGCGATGCCGAACAGGGTCACCACCCACAACAGCGTCCGCATCGTTCAGCCCTTGCTGTCGAAAGCGCGGCGGGCCTGGCGCAGCGCCTCAAGGCTGCCGGCGATTTGCGGTGGGGCGTCGCGAACGCTGCCCCGGCTGAGCTGGGTGATCTGCGTCAGCGCCGCGCGGGTCGCCTCGTTGCGAACGTTGAAATAACGCTCCAGCCACTCCCGGGATAAGCCCAGTTCCCGATTGAGTTGTGCCTCGTCACCGCGCAGCGTTGCGAAGCGCGCGGCGGTCAGGCGCAGCCGGAGATTCTCGCGCAACAGCGCGCCACCTTCGGGCGACAACAGGGCGAGGTCGCGATCACCGGTGTATTGCACGCGGATCAGGCTGCGCAGGTCGTCCCAGAGCGACGCAAGGCTGCCCAGGGCGCTGCGTTCGGCTGCCGGTGAAGCCGGAGCGGGTAGGCGGAACTGGTGCTGCAGCGGCCACTCGTCGACTTCGCCGATCAGGGTGTCGAGTCGGGCAATGGTGCCCACCACGTCGCGTTGCGGGCGGCTGCGCAGCGCATCGATGTCTTTGGCCAGCGCTCGGCGCAAGTTGATGAGTGCGGTCTGCGGCTGTCTTTGCAGCACCTGTTCAGCCGCCTGCAAGGCCGCCAATGCGCCGTTGATGTTGTTGGCCAGTTGCAGTTGCTGATCGGCGTTGAGCAGCATCTGTTCGATCTCGCTGAGCACCCACTCGTCGCGGGTGCGAGCGAGGTTGCGATACAGCGCCTCCATCGCAGCCTGCTGGTTCTGCCAGTCGGCAAGTCGCTGCTCCACTTGATCCACACGATCATCAAGGGCGCGGGCAACGTTGTCGGCGCGATCGGCAATCTGCCGCGATTCGGTGTTGGTGCGGTCGCCACGCGCCAGGTAATCGACCATCTGCTGCTTAAGTTTGGCCTGGCTGCGGGCGCTGTCCACCGCCAGCCAGACGCAGCCAGCCACCGCCATCATGGCGATCACCAGCGCCAGTGTCGGGGTAAAGGATGGCGCAGTCGGGGCCGTCGGCTGGACCGGGCTCGAGGTCGGGGGTGGCGGGGCGTCAGTCATGATGGCCGTCATCAAACCACGTCCGCAAACCTGCCAGCAAGCCGCTATCGCCCTCGGGTGTGAGCACCGTCATCCAACCGGCATCTCGGGCGGCCTCGATGATCCGCGGATGCGGCGCGAACACGGGTGCAGTGCGTGGCATATCGGGCGGCCAGGCGGCGTCCAGGTGCGCCACCGCTTCGCTGCTGGTCAGCGTCCAGGCGTCCACTGCCGGTGGCGACTGACACAGCCGTTGCAGATCGGCGGCCAGCGTCGGCGGAGGTTCGCGCCGGTAGCACAGCCACTCGTCCACCACCGCGCCACGAGCGCGCAGGGCCGGGCCCAAGAGGTCGCGGCCACCTTCGCCGCGAACGATGATGATGCGCTGGCCCGTGACTGCCTGTAGGTCGGGGGCTTCGAGCAGCGCGGCGCTGTCTTGCCCGGCCTCGGGCTGCAGCGGAGCGGCGTGCCCGGCTTCGCGCCAGGCTCGGGCCGTTCCCGCCCCGACGCCGGCTACACGGCACGCCGGCGGCCAAGGGCCAGCCCACCAGTCTTGACCGAAGCGCACCGCGCTCGGACTGACGGCGATCACCCAGTCTGGTGGCGCGGCGGCAGTACCCGTCGCGGGCGGGCATGGCAGTCCCACGAGCTGCAATAGCGGAAGTTCGACCGTGGCAGCACCGGCGTCATTCAGCAACTGTTGCAGATGCGCCGACTGTCCGGCTGGACGGGTGACGACGACGCGTCGGCCGTGCAGCGGTCGTGGCGCCAAGGTGGGCGACTCAGCCAGCCGGTTTGCTCAGGTGGTCGGCAAGCTCGGCCATCACCGCGCCGGCGCCGCGACCCCGCAATTGTTCGGCCAGGTCGAGACCGATGGCCTCGGCGTCGGTGGCCAGTCCTTCGGTTTCACCACGAATCATGCGACTGCCATCGGGCATGGCGACGAAACCGGTAAGGTGCAGGCGATCGCCGTTCAACACCGCATGACAGCCCAGCGGCACGTTGCAGCTGCCGCCCAGGGCGCGACTCATGGCGCGCTCGGCGGTGACTCGTTGACGCGTCGGCTCATGGTTCATGACCTGCAGCAGTGCTGCGACGTCGCTGCGGTCGGCGCGCACCTCAAAGCCCAGTGCGCCTTGGCCGACGGCCGGCAGGCTCACCTCCGGCGGAATGACCTCGCGGATGCGGTCGGCCAGTTCGAGTCGGATCAGACCGGCAGCCGCCAGCAGGATGCCGTCAAACTCACCCGCATCCAATTTGCGCAGGCGGGTGCCGACGTTGCCGCGCAGCGTCTCGACCACCAAGTCTGGCCGGCGTGCGCGCAGTTGGCAGGCGCGGCGCAGACTTGCAGTGCCGACGCGAGCGCCTTTGGGCAGATCGTCGATGCGGTCATAGCGGTTGGAAACGAACGCGTCCCGTGGGTCTTCACGCTCGCCGATGGCCACCAGCGCGAACGGCGCCTCAAGCTCCATCGGCACGTCTTTGAGCGAGTGCACAGCGAGGTCGGCGCGGCCTTCCAGCAGAGCCACTTCCAGTTCCTTGATAAAGAGTCCTTTGCCCCCCGCCTGATACAGCGGCGTTTCGAGGATCTGGTCGCCGCGCGTGGTCATGCGAGCCAGCTCAACTTGGGTTTGCCGGTATACTTGAGAGAGTCGACCTTGGACGTGATGCGCCTGCCACAGCGCGAGAGGACTTTCGCGGGTGGCGATGACGAGGCGTTCCGGGGCTGAAGGCATTGCAGATGTTGCGGTTGGATTGTGGTTTGACATGACCCGAAGAGTCGGCGCCGGAGGAGGCGTCTGGGTTGCGAGTCGGGCCAGTCTAACACGCGTCCCGGCGCACGGCCGGCGGGCGGGCGCCAAGCCGGCCGGCTCGACGTGCCCCTTAAAAATATCCGACATTAGGGAAAAGGGTGGTCATGAGCCAAGGCAAGGAACTGCAGTCGCGTCTGCGCGACGACATCCGTTATCTCGGGCGCATGCTCGGCGAAACGCTGCGCGATCTCGAGGGTGAGCGCATCTTTGAGCTGATCGAAGAGATTCGCCGTCTGTCGATCAAGTTTCACCGCGATGGCGACAAGGCCAGCGAGACCCAGCTGCAGACGCTGCTCGCCGGCATCGACACCGCGGGTACCGTGCGCGTGGCGCGCGCCTTCAGCTTTTTCTATCAGCTCGCCAACATTGCCGAGGATGTTCACCTCAACCGGCGTCATCGGCAGATGCGCAAGTCTGGCGCGCCGCGTGAGAACGGCGACTTCGAACTGGCTCTGGCGCGCATCGCCGAGGCCGGCATTGAGGCCAAGGCGGTGGTCGAGACGCTCAACGTGATGTTGACGGCACCGGTACTCACTGCCCACCCGACCGAGGTTCAGCGCAAGAGCATCCTCGACAATCTGCGCGAGATCCACAGCCGCATGGATGTGCGCGACCAGGTCGACATGACGCCGGACGAAGCGCAGGAAGTCGACGACGCCATCCGCCACACCCTGCAGGTGCTGTGGCGCACGCGCATGTTGCGTGTTGAAAAGCTGCAGGTGCAGGACGAGATCGAGAATGGCTTGTCGTTCTACCGCTACACCTTGTTGCGCGAATTGCCCCGCGTTTACAGCCGCATTGAGGACGCCGTCGCACGCGCCTTCCCTGAGTTGGGCCAGCCCGACCTAGCCAACTTCGTGCTGATGGGCAGCTGGATCGGCGGCGACCGCGACGGCAATCCCTTCGTCACGGCTGAAGTCACCCGCCACGCGATGCGTCGCCACGCGGTGGTGGCGTTCGAGTTCTACCTCGCCGAAGTCCTCAAGCTGACCCGTGAGTTGGCCCAGTCCAAGTTGCTGATGCCGACCACGCCGGAGCTGGTGGCGATGGCCGAGTCCTCCCCCGAAGACTCTCCGCACCGCGCCGACGAGCCCTACCGCCGAGCGCTGGTCTCGGTCTACTGCCGCTTGTTTGCCACGGCGCAGACGCTGCGCTTGCACATGTACGCGCAACCGCCGTTGGCCGAGGGCAAGCCCTACGCCAACGCTGCCGAGTTCGTCCACGAACTCGACGTGGTTGACACTGCGCTGCGCTCGCAAGGTTCGGTCTGGGCGACCCGCGGGCGTCTGCGCGAGTTGCGTCGCGCCGCGCGCGTGTTCGGCTTCCATTTGGCGCCGCTGGATTCACGTCAGCACAGCCGCCTGCACGAGAACTCGGTCAACGAACTGCTGGCCAAGTCCTTGGTGCATGCCCACTACAGCGGCCTTGACGAGGACGCCAAGATCGCTCTGCTGGTGCAGGAAATCACCGATCCGCGTCCGCTCAAGTCCTCGTTCATTGCCTACGAGGAGACGGTTGCCGGGGAGTTGTCGGTGTTCGACGAGATCGCGGCCATCCACCGCGACTTCGGTCGTCAGGCGATGCCCAACTACATCATCTCCAACTGCGCGGGCGTTTCCGACATCCTCGAAGCAGCGCTACTGCTCAAGGAGCACGGCCTTCTGCTGCCGGGCTCCGCGCCGCAGTTGCATATGAACATCATCCCGTTGTTCGAGACCATCGGCGATTTGCGCGCCTGCGGCCCGATCATGGACCGCTTGTTCTCGATTCCCGAATACCGCGCCCTCCTCGAGTCGCGTGACATGACGCAAGAGGTCATGCTCGGCTACTCCGACAGCAACAAGGACGGCGGCATCTTCACATCCAACTGGGAGCTGTACCTGGCCGAACGCAACCTGACCAAGGTGGCGGGCCGGCACGGGGTGCGTCTGCGCTTGTTCCACGGTCGCGGCGGCACGGTCAGCCGCGGTGGCGGCCCGAGCTACGAGTCGATCCTGGCGCAGCCCCCGGGCGCGGTGAACGGCCAGATTCGCCTCACCGAGCAGGGCGAGGTCATCGCGTCCAAGTACACGGATGCGCGCATCGGCCAGCGCAACCTCGAGACCTTGGTGTCGGCCACGCTGGAGGCCACGCTGCTGCGGGCCTCGGGCGAAGACGGCGCGCGCCCCGAAGACCGTGAGGTGCTGGGGGATCTGTCCGAGTCAGCGTTTCGCGCATTCCGCAACCTGGTCTACGAGACCGATGGCTTCCTCACCTTTTTCTGGGAAGGCACGCCAATCAACGAGATCCGCCAGTTGCAGGTCGGCAGTCGTCCGGCCTCCCGCACCCAGTCGAATCGCATTGAAGATTTGCGCGCCATCCCTTGGGTGTTCAGCTGGAGTCAGAACCGCATCGTGTTGCCGGGGTGGTATGGCATCGGTTCGGCGATCGACGCCTTCATCGCGAAAGAGGGCAGCGGTGGCATCGCCCGACTGCGTGAGGTGTACGCGCACTGGCCGTTCTTGCGGTCGGTCTTGTCCAACGTTGAGCAGGTGTTGATGAAGTGCGACCTGGCCATCGGTGAGCGTTACGCCGACCTCGTGTCCGACCGCGAGGCCGCTGAGCGCATCTTCGGCCGCATCCGCGCGGCCCACGAGCGTACGCAGGCTCACATTCTCGACATCACCCAGCAGAAGATACTGCTCGAATCGAACCCCGCGCTCGGCGAGAGTCTGCGGGCGCGTTTGCCCTATGTGGCGCCGCTCAACCACCTGCAGGTCGACCTGATGCAGCGTTTCCGCAACGGCGATCCGGAGCCGCGACTGCGCAACTCCATTCTGATGACCATCAACGGCATTGCTGCGGGAATGCGCAACAGCGGATAAACTCGCACCGAGGCTCACAAGGAACCGGCCATGAATCGTCTTCTCAAGTTCGCATCGTCAGCCGCGCTGGCGGCCACTTTGTCGGCGTGCGCCACGGCGCCGCAGCAGACCGCCCACCCGCGTGATCCCATGGAAGGGTTCAACCGGGGTGTTTACGCCTTCAACAAAGGGCTGGACAAGGCGGTTCTGACGCCGGTGGCCAAAGGCTACAACTACGTTCCCGCGCCAATCCGCAAAGGTATCGGCAATTTCTTCGCCAACATCGGCGATGTCATGATCGGCGTTAACAACCTGCTGCAGGGCAAAGTCGGCCAAGGTGCCAGCGATTTCGTGCGTTTTGCTTTCAACAGCACGTTTGGCCTGCTCGGCTTCATTGATATCGCCACGCCAGCGGGTCTTGAGAAGCACAACGAAGACTTCGGTCAGACCTTTGGCAAGTGGGGTGTCGGCAGCGGCCCCTACGTGGTCTTGCCGTTCTTCGGCCCGAGCACTGTGCGTGACGCCGTCGGTCTGGTGGGCGACTTGTATGCCGACCCGATTAACCAGGTCGACCCCAAAAGCGATCGCTACAAAATCGCCGGTGGTCGCATTGTCAGCAAGCGCTCCGAGTTCCTCGACGTTCAGGACATCATCGACGCGGCGGGCAAAGACGAATACGCCACCGTGCGGGATTTCTACCTGAACCGTCGCGATTCGCTGGTCAAGGACTCGACCATCGGCGGTACCGAAGAGTAAGCGTTAGTGGGCGCACCCGGCGGGTGCGTCACACGGGTCCTTGAGGATGGCGACGATGCGCCGATTCCGGGCCTTGCCATCGGGTGAGGCGTTTTCGGCCACCGGACGGTGTTCGCCAAAGCCCATGGCGACCAGACGCGTGCCCGCGACCCCAGCCTGTTCGAACAGCTTGGCGACCCCGGCGGCACGCGCCGCTGACAACTCCCAATTCGAGGCGAACGTGCGGGTGTTGATCGGCGTGTCGTCGGTGTGGCCCTCGATATTGACCACGTAATCGGTTCCGGCGAGCAAGCGGCCAACGGCTGTGAGGCTCTCGCGGGCGGCCGGCGATGGTTCGGCGATGCCGGTTTCGAACAAGGCGCTGGCATTGAAATCGATGACCAAGCCGTTGGGTGTTTCGGTGACAGTCACACTGCCCTGATCGATCAGATCGCGTAGAGCGCCGCGCACCGTATCCATCGTGCGCCGCCGCAACTCGATTCGCGAGGCAGCCTGTGGATCCAGCGCGGTCGGGCGCGGCTCGTTGCCGACGATCTTGCCGGTGGCCGGCAACAGGCCGCCCCCCGATCTCCCAAATGCCTCGCCGATCGCCTCGGACAAAGCTTGGTGCTTGGCTTCGTTGGCCTGCGAATAGGCGTACAGCACCACGAACAAGGCGAAGAGCAGGGTGATGAAGTCAGCATAAGACACCAGCCAGCGGTTGGTGTCGTCGCTGTCGTCGTCCTCCCGGCGGTTCATGCTTCGACCAAGTAGCCGCGCATGCGACGGTCGACGACGTTGGGGTGGCTGCCGGCCGCAATCGCACAATAGCCCTCGATCAGCATGCGCCGAAGCTGCACCTCGGCGACGATGCGCATTTTGATGCGGTTGGCCAATGGCAGCAGGATCAGGTTGGCCGCACCGACGCCGTATAGCGTCGCCACGAAAGCGACGGCGATGCCGTTGCCGAGATCGGCCGGCTGTGCAAGGTTTTGCATGGTGTGGATCAGCCCCATCACCGCGCCGACGATCCCCATGGTCGGCGCATAGGCGCCGGCCGACTCCCAGATGCGTCCAGCTTGACGTTCGGACATTTCGTAGGTGGCAAGGTCGATCTCAAGGGTGCTGCGCAGTTCGTCGGGTTCGACCCCGTCGATAAGCAGCTCAAGCCCGCGGCGGCGGAAGGTGTCGGTCTCGGCTTGTGCGTAGGGCTCCAAAGCCAAAAAACCATCGCGGCGGGTCATACGGCTGAATTCGACCAGCGTCTCAACCGCGGGGGCGGCGTCAGGCGGTGCGTCATCGTCGAACGCGTCGCGCGACAGCGCGAGGCCGCGGCGCAGTGAGTGCGCGGGCGTCTGCAAGAGAACCGCGCTGGCGGTTCCGCCAACAACGATCAGCAGTGCGGTCGCATGAAACAGCGCGAAGAGATTGCCACCGTCGAGCAAGTGGCCGCCGACGATTGCCAGCAGCCCAAGGACCATGGCCAGACGGATCGGTGATCTCATGCGGTGCGCCCCTCGCTGCCCTCGATCAGCTTGCGGATGTTGCTGCGATGGCGCAAGACGAGCACGGCGCTCATCGCCAGCGCAGCCAACAGCAGCGTCCTTGGCGCATCCAGTGCCCACGCCAGCAGCGGCGCTGCCAGCGCTGCTGAGAGGGCGCCTGCCGACGAGATGCGCGTCGCCAGAAATGCCAGAAGCCAGACACCGATCACGGCGCCGCCGAGTCGCCAGTCGATTGCTAGCAGTACGCCGCCAGCCGTTGCAACCCCTTTGCCGCCGCGAAAGCGCAGAAAGACGCTGAACACATGTCCCAGAAAGGCCGCTAGTCCGCACCACACCACAACGTCGGCCTCCAGCTCGAGCCAGCGGGCCAGACCCACCGCCACTGCGCCCTTGCCAGCGTCACCCACCAGAGTGAGCAGTGCGGCCCGCCGTGATCCGGTGCGCATCATATTGGTGGCACCTGGGTTGCCGGAGCCGAATTGGCGCGGATCGGGGAGTCGTAGGGCGCGGCTGACCAGCACCGCGAACGGCACACAGCCGAGCAGGTAACTGGCAACGATGGCCAATGGCAGCATCAGGCGGACTCCACTAAACTTGGCGGCCCATTTTTTGACCCATGGATTGTCGCAGATGGACGTCATCTTCATCGAGGAATTCCGCATCGACACGCTGGTCGGCGTGTACGAGTGGGAGCGCAAGGTCCCGCAGACCATCCAGCTGGATATCCATATTGGGATTCCGGGTCCAGACGCCGCGAGCAGCGACGACCTGGACGACACCATCGACTACGGCGAGGTGGTGGCCCGTATTCGCGAGAGTCTGGCGGTCAACCACTTTTTACTGCTCGAGCGTTTGGCTGAGCACATCGCTGACATTGTCCTTGGCGAATTCGGTGCGCCTTGGGTCAAGGTGAGCGTGGCCAAACTCAATCTGATTCGTGGTGTGGCGCGGCTTGGCGTGCGCATCGAGCGCCAGGCGACCGGCCGAAGCTAGCCCCGCGGATGGTGTTGGCGGTGCAGTTGTTTGAGCCGCTCGCGAGCGACGTGGGTGTAGATTTGCGTGGTCGAGATGTCGGCGTGGCCCAGCAGCAATTGCACCACGCGCAGATCGGCGCCGTGATTGAGCAGATGCGTGGCGAAGGCGTGGCGCAACACGTGCGGGGATACCGCGCTGTGGATCCCGGCGCGCAGGGCGTAGCGCTTGAGCCGCTGCCAGAAGAACTGCCGGCTCATCGGTGCGCCCAATCGGGTGACGAACAGTGCCTGGCTGTTGCGTCCATCCAGTAAGGCTGGGCGCGCGTCGCGGTGGTAACGACTGATCCAGTCGAGTGCGGCCTCACCGAGAGGTACCAGTCGCTCCTTGGCGCCCTTGCCCAACACTCGCACCACACCCATGTCCATGCTGACGGCCGCTAGCGGCAGATTGACCAGCTCCGAGACACGCAGGCCGGTGGCGTAAAGCACCTCCAGCATGGCGCGGTCGCGTAGACCTTCGGCGCTGTTCATGTCGGGTGCGGCCAGCAGCGACTCGACTTCGGCCTCGGTCAGACTCTTCGGCAGACTGCGCGGCAGTTTCGGGCTGGCGGTGTGCGCGGTCGGATCGGTGGCGCAGAGTCCATCCCGGCACAGTCGGCCATAGAAGCGTCGTAGGCTCGACACTGCGCGCGCGGCCGAGCGGGCTTTGAGTCCGCGGGGGCCAAACAAGTGGGCGAGGTACGCGGCGATGTCGGCGCTTCCCGCCGACAGCAGACTGTCAGTGCGAGGGGCCAACCATACGGCGAACTGTGTCAGGTCGGCCCGATAACTGGCCAGAGTGCGCGGCGAGAGGCCGTCCTCCAGCCAGAGAGCGTCGCAGAAACGGTCGAGTTGGTCGCGGTCGTCCGCGCGCAATAGCGCGCTGGACGCCGCACCGTCGCTTACTCGCTGACGGCTTGAGCCTTGCTCGCGTACGACAGCTTTTCCTTGATGCGGGCAGCCTTGCCGGTGCGACCGCGCAGGTAGTAGAGCTTGGCACGACGGACGTCACCGCGGCGCTTCACTTCCACGCTGGCGACCAGCGGCGAGTGCGTTTGGAAGGTCCGCTCGACGCCTTCGCCAGCCGATAGCTTGCGCACGGTGAAGGCCGAATTCAGACCACGGTTACGCTTGGCGATGACCACGCCTTCGAACGCCTGCAGACGCTCGCGGTTACCTTCCTTCACCTTCACTTGCACGACGACGGTGTCGCCGGGTGCAAAGTTGGGAAGGGTCTTGCCCAGGCGGGCGATTTCTTCGTGTTCCAGTTGCTCGATGAGGTTCATGTCTTCTCCTTGCCGGTGTCCCGGACGTTTTTCTTGCCGGAATCCTGTTCCTGCTGATACTCGGCCAGCAGCCCGGATTCCGCCTCAGTCAGTCGCCGATGATGCAACAGGTCGGGACGGCGCGCGAGCGTTCGGCCCAGACTCTGCTTGAGGCGCCAGCGACGGATCGCCTCGTGGTGCCCAGACATCAGCACCGCGGGTACTGCCTCGCCGTGGTGGTCGACCTCCGGCCGGGTGTAGTGCGGGCAATCCAGCAGCCCGTCAGCGAACGATTCCTCGACCACCGACTGCGCATCGTTGACCGCGCCCGGAAGATGCCGGACCACGGCGTCGATCAGGACCATCGCCGGCAGCTCACCGCCGCTCAGCACATAGTCCCCGATCGACACTTCTTCATCCACCTCGCGCTCGATCAAGCGCTGGTCGATCCCTTCGTAGCGCCCCGCCAGGAGGATCAGCCCCGGGCGTTGCGCCATGTCCACCACCGTTCGGTGGTCCAGCACGCGCCCTTGCGGACTCATGTGCACCACGCGCGGGTCAGTGATTCCCGCGTCCCGCTGCGCTTGACGCGCTGCGGCGATCGCCTGCTCCAGCGGCTCGGCCAACATCACCATGCCGGGGCCGCCGCCGTAGGGGCGGTCGTCGACCGTGCGGTAGTTGTCGGTCGTGAAATCGCGCGGATTCCACGTCTGCAACTGCGCCAAGCCGCGTTCAAACGCGCGACCGGTGATTCCGCCACCGGCTACTGCCGCCACCAACTCCGGAAACAGCGTGATCACATCGAACCGCACGCCGCCCCCGTCTCGCTAGAAATCCTCCGGCCAATCGACCCGGACACGCTTTGCATCCAGATCGACCGCCTCCACTACGCGGTCGATGTACGGGATCAGGCGTTCCCGATCACCGCGCACCACCAGCACGTCGTTGGCGCCGGTTTCCATCAGTTCGACGATACGACCGAAGTTCACACCCTCTCGGTTGATCACTTCGCAGCCGACCAAGTCGACCCAATACACCTCGTCATCCTCAGCAGGTGGCAGGTCGCCACGGGGCACCGCCACCTCGCACCCCCGCAGCAGCTTCGCTGCTTCTGGGGTGGTCACGCCGTCCAGCAACACCACCAAACCGTCGCCATGCACGTCGGCTTCCACCACCTGCCTCGCCTGCCACTCGCCGCCGCGTCCCACTAACCACTGCGGATGGTCCAGCAGACTGTCGAGCGTCTCGGTGAACACCTGCACGCGAATGAATCCGCGGATGCCGTACGGGGCCGTCAGCCGGCCCATCACCACCGGCTGATCAGGCGGCAGCTGCACCGCTCTTGATCAGGCGCTGAACGGTCGGCGAAACTTGCGCGCCCTTGGCAACCCACTCGCTGACGCGGGCGGTGTCGATGCGCAGGCCTTGCTCGGCGCCGCTAGCGATCGGGTTGTAATGGCCAACGCGCTCGATGAAGCGTCCGTCGCGACGATTGCGCGAGTCAGTCACCACCACGCTGTAAAACGGACGGTGCTTGGCGCCACCGCGAGCCAGACGAATAACGACCATGGCTGAAATCCTGTGAGGAATCAAAAGAACCCGCGATTGTACGCGTGCCTCTGCCGATCCGGCAAGGGGCTGATGCGACAATGGTCAGTCGGGCTGGCTGTCCAGCAACTGTTGAACAGCGGGTAGATCGGCGCGCTCGGCGCGGTTGCCGTTGCCACGCGGTCGGTCGAAGCGGTCGCGGGGCTCCAGCACCTCAAGGTTGACGACGGCGTCACCGACGAACACGGTGAGCACTGGCACCTTGCGAGTCTCTCCGCGCAGCTGGCGTTTGCGCTCGCCAGTCTCAAACGGGATGCCGCGGTTGAGCAGATCGATCTCGACGTCTTTGTCGCTATCGGCGAACAACAATAGGTTGATGTCGGATTCGGGTCCGGCCGTGCCTGCGAGCACGGAGCCGGTCAGTTGCGGTTGATAGGTGGCCAGTTCTTGCATCACCTGAGCTGCGATGCTGCGCAGTTCGTACAGGAGTTCGGGGTGGGTCCCGGTTTGAAACACTTCGCGGTAGGCGCGCAGCGCAGCATCGATCTCGTCGTTATTCGGCAGTTGCTGGTTGCCAGTGACGCCCAGTTGTCGGGCCGCTTTGCGCTTGGCCAGCGCGTAGTCGTGCAAGCCATCCTCAGCGATCATCCGCGCCGCAGCTTGGGCGATGGCTTCGCGCTGGAAGCGTGGCGGCAGGTCGCGGCTCATGGGGTCTCGACCGTGGTCGCGGGGTTGGGTTCTTGCGCAGCCGCTTGCGCCGCCGGCGTCTGCTCTTCGTAGAAGTACTCGATCAGGCCACTGGCAGCAAAGCGGCCGCTGGCAGGGTCGATGATCGCCTGAGCGATGCCTTCGGGTTCCGGCATGAACTGCTCCGGCACGCCTTGCAGGGCGGTCTTCATGTAGTCGATCCAGATTGGCAATGCAGCCGCTCCACCGGTCTCCTTTGAGCCGAGGCTCTTCGGTTGGTCGAAACCGATCCAGCTCACAGCCACCAACCCCGGGGTATAGCCGGCAAACCAGGCGTCGACGTTGTCGTTGGTGGTGCCGGTCTTGCCGGCGAGGTCGGCGCGGCCGAGGCTCATGGCGCGGGTGGCGGTGCCCATGCGCACCACATCACGCAGGAGGCTGGTCATTAGCCAGGCATTGCGCGGCTCGATCACGGGCTCGGCATCCACGCCCACCACCTTCGGTTTGGCGATGGCAAGGAGGCGGCCCTTGCTGTCGATCACCTTTTTGACTAGGTAGGGGGCTACCCGGTGACCCCCATTCGCCAAGATCGCATAGCCACCCACCATCTGCAGCGGCGTGACCGCTCCCGAACCGAGCGCCAGACTCAGGTAAGCCGGGTTGCGCTGCGCGTCGAAGCCGAAGCGGGTGATCCATTGCTGCGCGTACAGCGGCGTGATGGCCTGCAAAACGCGGATGGCGACCATGTTCTTGGACTTTGCCAGAGCGACCCTTAGCCGCAGCGGGCCGTCGAAATTGCCGTCGTAGTTCTGCGGGTTCCAGGCCTCGCTGCCGGTGACACTGGCGTCGAAATGCAGCGGAGCATCTTCAACGATGGTGGCGGGGTTGTAGCCTTTTTCCAATGCCGCCGAGTAGATGAAGGGCTTGAACGACGAGCCGGGTTGACGCCACGCTTGGGTGACGTGGTTGAACTGGTTACGGCCGGCATCGAAGCCGCCTGCCAGCGAGCGGATGGCGCCATCGTGAGGGTCGACTGAGACCAGTGCCGCCTCGGCTTCGGGCAACTGACTCAGCACCCAGCCGCCCGCGTCGGTGGGCCGCAGCCAGACTTCGGAGCCGCGCTGCAGACGTTTGGCCGCGGGCACCTTCTCGCCGAGGAAGGCTTTGGCCACTGTCAGGCTGTCGGCACCGAGGGTCAGCACCTCGCCGAGCCGGGTGCGCGCGCGAATCTCCTTGGGCGTCACGGTAACCACCACCGCCGCTTGCAGACCGCCAATCGGCAACTGGTCCTGCAGCGCTTCGTCGATCGCCTTGTCGGCCAAGTCGGGCACTTCCGGCAGGTTCAGCCACTTCGCCGGCCCGCGCCAGCCGTGTCGCGCCTCATAGTCCAAAACGCCTTTGCGCAGGGCAGCTTGCGCGGCGGCCTGGTGGCGCGAGTCGATGGTGGTGTAGACGGTGATGCCGCTAATGTATGCGGCGTCGCCGAAGCGCTCGACCATGTCACGCCGGACCATCTCGGCGACAAAGTCTGCGTTGTCGACAGAGTTGCGCGAGGCCCGCACTGCGACGTTTTCGTCGCGAGCCTGCTCGTATTGCGCTGTGCTGATCTTCTTCAGCGAGTGCATGCGCTCCAACACATATTGCATACGTGCGCGCGCGCGTCGTGGGTTGGTGATCGGGTTGCCGGTCGACGGCGCCTTGGGCAGTCCGGCGAGCATGGCGGTTTCGGCGATGCTCAGCTGTTTCAGATCTTTGCCGAAGTAGGTGCGGGCGGCGGCTGCAAAACCATAGCTGCGTTGGCCGAGGTAGATTTGGTTGATGTAGAGCTCGAGGATCTGGTCCTTACTCAGGTTCGACTCAATCTTGTAGGACAGCAGCGCTTCATTGAATTTGCGGGTCAGCGTCCGCTCACTCGACAGGAAGAAGTTTTTCGCCACCTGCATGGTGATGGTGCTGGCACCCTGGCGGGTCTCGCCGGAGACGAAGTTGACCAGCATCGCCCGCAGCACACCCGCGTAGTCGATGCCGCCGTGTTGGTAGAAGCGCTCGTCTTCGGCAGCGAGGATGGCGTCGACCAGCGATCTCGGCACGTCCTTGAAGCGCACCACCGAGCGGCGTTCCTCGCCAAACTCGCCGATCACCTTGCCGTCGTCGGAGACGATGCGCAGCGGCAGTTTGGGTCGGTAATCGGTGAGCACCTCTAGCGAGGGTAGCTTCGGGTAGGTCATGAAGGCGGCAAAGGCGCCCAGCATGCCGCCGCTCAGGACCAGGGTCAGCGCCACCAGCAGGAGCCCGACTGCCATGCGTTTCGCGTTCAATTTCAGGTCCTTGCCGGCTTATCGGTCAGATGACGAATTGCCATTGGCGGCCGCCAGGGTTGCAATCCACACGGGCATCAATCCTACGACAGGGATGGCGGTAAATGTTTGTCACCGGCTTACAGCGTGTCTGCAACGGGCTATCACATTGGCATGGACGGCGGGGGGTGGGGCTGGATATCGGCGCCAGTGCCGTCCGTGTGGTGAGTCTGCGGTCTGGGCGCGCGGGCCCCCGGCTCGAGGCGCACGCTTGGGCGGCGATGCCGCTCGATTCTGCCGACGGGAGCGCGTCGGCGCTTGACGCCATCCGCATCGCACTGCGGGATTTACCGTTTCGTGCGGTCGAGGTGGTGGTGGGCCTGCCGGGCAGCACCGCGATCACCCGCCGCATCGTCATCCCGGCGGATGACGATGGCGACGCTCAGCGCTTTGATGCGGCAGTCCAGCGGCAGGCAGCAGCCGTTCTGCCGGTGTCGCCGGCTGGTCTGCAACTCGATTGGCATCGCTCGGGTCCGGCCGATGCGATAGGGCATCCGGTCTGTCTGGTGGCGGTCCGCCGCGAGACTGTCGACCAGCGCATGGCCCTGCTCAATGCCGTCGGCTTGCGGGCCCAGGTGGTCGATCTCAACCCCTATGCCGAGCGGCGCGCGCTGGAGCTCTGGTCTCCGCAGCATGTCCGTGACGTTTTGATCGACTGCGGTCAACGTGCGACTCGCGTCATCAGCCCGGCTGAGTCAGGCGTGGTCACATCACGTGAACTGGCTGCAGCCCCGAGCAGCGTCGGTGCGCTCACCCAGTGGCTGGACGAGTTGCAGGTGGCATTGAGTAGCCTGCCCGCTCGGGACGATGTCCGGTCGACGGGAATTGCCGTAGCGGGCTCTGCAGCCGACCCGGATCGGCTGGCAGCGTTGCAGGCCGGTCAGCCTGGATGCATGTTTCACGTGCCGCAAATGCCGCCAGACCCTGGCTCTGTAGATGCGGGGCTCGGGGGCGCGTGGTTGACCGCATACGGCCTGGCACTGCGAGGCCTGTCATGATCACGATCAATCTTGCGCCTCGCCGGGCCCAAGCCCCGGCGCAATCGGTATCGATGCTGTCGGTGGCTTTGGCTACAGGCGTCCTGTTGGTTGGCGTCGGCTGGTTCGGCCTTGTTGAGGCCATCCGCGATCGCCAAGGTCTCGACCGTGAACTGTCCGAACGTGTCACAGCCCTGGACACGCGTAATGCCAGCGTCATGGCGCAACGTCGCAACCTCGCGGACGACAGGCAGCGCCTCAGCCAATCCATGGAAGACCGTCGACAGTCGGTCGCCGTGCTGGCCTTGCTCGACGGTTTGCGGCGCATCGCCCAGCCTGGCCTGTCGCTGCAGTTGTTGCACCACGATGACTCGGGTCTCCGCATCGGTGGGCGGGCCCGCTCGCATTCGCAAATCGGCGCTTGGTTCTCGGCGCTGGACGCCGCTGGCGTGGTCACCCAAGCCAGTCTGGTCGACGTGCACCGCGACAACGTGCCGTCCGGCTGGCTGCTGTTCGAAGTCCGAGCCCGCTTGCCCGACGCCTCCGGCGGGGTCCACTCGGTGCCGGAGGCTAAGTGATGGCTGAGTCGCTGCGGTTGCGGTTCGCATCCGATGCGGGTGGTGAGCGCCCGCCACCGCTGTGGCCGGCTTGGCCTCGACCGTCGCTGCAGAGTCTCGCGCCCGCGCTGCTCGCGGGCTTAATCGCGGCTATGGCGGGGTTTGGCCTGTGGCCGCGCTGGCAGCAGCTGAATGCGCTGGAGGGGGCGATTCAAGTCCATCAAACAGCGCTGCGGACGGCCGAGACTGCGGCTCGCTCGATGCGCGTGCGGCGACACTTGGCTAGCGAGCATCCGGCTTCTGCTGGCGAGGCGTCTCGTGCGCAGGCGCCGCTCTCGGTGTCCGAGCGGGTGCTGGACTTGCAGAAGAGCGCTGCGGAGGCCGAGCTCGAGGTGCTGGGTCTCCGTCCGGAGCAAGGCCCCGCGGCTTCGGCCGTGATGTCTGTTGAATTGCGCGGCAGTTTCAACGCGATCGGTACTTGGTTGACGCAACAGGTC
Source organism: Betaproteobacteria bacterium (assembly GCA_009927815.1). Lineage (GTDB taxonomy): Bacteria > Pseudomonadota > Gammaproteobacteria > Burkholderiales > UBA3065 > UBA3065. The sequence goes on along the minus strand of RFMI01000069.1, from coordinate 9,681 downwards.
AGGACGCAGCCTTGGTTGATTCGCGAGTTGCGCTGGCAAAGCGATTCGCAGTCGATGGCCGGTGACCGGGTGGCCTTGGTGCTGTCGCAGCGGACGCCTGAGATCCGCTTGCCGGATGGCGCCGCAGCGGCGTTCAGCTGGCCGCAACACGGCATCGATCCTTTTGCGACGACGCTCTCACCCAGGGTGAACGAACGATCACTGGAGTCCCGCGGCAGCACGTACCCGCGTGTGCGCTTGCTCGGCACACTGGGAATCCCCGGGCGTCTGATTGCGTTGATCGATGGTCGCCACGGCGAGGTGCAGGCAGTCACGGTCGGCGATAGCGTCTTCGATGGCGGCTGGCGCGTCGAGCGAGTGAGCGATGACGAGGTCTGGTTGAGCCGTGGCGGGCAGCGTCTGCGCGTGCCAATGGTCGGCAGTGATCGCCGAAATGACGACATTGGGAGGGGCCCTTGAGCCTGTTTGAACGAAGCGTCAAGACATTGCTGCTCATCGCCACAACACAGTGGCTTTCGGCTGCTGCAGTTGCCGACGGCATCAACCTCAACTTCAACAATGCTGATGTACGGGCTGTGCTGCAGGCGATCGCCGATGCGTCAGGGCTGAACATCGTGGCGACTGATTCGGTGCAGGGTGCCATCAGCTTGCGCTTGACCGATGTGCCTTGGCCGCAGGCGCTGGACTTGGTTTTGGCCAGCCGCGACCTCGACCAGCGTCGCTTCGGCGACCTGATCTTGGTCGCTCCGCGCGAGGAGCTTCTGCAACGCGACCGCGATGCGCAGATGCAGCAGTTGCAGCGCGCCGATCTGGAACCGCTGGTCGGCGAGAGCATCCAGTTGCATTACCAGCGGGCCGAAGCGTTCAAGGCGCTGCTGGGCGACCCCGCGCATCGCATTCTTTCGAAGCGAGGTGCGGTGTTGGCTGATCCACGCACCAACCGGGTCTTTGTGCAAGACACGGCTCAGCGCTTGGCTGACATCCAGCGCCTGATCGCCGACACCGACGTGCCTTTGCGGCAGGTGATGATCGAGGCGCGCATCGTCGAGGCGACCGACAGCTTTGGCCGCAGCCTGGGTGTCCGCCTGGGCTTCAACGACACCAGCAACGCACGGGGCGGCGTCCCCGGAGTCGGGGGCGGTACGCGTGTCCTGGTTGGTGGCGGGCTTGCCGGCGGTGGCGGTGTAGCGGCTCAGACTGGTCAGCTCAATCAGCCCGCCAACGCGCTGGCCCCAGCAGCGCAGGCCGCCTCGGCGGCAACTGCAGACGGCGTGTCTCAGGCCTTGCTGGTGAACCTGCCGGCGACTGCCATCCGGGGAGTTGCGCCGGGGGCCTTGAGCGTGTCTCTGTTCAACGCTGGGCTGACCCGCTTTCTCAACCTCGAGGTGAGCGCACTCGAGGCCGACGGTCTCGGCCGGGTCGTTTCGAGTCCGCGCGTGGTCGCCGCCGATCAAGAGGAGGCGGTGATTGAGCAAGGCACTGAGGTGCCGTTCCAGTTGGCGACCTCAAGCGGCGCCACCGCCGTCACCTTTAAGAAAGCGACGCTGTCGCTGCGTGTGCGTCCGCAAATCACTCCGGACAATCACATCGTCATGAATCTACGGGTGAATAAGGATTCTCCCAACTTCAGTAACACCACACCCGCAGGGCCGCCGATCGACACCAAGCAAATCCAGACCCAAGTGCGGATCGAGAACGGCGGCACCGTCGTGATCGGGGGCATCCTCACCGAAGCGCGGCAGAACAACAGCGCGGGCATTCCCGGCTTGTCGGCGCTACCGGGCATCGGTCGCCTGTTTCGCAGCAGGACGCAGCAGCAGGACAAGACCGAGTTGCTGATATTCGTGACCCCGCGGATCGTGGAGGCGCCACCCCTGGTGTCGCCACCCTGATGCCGCCGGACATCGCGGCTCGGCTAGAATCGAGGATGTCCGAAGTCTCGCGCATTTTTCTTGTCGGCTTGATGGGGGCGGGCAAGTCCACCGTCGGGCGGCTGCTCGCCCGCGACTTCGGCCTTGCCTTTGTCGACAGCGACCACGAAATCGAGGCTCGAAGCGGCGTGCCAGTCGCCACCATTTTCGAGTTGGAGGGCGAGGCTGGCTTCCGCGCCCGCGAACGCCGCATGATTGAAGAGCTGACCCGTCGCGAGAGTATTGTTTTGGCCACTGGCGGGGGCGCGGTCATCGATGCCGACAACCGCCGTGACCTCGCCGGCCGGGGTTTCGTCGTCTATTTGCACACGCGCCCGGAGAACCTGTTTGTCCGATTGAAGAACGACCGTTCGCGACCACTGCTGCAGACCGCCAACCCGCGCGGTCGGCTCGCCCAGCTCTACCGTGAGCGCGACGTGTGGTACCGCGAAGTCGCTGATTTGGTGGTCGAGACCGGGCGCCAGAGCGCCAGCAAACTGGCTCGCCAGATCGGTCAGCAGATCCGCCCGAACCCCGAGCCCGCTGCGGAGGTCACCGCGTGCAATCCCTGAACGTCGCGTTGGGCGATCGCGCCTACCCGATCCATATCGGCGCCGGTCTGCTCGAGCGTGCCGAGCTGATCCTGCCGCATCTGCCGGCGCCCGCCGTGGCGATCGTGTCCAACACGACGGTCGCGCCCCTCTACATGGACCGACTGGCCGAGCCGCTCGAGGCAGCGGGCGTCAAGGTGACGCGCATCGTGTTGCCCGACGGCGAGTCCTACAAAACGCTCGATACGCTGAATCAGGTGTTCGATGCCTTGTTGCGCGCCCGCTGCGAACGCAAGACCACCCTCATCGCGCTAGGCGGCGGGGTGATCGGCGACCTGACCGGCTTTGCGGCGGCGACCTACCTGCGCGGCGTGCCGTTTATTCAGGTGCCGACCACATTGCTCTCGCAGGTGGATTCGTCGGTGGGGGGTAAGACCGGCGTCAACCACGCGCTCGGGAAGAACATGATCGGCGCTTTCTACCAGCCACGGCTGGTGCTGGCCGACACCGCGACGCTCGACACCTTGCCCGACATCGAACTGTCAGCAGGGATGGCCGAAGTCATTAAATATGGCCTGATTCGCGACCTACCCTTCCTCGAATGGCTCGAAGCCAACGTTGACGTGCTGATGCAGCGTGAACCCGCGGCACTGGCCGAGGCCATTTTGCGCTCCTGTCGCAACAAGGCGGATGTGGTCGCCGAGGACGAACACGAGACCGGCGTGCGGGCACTGCTGAACCTGGGCCACACCTTTGGCCACGCCATCGAGACCGCGGCCGGTTACGGCAATTGGTTGCATGGCCACGCCGTAGCGGCGGGCACCCTGCTGGCCGCCGAGACGTCGGCCGGACTCGGCTGGATCGGGGCCGCCGACGTCGATCGCATCGAGCGCTTGTTCGTGCATGCCGGCCTGCCAGTGCGGTCGCCGGCTTACGGCGCTGACCGCTACCTCGAGTTGATGGCGCAAGACAAGAAGGTCGAGGCCGGACGCATCCGCTTCATCCTGCTGCGCGCGCTGGGTTCGGCGGTGGTCAGCGCCGAGGTTCCGACCGATCTGCTGCGGCGAGTGCTGACGGGACGACTGATCGCCGCTTAGGGCGTCTCTGTCCGGCGGTTGTCGGTTGGGCGTCGTCCCACCTCGACGGCGGCCTGCAGTGGTTTGCCGTTGCGCACCAACTCGACTTGGGCGGCGGTGCCGGGGCTGATGGCCGCCACTTGATTCAGAATCCCAGCCGCATCCCGCGCCGCTTTGTGATCGATCGAAACAATCACATCGCCTGGACGGATGCCGGCGCGCGCTGCGGGTCCGCCTCGCATCACCCCGGCGACCAGAACGCCCTGTTCCCGCCCAACGCCCAGCGAGCTGGCAAGGTCAGGGGTCAGCGCTTGCATCTCGATGCCCATCCAGCCACGGGTGACGCTGCCGTTGCGGACAATCTGCTCGAGAACGCCGCGCGCCAGATCCACCGGAATCGCAAAACCGATGCCCATCGAGCCGCCGTTGCGGGTGAAGATCGCGGTGTTGATGCCGAGCAAGTTGCCATTCATGTCGACCAGCGCACCACCCGAATTGCCGGGGTTGATGGCGGCGTCGGTCTGAATAAAGTTCTCGAAGGTGTTGAGATTGAGTCGCGTGCGCCCCAGCGCACTGATGATGCCCTGGGTCACGGTCTGGCCAACGCCAAATGGGTTGCCGATCGCCAACACCGGTTCGCCGACGCGCGCCGTCGAGGTGTCGGCAAACGTCACGGCCGGCAGGTCGGTGGCTGCGATCTTCAAGACGGCTAAATCAGTGTCAGGGTCGATGCCGACCACCCGCGCGGTCGCGGTCCGGCCATCAGCCATGGCGACCTCGATGGCGTCGGCGGCCTCGACGACGTGGTTATTGGTGAGGATGTAGCCGTCGGCGCTGACAATCACGCCCGAACCCAAGCCCGGTTGTTCGTCGTCCGCTGGCTCGTTTTCAAAGAAACGCCCGAAGAAGGGATGCTCGCGCAGCGGGTTGCTGCGAGCCACCTCGCGGCGGGTGTAGATGCTCACCACCGAGCGGCTCGCTTTCGCGGCGGCCCGGGCACTGCCGCCGGCGAGGTTGTCTTCCGCCGGTGGGCTGGACACCGCTTCGCGGATGGTTGGCAGCGGATCTTCCGCTATCAGCGGACGACGCAGCCACTCGGGGTGAAAGGTCCACACAACGAATAGCACGGCGACGGCGACGGTCACCGTCTGGCAGAACAAGTGCCATAGACGCAGCATGGCTAACCTTTGGGCGCTTTGGATTTGCTACATTCTAGCGGTCCAGGAACCCACGTCACGTGACCGCATCCGAGCCCCTTTCGCGCGATAGCCTTGTCGCTCATCTTGACCAGCTGCTGCAGCCTTTGCGGTTTCGCGACTATGCGCCCAATGGTCTGCAGGTCGAGGGCCGCGCGCAAGTGCGCAGAGTGATTACTGGCGTGACGGCGAGTCAGGCTCTGCTTGACGCCGCGGTCGCGCATGGCGCCGACGCGGTGTTGGTGCACCACGGTTACTTCTGGCGAAACGAGCCACCGGTCCTGACGGGTTGGAGGCGCCGTCGCATCGCCACCCTGCTGGCCCACGACATCTCGCTTCTGGCGTACCACTTGCCGCTGGACGCTCACCCTGACGTGGGCAATAACGCTGGACTCGGTCGGGTGTTGGGGCTGAGCGCAGAGGCGTCGTTCGGTGACCAGTCGATCGGCTGCCTCGCCAGCTTGCCGGCGCCAACGCCTGTTGGCCAAATCGCCGCAACCGTGGCGGCTGCGCTCGGACGCACGCCGCAGCTGTTGGGCGACCTCGACCGCAGCGTCCAGCGCGTCGCTTGGTGCACGGGTGGCGCCCAGTCGATGTTCGCTGACGCCATTGCCGCCGGCGCCGATCTGTACATCACTGGCGAGGCGAGCGAGCCGTGTACCCATTTGGCCCGCGAGTCCGGTGTGGTGTTCATGGCCGCAGGCCACCATGCCACCGAGCGTTTCGGCGTGCAGTCTCTGGCCGCGCATCTGGCCAGCACCTTCAACATCGACGCTTGCTTCGTCGACGTCGACAACCCAATTTGAGCCTTTCAATCCGTAGAGCGCGAATGGCCTTTCCGATTCGCTACAATCTTCTATATTTGATTGCGTCGCAGCAAAGGGATCCCTAATGAGTCAAGATCAAGTCGACACCAGCAAGCGCAGGTTTTTGCTGGCGGCCACCGGAGCAGTCGGCGGTGTCGCTGCGGCCGGCGTGGCTATTCCGTTCGTCGGCAGCATGCTGCCCAGTGCCAAGGCCAAGGCGGCCGGTGCGCCGATTGAAGTGGACGTTTCCAAGCTTGAGCCGGGCGCGCAACTCACGGTCGAGTGGCGCGGTAAGCCGGTGTGGATCGTTCGCCGTACGCCGGAGATGATCGCCCAGCTCGATCAAAACGCGGACAAGCTGAGCGACCCCGGTTCAGAGGCGCAGCAGCAGCCCGAGTACTGCAAGAACAAGACCCGTTCGCTGAAACCGGAGTATCTGGTTGTCGTCGGCGTGTGTACGCACCTGGGTTGTTCGCCGACCTTCCGTGCCGACAAGGGCGCTGCCGACCTCGGCGGCGATTGGCCTGGTGGCTATTACTGCCCCTGCCACGGTTCGCGCTTCGACCTTGCCGGCCGAGTGTTCAAGAACGTGCCGGCGCCGGTCAATCTGGTTGTCCCCCCACACCGCTATGTCAGCGATGCCGTCCTGCTGGTCGGCGCTGATTCCAAGGAGTCGTAAACATGAGCCAAGTCGAAGCCGTTCGCGGCTGGATCGATCAGCGCTTCCCGCTGACGGCGATGTGGAAAGAGCACATCTCCGAATACTACGCGCCGAAGAATTTCAATTTTTGGTACTACTTCGGCTCGTTGGCGCTGCTGGTGCTTGTGCTGCAGATTCTGACCGGCATTTTCCTGACCATGAACTACAAGCCGGATGCAGCCAACGCGTTCGCCTCGGTCGAATACATCATGCGCGACGTCAGTTTCGGCTGGCTGATCCGTTACATGCACTCCACCGGCGCCTCGATGTTCTTCGTGGTGGTCTACCTCCACATGTTCCGCGCCCTGCTGTACGGATCGTTCCGCGCGCCGCGTGAGCTGGTTTGGTTGGTGGGTTTGGGCATCTACCTCGGCCTCATGGCTGAGGCCTTCATGGGTTATCTGCTGCCCTGGGGTCAGATGAGCTATTGGGGAGCCCAGGTGATCGTCAACTTGTTCTCCGCGGTGCCTTTTGTTGGTCCCGACTTGTCGTTGTGGATCCGCGGCGACTACGTGGTGTCCGACGCCACCCTCAACCGCTTCTTTGCCTTCCACGTGATCGCGCTGCCGATCGTGCTGTTGGGCCTGGTGGTGGTTCACATCATTGCCCTGCACGAAGTTGGTTCGAACAACCCGGACGGCGTCGACATCAAGAAAATCAAGGATCCGGCGACTGGGATCCCGAAGGACGGCATTCCCTTCCACCCGTACTACACGGTCAAGGATCTGGTTGGCGTTTCGGTGTTCCTCATCCTGTTCTCGGCGATTATTTTCTTTGCGCCGGAAATGGGCGGCTACTTCCTCGAAGCCAACAACTTTATCCCCGCCGATCCGCTGAAGACGCCTGAGCACATCGCCCCGGTGTGGTACTTCACGCCCTACTACTCGATCCTGCGCGCCGTACCGCCGCTCTTTGGTTCGCAATTCCCAGGTGTTGCGGCAATGGGCGCAGCCGTGGTGATCTTCGCCGCACTCCCGTGGCTCGACCGTTCGCCGGTGCGATCGATTCGCTACAAGGGGCCTGTGTTCAAGCGCTGGCTGGCCGCGTTTGTGGTCGTCTTCGTCATCCTCGGCTACCTCGGCATCAAGCCGACCGGTGTTTGGGGGACATTCCCGGCCGGTCTGCCGTTGTTGGGTGGGGCGCCTGTTGCAACGCTGGTGGCGCAGGTCTGTACGCTCGTCTACTTCGCTTTCTTTCTGCTGATGCCGTGGTACACGGCTCGCGATACCTTCAAGCCTGTTCCGGAAAGGGTGACCGCATGAAGTCGTTCGTTCTGATCCTGGCCGCTCTCCTCGCGGGCCCGGCCATTGCCTCCAGCGGCCACTATCCGCTGGAAAAGGCGCCGGTCGATCTTGCCAACACCGTCTCTTTGCAACGCGGCGCAGCCACCTTCGGCAGCTACTGCTCGGGTTGTCACAGCCTTGGCTATATGCGCTACAGCCGCCTGACCGACATCGGCCTTACCGAGGCGCAGATCAAGCAGACGCTGTTGCCTGCTGGCGCGAAGCTCGGTGACACCATGGGCATCCCGATGCGGCCCGAAGACTCCAAGGCATGGTTTGGTGTGCGTCCGCCTGACCTTTCGGTTGAGGCGCGCTCGCGCGGGGCTGACTGGATCTACACCTATCTGCGGACCTTCTACCGCGACGACACCCGTCCGACCGGCTGGAACAATCTGGTGTACGAGAAGGTGGGCATGCCGCATGTGCTTTTCACCTTGCAAGGGGAGTACGCTCTCAACCATGAGTCAGCGGAGGGCCACGGCGCCGGCGCACTGATCAAGGTGAAGGATGGTCAACTCAGCCCGGCGGAGTACGACGCGCTGATCGGTGACCTGACCAATTACCTGGCTTGGGTGTCGGAGCCGGCTCAAGCGTCTCGGGTGCGGATGGGCTTTTTTGTGATCGGGTTCCTGCTGATCATGCTGGTCGTGGCCTATGCGCTGAAGAAGGAATACTGGAGGGACATCCACTGATGGTTGTTGGGGACTGCCCGGGAGCCTGCGGGCGATGATGACGTTGTATTCGGGCAGCACCTGCCCGAGAAGTCATCGTTGCCGCATCGTCCTCTTTGAGAAGGGGATGGATTTTCATGTCGAGCACATTGATTCGCCCCAAAAGTCCGAAGACCTGGCGGTCATCAGTCCTTACAACGAAGTCCCGGTGTTGGTTGAGCGCGATCTGGTGCTCTACGAAGCCAACATCATCAACGAGTACATCGACGACCGCTTTCCTCATCCGCAGTTGATGCCGCCGGACCCTGCGATGCGGGCGCGTGCGCGTCTGATGCTGCTGCAGTTTGAGCGCGATCTCTTTTGTCACGTTGACGACCTCGAGGCCGAGAACGACTCGGCGCCCATGGCGCGGCGTGCGGTCGCTGACGGGCTCGCTCAGCTGACCCCGGTGTTTACCCGGAACCGCTTCCTGCTCGGCGACGACATGTCGATGCTCGACATCGCGATCGCGCCCTTGCTGTGGCGTTTGCCGCGCTACGGTGTGAATTGCGGTCGCGACACCGCGGCGATGGACGGCTATTTCCAGCGGCTGTTTGACCGACCAGCTTTCCAGGACGCGACCACGCCGGCCGAAAAGGCCATGCGCCGATGACGACGCGGCGGTCGACGCGTCCTTACATGATTCGCGCCATTTACGAGTGGTGCTCGGACTGCGGCGAGACGCCATTCTTGTCGGTGCGCGTATCCGACCGCGTCGTGGTGCCGCGGGAATACGTGCGGGATGGCGAGATTGTGCTGAACGTCAGCGCCAGCGCGATTCGTCATCTGGTGATCGCGAACGACGCCGTGACCTTTTCCACCCGCTTCGGCGGTGTGTCGCACGAGGTGTTTGTCCCGATCGACGCCGTCGCTGGTATCTTCTCGCGCGAGTCCGGCCAAGGCATGTTCTTCGAGGCGGAGGAGCCGGGGCCGGCGGCGGGTCCCTCGGCGCCGACAGACGCCCCGCCCAGGCCAGTCGGCAGGCCCAAGTTGCACCGGGTCAAGTAGGTCGCTAAAGCCGGTATAGCTCAGTTGGTAGAGCACCTGATTTGTAATCAGGGGGTCCCGGGTTCGAACCCTGGTGCCGGCACCAATTCTTGCCCACCCATTGACACGCAACCGCGAACACCCTCACAATCCGTGGTTTGCTTAGGAGGGGTTCCCGAGCGGTCAAAGGGATCAGACTGTAAATCTGACGGCTCTGCCTTCGAAGGTTCGAATCCTTCCCCCTCCACCAGTTTTCAAGTTCGTAAAGCGGGCCGGGCGGGAGTAGTTCAATGGTAGAACCTCAGCCTTCCAAGCTGATGACGCGGGTTCGATTCCCGTCTCCCGCTCCAGAACCGTAACAGTTTTGCGCCCATGTAGCTCAGTGGCAGAGCACTCCCTTGGTAAGGGAGAGGCCGGCAGTTCAATCCTGCCCATGGGCACCACCAACGTTGAGAGGCATCG
>RFMI01000127.1 GCA_009927815.1 Betaproteobacteria bacterium | reverse complement strand
GATGCCTGCTCCTGGATGCTGGTTTGATTACTTCTTGTTGATGATGGCGTCGGCAACGTTGCGCGGCGCTTCCGAGTAGTGCTTGAATTCCATCGAGTAGGTTGCCCGGCCCTGAGTCAGCGAACGCAGGGTGGTCGAGTAGCCGAACATTTCCGACAGCGGGACCTCGCAACGGATTGCCTTGCCGCCACCCGTCATGTCGTCCATGCCCTGGATGACGCCGCGGCGTGACGAGAGGTCACCCATGACGTCGCCCATCTTTTCTTCCGGCGTCTCGACCTCGACCGCCATGATCGGCTCGAGCAGGACCGGCTGAGCCTTGCGGCAACCATCCTTGAACGCCATCGAGGCCGCCATGCGGAAGGCATTTTCGTTCGAGTCGACGTCGTGGTACGAGCCGTCGAACAGCGTCGCCTTGATGTCGACCACCGGGAAGCCGGCGAGCACGCCGCTGCCCAAGGAATCGATCAGACCCTTTTCCACAGCCGGGATGTATTCGCGGGGGACAGTACCGCCCTTGATCGCATCAACGAACTCGAAACCCTTACCCGCTTCAGCCGGTTCGAGCTTGAGCCACACGTGGCCGTACTGGCCACGACCGCCCGACTGCTTGACGAACTTGCCTTCGATCTCGACTTTGCCGCGAATGGCTTCGCGGTACGCCACTTGCGGGGCACCCACGTTGGCTTCAACGTTGAACTCGCGCTTCATGCGGTCGACGATGATTTCGAGGTGCAGCTCACCCATGCCCGAGATGATGGTCTGACCGGATTCTTCGTCGGTGCGGACGCGGAACGACGGGTCTTCTTGAGCCAGACGGCCCAGTGCCAGACCCATTTTTTCCTGGTCAGCCTTGGTCTTCGGCTCCACGGCAACGTGGATCACCGGCTCCGGGAATTCCATGCGCTCGAGCGTGATCACCGAATCCGGATCGCACAGCGTTTCGCCGGTGGTGACTTGCGACAGACCGATGGCGGCGGCGATGTCACCGGCACGCACTTCGTCAATCTCTTCGCGGTTGTTGGCGTGCATCTGCACCAAGCGGCCGATGCGCTCCTTCTTGCCCTTGATCGGGTTGTAGACCGAGTCGCCCGACTTCACCACGCCCGAGTAGACGCGGATGAAGGTCAGTTGGCCGACGTACTTGTCGGTCATCAGCTTGAACGCCAGCGCCGAAAACTTCTCGCTGTCGTCAGCCTTACGCGAATCCGACTGCTCCTTCTCGTCCGTGCCCCCACGGGCGGGATGTCGACCGGCGACGGCAGGTACTCGATAACGGCGTCAAGCATCGCTTGCACGCCCTTGTTCTTGAATGCCGAACCACACAGCATCGGCACGATCTCGCCCTTGATGGTGCGGTCGCGCAAAGCCTGCTTGAGTTCGACTTCCGACAGGTCGCCTTCGCCGAGATACTTCTCCATCATCTCTTCGGAGGCTTCGGCGGCGGCTTCGAGCATCTTTTCGCGCCACTCTTGGGCCTTGGCCTGGAGTTCGGAGGGGATGTCGCCATACTCGAACTTGGTGCCTTGGGTGGAGTCGTCCCACAAGACAGCCTTCATCTTGACGAGGTCGACCACGCCGGTGAAACCTTCTTCAGCGCCGATCGGAATCTGGATCGGGATCGGGTTGGCCTTGAGGCGCGCGCGCATCTGGTCGTGCACCTTGAAGAAGTCAGCGCCTTGGCGGTCCATCTTGTTGACGAAAGCCAGGCGCGGAACGCCGTACTTGTTGGCCTGACGCCACACAGTTTCGGACTGCGGCTGAACACCACCGACAGCGCAATAGACCATGCAGGCGCCATCGAGCACACGCATCGAGCGCTCGACTTCGATGGTGAAGTCGACGTGGCCCGGGGTGTCGATGATGTTGACGCGGTGCTGCTCGAACTGGTTACCCATGCCCTTCCAGAAACAGGTCGTGGCAGCCGAGGTGATGGTGATGCCGCGCTCTTGCTCTTGCTCCATCCAGTCCATGGTGGCCGCGCCATCGTGCACTTCACCGATCTTGTGGTTGACGCCGGTGTAGAACAGGATGCGTTCGGTGGTCGTGGTCTTGCCGGCGTCGATGTGCGCCGAGATACCGATGTTGCGGTAACGCTCGATGGGGGTAGTGCGGGCCACGGTCAGATCCTTGGAAACGGGTAACTGTTTTAGAAGCGGAAGTGCGAGAACGCCTTGTTGGCTTCGGCCATGCGGTGAACTTCTTCGCGCTTCTTGATCGCGCCGCCACGGTTTTCCGAGGCCTCGATCAGCTCGGCCGCCAAACGCGCGTCCATCGACTTCTCGCCGCGCTTGCGGGCGGAGTCGCGCAACCAACGCATGGCGAGAGCGGCACGACGCGACGGACGAACTTCGACCGGCACTTGGTAGTTGGCGCCACCGACGCGACGGCTCTTGACCTCGACCATCGGCTTGGCATTGCTGACCGCGAGGTTGAACACCTCGATGGCGTCCTTGCCAGTCTTGGTCGAGATGTTGTTGAGCGCGCCATAAGCGATCCGCTCGGCAACAGCCTTCTTGCCGTCCAACATCAGGACGTTGATGAATTTGGTCAGGTCGACGCTGCCGAACTTCGGGTCAGCGAGGATGATGCGCTTGGGAACTTCACGACGACGCGGCATAAATCACCTCTAAGATCAGGCCTTCGGGCGCTTGGCGCCGTACTTCGAACGGGATTGCTTGCGGTCCTTGACGCCTGCGGTGTCAAGCGAGCCACGAACGGTGTGGTAACGAACGCCCGGCAAGTCCTTAACGCGGCCGCCGCGGATCAGCACCACCGAGTGTTCCTGCAGGTTGTGGCCTTCACCGCCGATGTAGGAGATGACCTCGAAGCCGTTGGTCAGGCGCACCTTGCAGACCTTCCGCAGCGCCGAGTTCGGCTTCTTCGGTGTCGTGGTGTAGACGCGGGTGCACACGCCGCGCTTTTGCGGGCTGGCATTCAGCGCCGGGACCTTGCTCTTCGACTGGATCGGCTGACGACCCTTGCGCAGCAGTTGGCTGATGGTTGGCATATTCGTTATCCAAAAAAGCGGGACGGCACCGGCCGCCCCCGTGTGGGCCGCGCCAGATGCACGGGCCCCCAGTACACAAAAAGAGGCCGGAGTCTAATGACCGCCGGCCCCTACTGTCAAGCGGCGTCTGCACCCTCCGGCGGCGTCACCGCCTCGCCACCCTCGGTCACCAGGGCCTCAGCTTGTGCATCGGCCAACTCCTGATCGACTGCAGCAAACCCAGCGGCAAGGTCGACCTCGGGCTGGTTGCGGCGGTTGGTGTGGTATGCCAAACCAGTACCCGCCGGGATCAGGCGGCCCACAATGACGTTCTCCTTGAGACCGCGGAGTTCGTCGCGCTTGCCCATGATCGCGGCTTCGGTGAGAACGCGAGTGGTTTCCTGGAACGACGCTGCCGAGATAAACGAGTCGGTCGACAGCGACGCCTTGGTAATCCCCAGCAGCACGAACTCGAAGCTGGCCGGGTGCAGACCCGCGGCCATGACGCGTTCGTTCTCTTCGAGCAACTCGGCACGCTCGACCTGCTCACCCGGAATGAAGCGGGTATCGCCAGCGTCGACAATGTTCACGCGGCGCAGCATCTGCCGCACGATCACTTCGATGTGCTTGTCGTTGATCTTCACGCCCTGCAGACGGTAGACGTCCTGCACCTCGTCGGTGATGTAGCGCGCCAGTGCCTCGACGCCCTGCAGACGCAGGATGTCGTGCGGGTCCGGCGGACCGTCGACGATGGTCTCGCCCTTGTTGATGACCTGACCATCGTGAACCGTGACGTGCTTGTCCTTGCTGATCAGGTACTCGTGCGGCACGCCGTCCATATCGGTAATGACCAGGCGCTGCTTGCCTTTGGTGTCCTTGCCGAACGACGCCACCCCGGTGATTTCCGCCAGCATGCCGGCATCCTTCGGGCTGCGCGCTTCGAACAGCTCGGCCACCCGCGGCAGACCCCCGGTGATGTCGCGCGTCTTCGAGGTCTCTTGCGGGATCCGCGCCAGCACTTCACCCACACCGACTTCCTGACCATCCTTGACGGTAATGATGGAGCCGACTTGGAAAGCAATCGACACGGCGATGTCGGTGCCCGGGATGCGCAGCTCTTCGCCGCTGGCGTCCAGCAGCTTGACCTGCGGCCGCACGCCCTTGGAGGAGGTGCTGCCACGGCGCTTCGGGTCGATCACCACCAGCGTCGACAGGCCGGTGACTTCGTCAATCTGCTTGGCTACGGTCACGCCTTCTTCGACGTTCTCGAAGCGGACACGGCCCGGGTGCTCAGTAATGATCGGACGGGTGTGCGGGTCCCAGGTGGCCAGCGTCTGGCCAGCCTTGATGACCATTCCGTCCTGCACCAGCAGAGTGGCTCCGTACGGAATCTTGTGCTGTTCGCGCGAGCGACCCGCGTCGTCCTGAACCAGAACCTCACCACTGCGCGAGATCACGATCTGCTCGCCGCGGGCGTTGGTGACGTAGCGCATGGTCGCGGCAAAGCGCACCGTACCGTTGCTCTTGGTGTCGACCTGGCTGGCGGCAGCAGCTCGCGATGCGGCACCACCGATGTGGAAGGTGCGCATGGTCAGCTGGGTGCCCGGCTCACCGATCGACTGCGCGGCAATCACGCCCACCGCTTCGCCGACGTTGACCATCTGGCCACGACCCAGATCGCGGCCGTAGCACTTGGCGCACAAGCCGTGACGGGTGTCGCAGGTGAGCGGAGTGCGGACCTTGACCTCGTCGATGCTAGCGGCCTCGATACGATCGACCTTGTCTTCGTCGAGCAAGGTGCCAGCTTCGAACAGGGTCTCCTGCGATTCCGGATCGACCAGATCGACAGCGGTGACACGGCCGAGGATGCGCTCACGCAGGGCTTCGACCACCTCGCCGCCCTCGACCAGCGCCTTCATCACCACGCCGTTGCTGGTGCCGCAGTCGTCTTCGGTGACCACCAAATCCTGCGTCACGTCGACCAAGCGGCGGGTCAGGTAGCCCGAGTTGGCAGTCTTCAGGGCCGTATCGGCCAGACCCTTTCGCGCACCGTGCGTCGAGATGAAGTACTGCAGAACGTTGAGGCCTTCGCGGAAGTTCGCGGTGATCGGCGTCTCGATAATCGAGCCGTCCGGCTTGGCCATCAGGCCCCGCATGCCCGCCAGCTGGCGGATCTGCGCTGCCGAACCGCGGGCGCCCGAGTCAGCCATCATGTAGATCGAGTTGAACGACTCTTGATCGACGGTCTCGCCCTTGCGGTTGACCACCTGCTCCTTGGAGAGGTGCTTCATCATCGCCTTGGCGACGTCGTCACCGGCGCGGCCCCAGATGTCGACCACCTTGTTGTAACGCTCGCCTTGGGTCACCAAGCCTGAGCTGTACTGGGCGTCGATCTCCTTCACCTCGGCCGATGCGGCGTCGATGATGGTGTCCTTTTCAGCCGGCACACGCATGTCGTCGGCACAAAAGCTCATACCGGCGCGGGTGGCGAAACTGAAGCCGGTGTACATCAACTTGTCGGCGAAGATCACCGTCTCGCGCAGGCCGACACGGCGGAAGCTGCCGTTGATCAGGCGCGAGATCTCCTTCTTCTTCAGCGCCTTGTCGATCAGCTCAAAGGGCAGGCCCTTGGGCAGGATGTTCGACAGGATGGCGCGACCGGCGGTGGTCTCGCGACGCACCAGGCGCGCTTGCCACTCGCCACCTTCAGCCGCGACGTACTCGCGCAGACGGACGGTGACGCGTGCATGCAGCTCCAGCTCGCGGTTGTTATAGGCGCGCTCGAGCTCGGCGATGTCGGCGAACAGCATGCCCTCACCCTTGGCGTTAATGCGCTCACGGGTCATGTAGTACAGGCCCAGAACGATGTCCTGCGACGGCACGATGATCGGCTCGCCGTTGGCCGGCGACAGCACGTTGTTGGAGGCCAGCATCAGGGTGCGGGCTTCCATCTGCGCTTCCAGCGACAGCGGCACGTGGACGGCCATCTGGTCACCGTCAAAGTCGGCGTTGAAGGCCGAGCAGACCAGCGGATGCAGCTGGATCGCCTTGCCTTCAATCAGCACCGGCTCGAACGCTTGGATGCCCAGACGGTGCAGGGTCGGCGCGCGGTTGAGCAGGATCGGGTGCTCGCGGATCACCTCTTCGAGGATGTCCCACACCTCCGGCACTTCCATCTCGACCAGCTTCTTAGCCGCCTTGATGGTGGTGGCCATGCCGTTCAATTCGAGCTTGTTAAAGATGAACGGCTTGAACAGCTCGAGTGCCATCTTCTTCGGCAGGCCGCACTGGTGCAGCTTGAGCGTCGGACCCACGACAATGACCGAACGGCCCGAGTAGTCGACGCGCTTGCCGAGCAGGTTTTGGCGGAAGCGGCCGCCCTTGCCCTTGATCATGTCGGCCAGCGACTTCAAGGGGCGCTTGTTGGCGCCGGTCATGGCTTTGCCGCGACGGCCGTTGTCGAGCAGCGAGTCGACCGCCTCCTGCAGCATGCGCTTCTCGTTGCGCACGATGATCTCGGGCGCGCGCAGCTCAAGGAGCCGCTTCAGGCGGTTGTTGCGGTTGATGACGCGACGGTAGAGGTCGTTCAGATCCGAGGTGGCAAAACGACCACCGTCCAGCGGCACCAGCGGACGCAGGTCCGGGGGCAGCACCGGCAGCACACTCATGACCATCCACTCCGGCTTGATGCCGGACTTCTGGAAGGCCTCGAGCACCTTCAGGCGCTTGGCGTACTTCTTGATCTTGGTGTCGGACGAGGTCGCAGCGAGGTCACGACGCAGGGTCTCGACTTCGCTGGCGATGTCGATGCTCGAGAGCAAGGCGGCGATGCCTTCGGCACCCATGACCGCGGTGAACTCGTCACCGTACTCTTCCACCTTCGCCAGGTAGTCGTCCTCGTTCATGATTTGCGCGCGCTTGAGCGGCGTCATGCCCGGATGGGTGACCACGTACGCCTCGAAATAGAGCACGCGCTCGATGTCGCGCAGCGTCATGTCGAGCACCATGCCCAGACGGCTCGGCAGGCTCTTGAGGAACCAGATGTGCGCGACCGGGCTGGCCAGGTCGATGTGCGCCATGCGCTCGCGGCGCACCTTGGCCAGCGTCACTTCGACGCCGCACTTCTCACAGATCACGCCGCGGTGCTTGAGGCGCTTGTACTTGCCGCACAGGCACTCGTAGTCCTTGACCGGGCCAAAAATCTTGGCGCAGAACAGACCGTCACGCTCCGGCTTGAAGGTGCGGTAGTTGATGGTCTCAGGCTTCTTGACTTCGCCGTAGGACCACGAGCGGATCTTTTCCGGAGACGCCAAGCCGATGCGAATGGCATCGAACTCTTCTTCCTGAGTGACCTGCTTGAACAGATCGAGCAATGCTTTCATGGGTTCGGTCTCCGATTAATGACGCTCAAGGTCCATGTCGATGCCCAGCGAGCGGATTTCCTTCACCAGCACGTTGAAGGATTCCGGCATGCCAGCGTCGATGCGGTGGTCGCCCTTGACAATGTTTTCGTACATCTTGGTCCGGCCAGTCACGTCGTCCGACTTGACGGTCAGGATCTCTTGCAGGGTGTAGGACGCGCCATAGGCCTCCAGTGCCCAGACTTCCATTTCGCCGAAGCGCTGGCCACCGAACTGGGCCTTGCCGCCCAGCGGCTGCTGGGTCACCAGGCTGTACGGGCCAGTCGAACGGGCGTGCATCTTGTCGTCGACCAAGTGGTGCAACTTGAGCACGTGCATGTAGCCGACCGTGACCGGCCGATCGAACGCTTCGCCGGTACGGCCGTCGACGAGCTGGATTTGGCCCGACGACGGCAGATCCGCCAGTTGCAACATGGCCTTGATCTCATGCTCGGTGGCGCCGTCGAACACCGGGGTGGCGAACGGCACGCCACGCACGAGGTTGCGGCCGAGTTCCAGGACCTCGTCGTCGCTTAGCGAGGCGATGTCCTCAGACTTGCCCGAGCTGTTGTAGACCTTCTCGAGGAAAGCACGCACTTCGCCGGCTTTCGATTGCGCCTTGAGCATGGCCTCGATCTTCTGACCCAAGCCCTTGGCGGCCCAGCCGAGGTGCACTTCGAGAATCTGGCCGACGTTCATCCGCGACGGCACACCCAAGGGGTTGAGCACGATGTCGACCGGAGTGCCATCGGCCATGTGCGGCATGTCTTCCACCGGCACGATGCGCGAAACCACGCCCTTGTTACCGTGACGACCGGCCATCTTGTCACCAGGCTGAATCCGACGCTTCACAGCCAGGTAGACCTTGACCATCTTGATCACCCCCGGCGAAAGCTCGTCACCTTGAGTGAGCTTGCGCTTCTTCTCCTCGTACATCTTGGTGAAGTCGAGACGCAGTTGATCGAGCGCAGCCTTCTGCGACTCCATCTGCGAACTGGTCTCGTCGTCGGCGAGACGGATGTCGAACCAGTCGTGGCGCGGGATGCTGTCGAGGTACTCACGGCTCACCGCAGTGCCCTTGGCCAGACGCTTCGGACCACCGTTGGCGGCCTTGCCGTCGAGCAAACGGGCCAAACGCTCGTAGACGTCGTTTTCGACGATGCGCAACTGGTCGTCCAGGTCCTTCTTGTAGCGATCGAGTTCAGCGTCGATGATCGACTGCGCACGCACATCGCGCTCGATGCCCTCGCGGGTGAACACTTGGACGTCGATCACGGTACCTGCCATACCGGACGGCACGCGCAAGCCGGTGTCCTTCACATCGGACGCCTTTTCGCCAAAGATGGCGCGCAGCAACTTCTCCTCCGGCGTCAGCTGAGTCTCGCCCTTGGGCGTGACCTTGCCGACCAGCACGTCGCCGGCTTCCACCTCAGCACCGATGTAAACGATGCCCGCCTCGTCGAGACGGCCGACCGCGCTTTCTGCCAGATTCGGGATGTCGCGGGTGATTTCTTCCGGGCCAAGCTTGGTGTCACGCGCCACGACCGACAGTTCCTCGATGTGGATCGAGGTGTAGCGGTCTTCGGCAACGATGCGCTCGGACAGCAGGATCGAATCTTCGAAGTTGTAGCCATTCCAGGGCATGAACGCGACCAGCATGTTCTGGCCGAGGGCGAGTTCGCCCAAGTCGGTCGATGCGCCGTCAGCAATGACGTCACCGCGGGCGATTTGGTCACCAATCTTGGCGATCGGACGCTGGTTGATGTTCGTGTTTTGGTTGGATCGGGTGTACTTGGTCAGGTTGTAGATATCGACACCCACCTCGCCAGCGCCGGTCTCGTCGTCGTTGACCCGCACCACGATCCGCGCTGCATCAACGTAGTCGACCGTGCCGCCGCGACGCGCTTGCACTGCAGTGCCCGAGTCAACCGCGACAGTGCGTTCAATACCGGTGCCGACCAAGGGCTTTTCAGCGCGCAAACACGGCACAGCTTGACGCTGCATGTTTGAGCCCATCAGCGCGCGGTTGGCGTCGTCGTGCTCGAGGAAGGGGATCAGCGAGGCCGCGACCGACACGATCTGCGCCGGCGCAACGTCCATCGCTTGGACGCGGTCGGGACCGCTCAGCTCGAATTCGTTCTTGAAGCGGCACGAGACGATGTCTTGTGCGAACGAGCCGTCGGCTTTGAGTTCAGCATTGGCCTGCGCAATGACGTAGTTGCCCTCTTCAATCGCCGACATATATTCGATGCTGTCGGTGACCTTGCCGTCGGCAGCGCGGCGGTACGGCGTTTCGAGGAAGCCGTACTCGTTGGTGCGAGCGTACAGCGCCAGCGAGTTGATCAGACCGATGTTCGGACCTTCCGGCGTCTCAATCGGGCAGACGCGGCCGTAGTGGGTCGGGTGCACGTCGCGCACCTCGAAACCGGCACGCTCGCGGGTCAAACCGCCCGGGCCGAGTGCCGAGACGCGGCGCTTGTGGGTGATTTCCGACAGCGGATTGGTCTGGTCCATGAACTGCGACAGCTGGCTCGAGCCGAAGAATTCCTTGATCGCCGCCGAGACTGGCTTGGCATTGATCAGGTCGTGCGGCATCAGGTTCTCGGACTCGGCCTGCGACAGGCGCTCGCGCACCGCGCGCTCGACCCGCACCAAACCGGCGCGGAACTGGTTCTCGGCGAGTTCGCCGACCGAGCGCACGCGGCGATTGCCCAAGTGATCGATGTCATCGATCTCACCTCGGCCATTGCGCAGCTCAACCAGGATGCGGATCACCTCGACGATGTCACGCGGGCTCAGCGTAAAGCGCTCTTCAGCCTTGACCTCGACCTTCGCCTGGTCGATGCCGGCGTCCTTCAAACGGGCTCGCGCCTTATCGGCCTCGGCTTCAGCTTCGGCGGCCGTCTGCGCAGCGTCGAGGCTCAAGCGGTTGACGTTCAGCTCCGGCGCGTTGCCAAGCGCTTCGCGAACGGCGCCCCACTGACGCTCGGTCATGCCGAGATTGCGCAGGGTCAGCGTCCAGCTGGCTTTGCCGGGGTAGCCCACGCGGCGGTTGAACTTCATCCGACCGACGGCAGACAGGTCGTAGCGGTCCTCGGAGAAGAACAGGCTGTGAAACAAGGCGTTGACCGCGTCCTCGGTGGGCGGCTCGCCCGGACGCATCATGCGGTAAATGGCAATCTGCGCCTGCTGCTGGCCACCCGACTCGTCGGTGCGCAGGGTCTGGCTGATGTAGCCGCCCTGGTCGAGGTCGTTGGTGTACAGGGTGTTGATCTCGGCGACCTTGTTGACACGGAGCTTGGTCAGCAGGTCAGCATCAATCTCGTCGTTGGCGCTGGCGATGACTTCGCCGGTGTCAGTGTCAATCACGTTCTTGCCGAGCACGCGACCCAGCATGAACTCGTCAGGCACGGCGATTCGAGCG
Source organism: Betaproteobacteria bacterium (assembly GCA_009927815.1). Classification (GTDB taxonomy): domain Bacteria; phylum Pseudomonadota; class Gammaproteobacteria; order Burkholderiales; family UBA3065; genus UBA3065. Next base: position 4,558 of record RFMI01000127.1, on the reverse strand, counting down.
ATGCCAGCGGCCTCGAGCTCACGCACGTGCTTGGCGGTGATGCGCTTGTCCTTGCCGACGATCAGCTTGCCTGCCTTGTCGAGGATGTCGAAACGTGCGACTTCGCCGCGCAGACGGTCCGGGACGAGCTGGAAGTAGACAGTCTCGTCGACCAGATGGAAGGTGTCGAAGCTAAAGAATTCGGCCAGGATGCGCTCCGCCGAATAGCCCAAGGCCTGCAACAGGATGGTCACCGGCATCTTGCGACGGCGGTCGATCCGGAAATAGAGGTAATCCTTCGGGTCGAACTCGAAGTCAAGCCACGAGCCGCGATACGGAATGATGCGCGCGCTGAACAGCAGCTTGCCGGAGCTATGCGTCTTGCCGCGATCGTGCTCGAAGAACACGCCGGGCGACCGGTGCAGCTGGCTAACAATGACGCGCTCGGTGCCATTGATGACGAAGGAGCCGTTCTCGGTCATGAGCGGGATCTCGCCCATGTAGACCTCCTGCTCCTTGAATTCCTTGACCGTCGGCTTGGTGGCCTCACGGTCCATCAGCACTAGGCGAACACGCGCACGCAGCGGTGCCGCGAAGTTGAGCCCGCGTTGCTGGCATTCCTTGACATCGAACGGGGGCGTGCCAAGGTGGTAGCTGACGAACTCCAGCCGCGCATTGCCGGAGTGGCTAATGATCGGAAAGATGGCATTGAATGCGGCTTGCAGACCTTCGTTGCGGCGGTTTTCGACGCTGACTCCCTCTTGAAGAAAGGCGCGGTACGAGTCGAGCTGGGTCGCCAGCAGGTAAGGTACCGGCAATACGCTGTCGCGCTTGGCGAAGCTCTTGCGGATGCGTTTTTTTTCCGTGAAGGAGTAAGTCATGACATCTCCGTTGGATGGTCTGCAGCAAAAAATAGCGAAAGCGCCAGCGCCGGGCCTCCCTTCGGGCAGGTCCGCACGACGGCACTTTCAGTGATCGGTCAGTCGGCGAATCAAATCGTTCCGCACTCTTTCCTTGTCTTGCACACCGGCTGAGCGTTCAGGCGCAACCGGTCGAATCGGGAGGGGCGCCCGGAAAACCGGGCGCCGCGAACACCAAGGATTACTTGACTTCGACCTTGGCGCCGGCTTCTTCCAGCTGCTTCTTCAGAGCTTCGGCGTCGGCCTTGTTGATGCCTTCCTTGACCGGCTTCGGAGCGCCATCGACCAGGTCCTTGGCTTCCTTCAGACCCAGGCCGGTGACTGCACGAACGACCTTGATGACTTCGACCTTCTTCTCGCCGGCAGCAGCGAGGATGACGTCGAATTCGGTCTTTTCTTCAGCAGCGGCAGCAGCGCCACCACCAGCGGCCGGCGCAGCCACGGCGACCGCGGCAGCAGCAGCGGAAACGCCAAACTTCTCTTCCATTTCCTTGATCAGTTCCGACAGATCCAGAACGGTCATGTTGGCGATTGCATCAAGGATCTCGGCTTTGGTAACAGCCATTTTCAAACTCCTTTACTAGGGCCCGAAGGCCCGGAATGAACGATGTGAACGTTAAAACTCGCCGTGTGCCTCAGGCCGCCGCTTTTTGGTCGCGGACCGCAGCGGTCACGCGTACAAACGCGGTGGGCACTTCGTTGAGGGTGCGGACGAACTTGGCCACAGGCGCCTGCATGGTGCCCAGCAACTTCGACAGCAACTCTTCCCGGCTCGGCAGATTCGCCAGGGCTGTGATCTCTTTCGGCGACATGACCTGATTCGGCATGGCACCGCCCTTGAGCACGAACTTATCGTTGCCCTTGGCAAAATCATTCAGCACCTTGGCGGCTGCGACGGGATCCGTCGAGATGCCATACGCCAGCGGACCGACCATGTGGTCGGCCAAACCGGCAAACGGCGTCTCGCTGACGGCACGACGCACCAGGGTGTTCTTGACCACGCGCAGATAGACGCCCGATTGACGCGCCTTAGCACGCAATGCGGTCATCTCGCCCACAGTCAGGCCCCGGTACTCGGCGAGGATGATCGACTGGGCCGATGCCACTTGCGCACCGATCTCAGCGACGACTTCCTTCTTGCCTTCCAGATTGAGACTCAAGGTCTTCTCTCCTGTCACTCGTGCACACCGAGGTGTGCACATCCACCATCGGCGACCTCAAGTCAGGCTGGCCAGCGAACCGGGGTTCACATCGTTCGGATGCAGCTGTCGCTACACCGAAACCTGTTTTGGGGACCGCCATCTGCGTAGGGAGGCTGACTGCTCCAGCTTAAGCGGCCAACTGCGCCGCCCCTACGGTCTTTGACAACCTGCCGGGAATGCTCCCCCGACAGCCCAAAGTCTTTACAACGTGGCCGAATCGACCCGCACGCCACCACCCATCGTGGAGGAGAGCGACACCTTCTTCAGGTAGACGCCCTTAGCGGAGGCCGGCTTGGCCTTGTTCAGCGCATCAACCAGCGCCTTGATATTGTCAGCCAGCTGCTCCGGCGTGAACGAAGCACGGCCGACCGTGGCGTGAACGATCCCAGCCTTGTCGGTGCGGTACTGCACCTGACCGGCCTTGGCGTTCTTAACTGCGGTGGCGACGTCCATCGACACCGTACCCACCTTCGGGTTCGGCATCAGGCCGCGCGGACCGAGGATCTGACCCAGGGCGCCGACGATGCGCATGGCATCCGGCGTGGCGATGACCATGTCGAAGTCCAGATTGCCGCCCTTGATCGACTCGGCCAGGTCTTCGAAGCCGACGATGTCGGCGCCGGCAGCCTTGGCTTCTTCAGCCTTGGCACCCTGAGCAAACACGGCGACGCGGGCAGTCTTGCCAGTACCTGCGGGCAGCACCAGCGAGCCACGCACCACCTGGTCGGACTTGCGCGGGTCGACGCCGAGAATCACCGAAAGGTCGACGCTCTCGTCGAACTTGGCGGTCGCAGTTTCCTTGACCAAGCCAATGGCATCGGCCAGAGGATAGTTACGATTGCGATCAATCTTGTCGCGCAACGCTTGAGTGCGCTTAGAAATCTTGGCCATTTAAATCACCCCTTCCACTTCGATGCCCATGCTGCGGGCGCTGCCAGCGATGGTGCGAACCGCCGCATCCAAGTCGGCTGCGGTGAGGTCGGGCATCTTGGTCTTGGCGATGTCTTCAGCCTGGGCTCGGGTCAGCTTGCCGACCTTATCGGTGTGCGGGCGCTGACTGCCCTTCTGAATGCCGGCCGCCTTCTTGATCAGGATGGTCGCCGGAGGCGTCTTCATGATGAAGGTGAACGACTTGTCCGCGAACGCGGTGATCACCACCGGAATCGGCAAACCCGGCTCAAGGCTCTGCGTCGCGGCGTTGAACGCCTTACAGAATTCCATGATGTTGAGACCGCGCTGGCCGAGGGCCGGACCCACCGGCGGCGACGGATTCGCCTTGCCGGCCGGGATTTGCAGCTTGATAAAGCCGATAATCTTCTTAGCCATCTAACACTCCTTGTGCGGGTGCAAACGAGTTGGCTTGACCAACTCTCCCCAAATAAGGCGAACCGCAGCCCGCCCGACAAAACCGGTCAGCTCTTCTCGACCTGACCGAAATCCAACTCAACTGGCGTCGAACGACCGAAGATCGACACCGAAACACGCACCTTGCTCTTCTCGTAGTTGACGTCCTCGACGGCGCCTTCGAAATCGGTGAAGGGACCTTCCTTGACGCGCACCATCTCGCCAACTTCGAACAACACCTTCGGCTTCGGCTTCTCCACACCCTCCTGCATCTGCTGCAGGATGTTGGCAACCTCTTTTTCAGAGATCGGCGTGGGCGCGTTGGCACGTCCGCCAACAAAACCGGTGACCTTTGGCGTGCTCTTGACCAAGTGCCACGTCTGGTCATTCATCTCCATCTCGACCAGCACGTAGCCCGGAAAGAACTTACGTTCCGACAGGGTCTTCTGACCGTTCTTCATTTCGACCACTTCTTCGACCGGCACCAAGATCTGGCCAAAACTATCCGCCATACCCGCCTGCTCGATGCGTTGGGTCAGGGTGCGCTGAACCGACTTTTCCAAACCCGAGTGGGCGTGAACCACATACCAGCGCTTGCTCATACCCCACCCCGGATCAGCATCTCGACACCCTGGAACAACACGGCATCGACCAGCCAGAGAAACAGCGCCATCACAACCACCATGACGAACACCACCAAGGTCATCTGCGTCGCTTCCTGCCGGGACGGCCACGCCACTTTGCGCGTCTCATCCCGCGCTTCGCGGGCAAACACCAAAAACTCGCGACCACGCACCGAGGTCAAGGCCACCACGACACCCAGCGCCGCCCCGGCGATCACCGCCAGGACACGCACCACGTTGGGCGCGGCGCCATCCAAAACATAAAATGCCGCGATGCCCGCCACGAGGCAGAGCACAGCGACAAGCAACTTCAGTCTGTCAGCCATTTACCAACCCGGGACACGCCCGAGCCTTGTGTTCGGTGGCAGGCCAGGAGGGTCTCGAACCCCCAACCTTCGGTTTTGGAGACCGACGCTCTGCCAATTGAGCTACTGGCCTGCTGCTGCAAACCCGGCCCGAAGGCCGGGAAACCTTCAATCGTCTGTACGCC
>RFMI01000022.1 GCA_009927815.1 Betaproteobacteria bacterium | reverse complement strand
GGCTCGTCCCGCATCTGGTGCGGCCGCAGCGGCCAACCCGGATGCGTCGTCGATCCGCGTCTCGGTCGGTAAGGTCGACCATCTGATCAACCTGGTCGGCGAGTTGGTCATCAACCAGGCGATGCTGTCCGAGACCGCGTCGAAGGTCGATCCGATGCTCTATGAGCAACTCACCAATGGCATCGCGCAACTCGAGCGCAACACCCGAAATCTGCAGGAATCGGTGATGTCGATGCGGATGATGCCGGTGGGTTCGGTGTTTAGCCGGTTCCCGCGCGTGGTACGAGACATCTCGCAGCGCCTGGGCAAAGACATCGAGCTGCGATTCATCGGTGAATCGACCGAAATCGATCGTGGCGTGATCGAGAAGATCGCCGACCCGCTTACGCACCTGGTGCGTAACAGCCTCGACCATGGCATCGAGATGCCGGACGCGCGTATCGCTGCCGGCAAGGCCGCGCGCGGCACCTTGACGCTGCGTGCCAGCCACCAAGGCGCCAACATCGTGGTCGAGGTGATGGACGACGGGGGCGGACTCAAGCGCGATCGCATTCTCGCCAAGGCCCGCGAGCGCGGCTTTACGGTGAGTGACAGCATGTCCGACAACGAGGTCTGGCAACTGATCTTTGAGCCGGGTTTCTCGACCGCGGAGCAGGTCACCGACGTGTCCGGCCGTGGCGTTGGCATGGATGTGGTGCGCCGGAACATCACCGAGCTGGGCGGTCGCATCGACATCGACTCGGCGGCGGGACAGGGCACGCACATCACCATTCGTCTGCCGCTGACGCTGGCGATTCTGGACGGTCTCTCGGTGGCCCTCGGCGACGAGATCTACATCATTCCCCTGGCCTACATCGTCGAGTCATTGCAACCCGCAGGCTCGGACATCAGCACGGTTGGCGGAGATCGTCAGCTGGTCCAGGTGCGCAAGGAATATCTGCCGGTGCTGCCTTTGGCAGATGTCTTGGGCGGCGAACCGCGGGCTCAGTCGTTCGAAGAAGGCATCTTCGTCATCCTCGAATCCGACGGCACCAAGGTGGCGCTGTTTGTCGACGAATTGGTGGGCGAAAACCAGGTGGTCATCAAGAGTCTCGAGTCGAACTACGCCAAAGTGACCGGCATCTCGGGTGCGACCATCCTGGGTGATGGTCGTGTGGCACTGATCCTGGACGTGTCGGCGCTGGTGCGTCGCTGCAGCCAAGTCTCGCGGAGTGCGGCATGAGCGTTTCAATGCAAGGTCCCGATCGGGTTTCGTTCAGTCATGACAAAGGGTTGATTGCCCTTGGGAGCGCAGTATGGGTCAGGTGAAGTCATCCACCTTGGGTCGTCTTTTCGGCGGTGCTGAACTCGACGCTCACATCGATCGTCTCGAGGCGCGCTTGGCGGAACTCGGCGGGCGGCAGGCCGAGCTTGAGGCTCGCGCAGCGGCGGCTGCTGCGGCAGAAGCTAGGTGGAGGCGCTGCAGCGCAATCAGGCGGTGGTCGAATTCGCGCCGGACGGCCAGATCACTGGCGTGAGCCCTGCGTTTGCGGCGCTGCTGGGCTACTCGGTCAACGAATTGATCGGTCAGCGGTACTCGATGCTGGTTGGCGCCGACAATACGGGGCGCCCCGAGAACCGTGACCACTGGCAGGCAGTCGAGAAGGGGGTCTCGTATGCGGGACACCAACTGCGTCAGCACAAAGACGGTAGCGAATGCTGGGTCCACGTAGCGCTCAGCCCTGTGCGTGATGCCGGCGGGCGAGTGTCCGGCTTTGTCGAGATCTGCGCTGACGCCAACCGATTCTGCAGCGAAGCCGCCGAGGCTCAGCGCGAATTGGATTTGCGTACGCAGATCATGGACCTCACCAGCATTGTCTCGATCGGCGACCGTAAGGGCGACATCGTCACCATTAACGAGAAGTTCCTCGAGGTCTCCAAGTACAGCCGCGAAGAACTCATCGGTGCTGGGCACAACAAGACCCGTCACCCGGACATGCCCAAGGAAGTGTTCAAAGAGATGTGGTCGACCATCGGCCGCGGCGGGATTTTCCGCGGTGTGGTCAAGAACCGCGCCAAAGATGGGACGCCCTATTACGTCGACGCGGTGATCGCGCCCTACATCGGCAAAAACGGCAAACCCGAAAAATACCTCGGTGTGCGCTACGACATCACCGAGTCTGAGCTTCAGCGCCACACCATGAATGGTGTGTGGGGGCGATCAACAAGGCCTACTGCGTCATCGAGTTCGACCTCAAGGGCAACATCACCAATGCCAACGAGAAGTTCCTCAAGGCCGTGGGCTATTCGGCTGATGAGATCGCGGGTCGCCACCACGCCATGTTTGTGCCGAAGGATTTTGTCGATACCAAGGATTACCGCGAGTTCTGGGACATGATTGCCGCTGGCGAACGCTACGACGGCCAGTTCAAATATCTCGGCAAGGGCGGCAAGGAAGTTTGGCTCGACGCCACCTACAACCCGATCTGCGACGAGATGGGGCGCCCGTTCAAGATTATCGAATTCGCCACTGACGTCACCAATCAGCGCAACGCCGAGCAGCTGTCGGACGCAGTGCGTGAAAGCCAGACGGTGATTGAATCCGCCAAGGACGGTGATCTGACCGGCCGGGTGCCGCTGGACGGTAAGACCGGCAAGATCGCCCAATTGTGCAATGGCATCAACGACCTGCTTGATGCGATGGCCACCGTTGTCGGCTTGGTTAAGGACTCGTCCGACGCCATCAACACTGCGGCGCGCGAGATCGCCGCCGGCAACACCGACTTGTCGGGCCGCACGGAAGAGCAAGCGTCCAGCCTGCAGGAGACTGCTGCCAGCATGGAGGAGCTCAACGGCGCGGTTCGGCAAAACGCCGAGAGCGCAAAAGAGGCCAACCAGGTTGCCATCAATGCCTCGGTAATCGCCGAAAAGGGCGGCCATGCCGTCACTCAAGTGGTCGAGACCATGCAGGCCATCAGGGATTCGTCCAAGAAGATCGCCGACATCATCTCGGTGATTGATGGCATCGCCTTCCAGACCAACATCCTGGCGCTGAATGCTGCGGTGGAGGCTGCCCGCGCTGGCGAGCAGGGCCGTGGGTTTGCCGTGGTCGCTACCGAAGTGCGTAATCTGGCGCAGCGCTCGGCGGCCGCTGCCAAGGAGATCAAGACGCTGATCTCGGATTCGGTCGACAAGGTTCAGGTGGGCTCGCGCTTGGTTGACGATGCCGGACACACCATGAGCGACATCGTGTCGTCGGTGAGCCAGGTCACGGCTTTGATGAGCGAGATCGCCACCGCCTCCGCGCAGCAAAGCTCTGGTATCGAGCAAGTCAGCGAGGCGATTTCGCAAATGGACGATGTCACCCAGCAGAATGCGGCTTTGGTCGAACAAGCGGCAGCGGCGGCAGAGTCTCTGCAGGGGCAGGCCGAGTCGCTGTTCAGTGCGGTGTCGCGGTATCGCGTCGGCAATGAGTCGAGTCGTACGCCGCAGCCGGCATCGCGTGGAACGGCGGCAGGGGCGTCAAAGGTCGCCAAAGCCCGCGGTGCGTCGGGCGCGCCTGAGACCGATTGGGAGGAGTTCTGATGTTCGGGGGATTACATGAGTGAAGCCGGAATGGTGCTGGGCGGGACCCAGCGGGAGTTCCTGACGTTCAGACTGGGTGCCGAGGAATACGGCATCGACATCCTCAAGGTGCAGGAGATCCGTGGCTACGATCCGGTGACGCGAATCGCCAACTCGCCCGATTTCATCAAGGGCGTGATCAATCTGCGCGGCAACATCGTCCCGATCGTCGACATGCGCATCCGCCTGCGCCTCGGCGAGGTGGTGTACGACGAGATGACGGTGGTCATCATTCTTAACGTGGGCTCGCGTGTGGTCGGCATGGTGGTCGACAGCGTGTCGGACGTTTTGGCGCTGGACGAAGCGCAGGTACGGCCCTCCCCCGAGTTCGGCGGCGCCTTCGACACTCGCTACATCACAGGTTTGGGTGCTCTGGATGATCGCATGCTGATCCTGATCGACATCGAGACGCTAATTATTGACGACGTGATGGCCATTGCCGGCGAGACCGCTGGGGCTGCATAAGGCAGAGCACCGATGAATCTCCAATCCCTCAAGATCGGTCCGCGGCTGTACTGGGCCTTCGGCCTGATGCTCTCGCTGCTGTTGCTGTTGGGCGGCGTTTCCCTATGGAACGTCAACAAACTGGGCGAACACATCGACTCGATTGGCAAGAATATTCTGCCCAGTATCGAGGTCCATGGAGACATGCGCTTTGAGCTGAGCCTGATGCGGCGCGGCATGCTTAACGCCGCATACGCGTCTACCGACGAGCAACGTCGTGAGGGCCTCAAGCGCATCGCCACCGGTCGCGACGAGATACTTCGCCTCAACGACCACTACCGCAAAAACCTGCTGCTGGTCGAGACTGAAGAAAAGAACCTGTTCGGCGCCTATGAGGCCGCCACCAACCAGTACATTGACCTGGTCAACAAAAGGCTGTTGCCGATGTTGGAGGGCGGCGACAAAAACCGTGCCGAGGTCGAGGCCTTGGTGATGGGTGACGGTCTGCAGGTGTTCAAGGAGGCCGAGAACTCGCTGGTGAAGGTGGTCGATTGGAACGTCGAATTATCGAATTCTGAAGTCGCCTCAGCACAGTCGACGCTATCGTCCTCGTCGATTACTTTGGCTGTCTTGATGGTGGTGGCCTTGGGCATCGGCATTACGGCTGCGTGGTTGATCACGCGGTCCATCGTGCAGCCCTTGTCGCAGGCGGTGTCGACCGCCGAAGCCGTCGCGCGCGGTGACATGTCGAGTCGCGTCGAGCCTCGTGGCAATGACGAAGCGGCCGAACTGCTGCGAGCCATGCAGCGTATGACGGTCACGTTGACGCAGTTTGCTGAAGAGCAGCGCGGTCTGAGTGCCGCAGCTGCCCAAGGCAATCTCGATCGCCGTGTCGCCCTGGAGGGCAAAGACGGCGTATTCCGCGCGATCGGTCAGTCGACCAACGAGATGCTGGAGACCACCAAGGCCGGCATCGACGACGTGACGCGCGTGCTCGGCGCACTGGCCAACGGCGATCTGACGACGCGCATCAGCGCGGACTATCAGGGTGTGTTTGCTCAGATGAAGAACGACGCCAATCGCACCGTCGATGAGCTGAATCGCATCGTGACCCAAATCAAAGATGCGACCGAGTCGGTGTCGACCGCCTCGCGGGAGATTGCCGCGGGCAATACCGATTTGTCTGGACGCACCGAAGAGCAAGCGTCCAGCATTGAAGAGACGGCTGCGAGCATGGAAGAGCTCAACAGCGCCGTCCGCCAAAATTCGGAGAGTGCGCGGGCTGCCAGCGAATTGGCGGTCGGTGCGTCGCAAGTAGCCAGCCGCGGTGGCGAGGTGATGCAGGAAGTCGTGGAGACGATGGATGCGATCAGCGGCTCGTCGAAAAAAATCGCCGACATCATTTCCGTAATCGATGGCATCGCCTTCCAGACCAACATCCTGGCGCTCAACGCGGCCGTGGAAGCCGCACGCGCCGGCGAGCAAGGCCGTGGTTTTGCGGTGGTGGCTACCGAAGTCCGGACGTTGGCGCAGCGCTCGGCTGCTGCGGCCAAGGAGATCAAGACCCTAATCTCGGATTCGGTCGACAAGGTGCAGAGTGGCTCTCGTTTGGTCGACGAGGCGGGCAACACCATGCACGAGATCATGACTGCGGTGAGTCACGTCACCGAATTGATGAGAGAGATTGCGACGGCTTCGTCGGAGCAGAGTTCGGGCATCCAGCAGGTGAGCGAGGCCATCTCGCACATGGACGATGCAACACAGCAGAATGCAGCGCTGGTGGAAGAGGCTGCTGCGGCGGCGGAGTCGTTGCAGGGCCAATCGGAGAGTCTGTTTGCTTCGGTCGGCCGATTCCGTATCGTCTCCGGCTTGAGTGTGGATTCGGCGGTTCCAAGTGTCGTGCCCGCCCCTCAACCGCGTTTACCCGCAATGGAGAGTCGATCGACGCCGGTGAAGCTGGCTGCAAGCCTCGAAATAAAGTCGAAGAGTTCGCGTTCGTCGACGCCGGCCGAAAGCGATTGGGAAGAGTTTTGAGTCATTTCGCCAGTCTGCGCTGGGTACACCGCGCGGCTATGTTGGCCGAGTGCGTGTCTGAAGGAGAGTAGGGATGGCGAGTTCAAAAAGATCACTGTTCGCGAAGCTGTTTGGTGACCCCGAGCGCGACGAACTGGTGGTCGAGCTAACGGGCCGACTCAATGATCTGCAGCAGCACGCCAGCGCGGCCGAGGACGCACGCTGCAAATTCGAGGCGTTCTCGAAGTCATCTGCAATCATCGAGTTTGCTCCCGACGGCACCATTCTTGATGCCAACAACCATTTCCTGAAGATCGTTGGTTACACGCGCGAGGAGTTGCGTGGCCAGCACCATCGCCTGTTTGTCGACCCGACCGAACGCGAGTCCCCGGACTATCGCGATTTCTGGGCTCGACTGGGGCGCGGCGAATATCACAGTGGCCATTCTTCCGCATCGGCAAAGGCGGCGCCGAAGTCTGGCTCGACGCCAGCTACAACCCGGTCTTTGATGCATCTGGCAAGCTGTACAAGGTCGTGAAGTACGCTCGCGACATTACCCGCTGGCGCCTGCGCGACGCCGAGCACGATGCGCAGATTGCCGCCATCGACAAGGCGCAAGCGGTGATTGAGTTCGACCCCAAAGGCAACATCCTGCAGGCTAATGCGAACTTCTTGCGCACGGTGGGTTACACCTTGGAGGAAATCAAGGGCCGTCACCACAGCTTGTTCGTCGACCTTGCGTACCGGGAGAGCGAGGAATACCGGCAGTTCTGGGAAAAGCTGGGCCGTGGCGACTACGACGCCGGCCAATACCGTCGCATCGCCAAGGGGGGGCGCGAGGTTTGGTTGGAGGCCACCTACAACCCGATCTTCGACCAGAAGGGGCGAGTCGCCAAGGTCATCAAGTACGCCACTGATATCACCGTGCAGCGGCAGGCGGCTTTGCAGATGGAGCGGGCGCTGGAGGCCACCCGCAACGTGGTGGCCGTGGCCCATGAGGGCGGGCTTGGTGAGCGGATACCCGTGGATGGCTTTACTGGGCCGCTTGCCGAACTCTGCGCCGGCGTCAACCAGATCCTCGACACGATGTCGAATGTCATCGGCATGGTCAAGGAGTCGTCAGACGTCATCAACACGGCGGCCCGAGAGATTGCCGCCGGCAATACCGATCTGTCGTCACGCACCGAAGAGCAGGCCGGCAGCCTTGAACACACGGCCGCCAGCATGGAAGAACTGAACGGCGCGGTGCGTCAGACCGCTGACAATGCGCGCAAGGCCAGCGATCTCGCGATCGGCGCGTCTGATGTCGCAACTCGTGGCGGCGGCGCCGTGGCCGAGGTGGTCGACACCATGCGTTCGATCCACGAAAGCTCCAAAAAGATCGTCGACATTATCTCAGTCATTGATGGCATCGCCTTCCAGACCAATATCCTCGCCCTCAATGCCGCGGTAGAGGCCGCCCGGGCTGGCGAACAGGGACGCGGGTTCGCGGTGGTGGCAAGCGAGGTGCGCAACCTGGCGCAGCGCTCGGCCGCCGCCGCCAAAGAGATCAAGACCTTGATCTCGGATGCGGTGGAGAAGGTCGAGGCCGGCTCGACCCTGGTCGTCAAGGCTGGCGACACCATGGGTGAAATCGTCACCTCCGTGCGCATCGTGACCGACCTCATGGGCGAAATTGCCACAGCTGCCGCCGAGCAAAGCGAGGGCATTCAGCACATCAGCGAAGCATTGGGCCAGATGGACGACGTCACCCAACAGAACGCCGCCTTGGTGGAGGAGGCCGCGGCCGCTGCAGAATCACTGCAGGGGCAGGCCGAAACCTTGTTCGAGTCGGTTGCGCGCTTCTCGCTGGGCGCCGATGAACCGTCGGTGCGCGCCGTGGTTGTTGAGCGACCCGCGCCCAAGACCGGCGCGTCGATGCCGCCGCGGGCCCCGCTTCGCCCTGTGCGCGCCCGAGTGGCGCACGGTGCCGAGTCGGATTGGGAAGAGTTCTAAGGTGCCCTACCCTGAACCGTGCGGGAGCGCGTCTCCCGCTTCAGTGGCTTCGTCGGCGTGATGCAATCGCCGCCTGAGGGCACCGGATCGTCCGGATCCATCGCCGACCGGCGTGATTTCGTCTACTCCGAGGACGACTTCAAGCTGATTTGCAAGATGATTTATCGCCGCGTGGGCATCTCGCTGGCGGTATCCAAGCGCGACATGGTCTACAACCGCCTGTCACGACGCTTGCGGGCCCTGCGAATCCCTGATTTTGCGAGTTACCTGAAGCGGCTGACGGCAGACGAAAAGAATCCGGAATGGGAGCCCTTCGTCAACGCGCTGACCACCAACACCACGTCCTTCTTTCGCGAGAGCCATCACTTTCCGATGCTGGCCGAGCTGCTGCTGGCCAACTCTGCCTCGCGTAGCAATCTGTCGATCTGGTGCTCGGCGGCCTCCACTGGCGAGGAGCCGTATTCCATCGCGATGACGGTTGCCGACACCCTTGGCCCGAAAGCGAGCCAAGTCAGCATCCTGGCCACCGACGTCGACACCGAAGTGCTCAAGGTCGCCGCGGCCGGCGTGTATCCGGACGAGCGCGTCGAAAAGATGGCTCCCGACCTGCTGCGACGGCATTTCTTGCGGGGCAAAGGTGATCAGGCGGGCAACGTTCGGGTGCGACCCGAACTCTGCCAGATGGTGGACTTCGCCCAACTCAATCTGCTGGCGCCGGAATGGCCGATGCGTGGGCAGTTCGACGCCATTTTTTGTCGCAACGTGCTGATTTATTTCGATCGCCAGACCCAGGCGCAGATCGTGACCCGGTTCGCCCCCTTGTTGCGTCCCGATGGCCTGTTGTTCATCGGCCACTCGGAAAGTCTGTTCCACGTCAGCGAGATCTTCCGTCTGCGGGGGCAGACCACCTACCAGCGCATCATGCCGGGTGAACCGCTTGAGTGAGGAGGCCCGTGCACGGTTGCGGTACCGCGAACGGTCCTTCGACATCGCCGCGGTCAAGATTTTGCCCGGCGAGTTCTACGTCACGGAAGAAGACATCGCCCTGACCACGACCTTGGGCTCGTGCGTTGCTGCTTGCATCCACGATCCCGTGGCGAAAGTCGGCGGTATGAACCACTTTATGTTGCCGTCATCGCAGAGCGAGGGCGTGGCGAATCCCGTATCTAACGAAGCCCGCTATGGTGTCTACGCGATGGAGTTGCTGCTGAACGAGCTGTTTCGCCTGGGCGCCAATCGCCGGCGCTTACAAGCTCGGGTGTTCGGGGGCGCCCACGTGCTGCCCGGCATGAGCGTTTCACACGTGGGGCAACGCAATGCCGAGTTCGTCCGGGAGTTTCTTCGACAAGAAGCAATCGAACTGGTCGCCGAGAAGATGGTGGGCAAGGATGCGCTAAAGGTGTGTTTTTTCCCCGCCACCGGGCGCACCTGGGTTAAGCCCCTGCCCGTGTCGGACGTCAACAGCTTGGCACGCTTGGAGGCTCAGCACGCACGGCGCCTGCGCCAACGCCCTGTCGCGGGCGATGTAGAGTTGTTTTAAGGTATCGCTATGCCCATCAACAAGACAATTAAGGTGATCGTGGTCGATGATTCGGCGCTTGTGCGTTGCGTGCTCGCCGAGATCATTAATGCTGAGCCAGACATGACGGTGGTCGCCATGGCTGAGGACCCTTACGCCGCGCGCGAAGCGATCCGTACGCACAATCCTGACGTAATCACCCTTGATGTTGAGATGCCGCGCATGGACGGCCTCGATTTTCTCGAGAAACTGATGCGCCTGCGTCCGACACCGGTGGTGATGGTGTCGACCTTGACCGAGCAGGGCTCTGCGGCGGCACTGCACGCGCTGGAGCTGGGGGCGGTTGATTTCGTTGCCAAGCCCAAGGTCGACGTCGCCCGCGGCATGGCCGAATACGCCATCGAGCTGACACAAAAGATTCGCACGGCTTCGACTGCACGGCTGCAGCCGCTTCGAACCTCGGCCGCTTCGACTGCGACCGTGGCGCCGTCAAAGCCGGAAGCCCCGCCATCGATCCTGAAGCGGGCGTCGTATCCGGACAAGCTCATTGCTGTTGGTGCTTCGACTGGGGGTACCGAGGCGATCAAGGAATTTTTGTTGCCGATGCCGCTGGACGGGCCGGGAATAGTCATCACCCAGCACATGCCGGAGGGCTTCACGCGCATGTTCGCCGAGCGGCTCAACAAGGACTGCATCATCAGTGTCAGCGAGGCGAAGCATGGCGACCGCATCGAGGCGGGTCACGCCTACATCGCACCCGGCAACCGTCACCTGACGATTCGTCGCAGTGCTGGGGCTTACGTTTGCGAACTATCGGATGGCCCGCCGGTGAGCCGCCACAAGCCGTCGGTTGATGTCTTGTTCGATTCCGTGGCCAAGGTGGCCGGCAAGAATGCGATCGGCGTGATCATGACCGGTATGGGGCGCGATGGCGCCGACGGCATGTTGCGCATGCACCAGGCGGGCGCCTATACGTTCGCCCAGGACGAGGACACCTGCGTTGTGTTCGGCATGCCCAAAGAAGCCATCGCCGCCGGGGCCGTGCATGAGGTGGTGCCGATTGGGCGCATGTTGCGAAAAGTTTGGTCAAGCTTGAGGAGATGGCTTGACATGGGCGAGGCGCTGCCGCTGATTCTGGTGGAGGGGATCCTCGTGTTTGGCGGCGTGATCGCATTTGCGGCGTGGCAACTGCGCGACGTCCGCCGCGCGCGTGAAGCTGCCGAACGGGCGAAACGCGACACGCCCACTCCTGGAGACGCACCGTGAGCGTGTCGCCGTTGTCGGGGCGTGCCTCGCAAGGGGTCGCGGGACTGCTTGCCGCACTGTTTGCGGGTGCGGTCGCGGCGGCCCCGACCTGCGATCGTCTGGTTGATGGCGGTGTGCGGGACTGCAACCTGCGCTTGAGCCTCGATACCATCGAGTTGCTGGATCAGGACACTGTGGTTCTAAACCCGGCGCAGCTGGAATTGGCGAAACGGTCGCGTCCACTGAGCGAACTGGCGCCGACACCCGAGCAGTTCGGCCAGATTCAGGTGTACTGCCGTCGTCACGGCGAGATCCGCCGCGAGATCGGCCTCAGCCAAGGCTTGTGCAGCGACTAGTCGAGCCGTTTCTGTAGGACGAAGCGGAACTCCCCGTCGACTTCACGGTGCTCTAGCAGCCCATGGCCAGTTTGGCGACAAAATGCTTGGAAATCGCGCACGGCGGTCGCATCGGTGGCGAGCACCTCGAGCTGTTCGCCGCCGGCCAGTTCGGCCAAAGCCTTTTTGGTGCGCAGAATCGGCAGCGGGCACTTCAGGCCGCGGGCGTCAAGCAGTGTCGCCGTCATGCCGCGTCAGGTTTTGCTCTGAACGCTGCGCAAAGCCTTGACCAATTCGTCGGCGTGCACCTTCGGATCTACCCCGCGCCAGACCTGTTGCAAGGTCCCGTCCGGCGCGATGAGGAAGGTGTTGCGTTTGGCCATCTTGAAGATCAGGAGGTTGAGCAGGCTGTCGTAGGCGCCTGCCACCTCGCCCTGTTCGTCGGCCAGCAGTGTGAACGGCAGGGTGTGCTTCTTTGCGAACTCCGCGTGTGAGCGCGGGCTGTCGACGCTGATACCCAGCAAGGTTGCGCCCAGCTTGACCAATTCCGCATGGCGGTCGCGCAGATTGCAGGCTTCAGCGGTACAGCCAGGTGTGTCGTTCTTCGGGTAGAAATAGACCACCACCCACCGTCCGCGAAGGCTGCTAAGACGGTGCAGTGTGCCTTCAGCATCCGGGAGTTCAAAGTCGGGCGCCGGCTTGCCGACGGCCAGTTCGGCATGTACCGGCTGGATCATGCAGAGGCTTAGGGCACCTAAGGCGGCGGCGAGGATCAGCTGCATCGTGGGCTCAGTGGTGATGACCGCCGGGGCCATGCGCATGGCCGTGCTCGACCTCTTCCGAAGTGGCCTGGCGCAGGCCGCGCACCATGACGACGAATTCGACTGTCTGGCCGGCCAAGGGGTGATTGCCGTTGACGACCACGCTGTCGGCGGTGACTTCGGTCACGGTGTAGACATTCATGTCGTCATCGCCGCCATCTGGGCTGCCGGCGAATTGCATCCCTACTTTGACATCCGGCGGGAACGCGCTGCGCGGTTCGGTACGGATGTTCTCTGGGTCGTAGTCGCCAAAGCCGTCGCTCGGCTCGACACGTGCCCGTACTTCTTCACCGACGCCCGCGCCCTCCATCGCTGCTTCAAGTACCGGCAACACGCCACCGTGGCCGCCATGCAGGTAGGCGACGCCTTGCTCAGCCTCGATGAGTGCGCCGCTCGCGTCGAGCAGTTGGTAGTCGATGGTGACGACGGTGTCCTTGCCGATTTTCATGGGTGTCCTGGGGGCGGGAGGGGGAAAGTGCGGTCAGCGAGACCGGACACCGCAGTATGCCAGCGGCGCCGCGCGTCGAACAAGGCGACGGCGGTCGAGCGGTCGTTATACTGCAGGCATGGAACAGCGCATGCTCGGCGGCCGGACGCCACAGCAGTTTATGGCCGAGCATTGGCAGAAGCGTCCCTTGTTCGTGCCCGACGCGGTGCCCGAGGCGGCTGCGGTGATCGACGTCGAGACGCTGTTGGACCTCGCCCAGCATCCCGAGGCCGAATCACGCAAGATCAGCCAGACCCAGCAGGGTTGGCAGCTCGACCAGGGTCCGTTTCGCGCTCGCCAGTTGGCCGGGCGGCAGGCGTGGACCGTGCTGGTGCAGGGCATCAACCACTTTCTGCCGGAAGCTGACGCCTTGCTGCGGCGTTTCGGGTTCATCACCTATGCGCGGCTCGACGACGTGATGGCGAGCTACGCGACGCCCGGCGGTGGCGTGGGTCCGCATTACGATTCCTACGACGTGTTTCTGATCCAAGCTCGCGGAACCCGGCGCTGGGAGATCAGCGCGCAGACCGATCGAGACCTGGTCCCCAACCAACCCCTCAAGATCATGGCGGATTTCCGCGCTCAAGAGAGCTTCGACTGTCGTCCGGGTGATCTGTTGTATCTGCCCCCCGGCTATGCCCATCACGGGGTCGCGCTGGACGATTGCATCACCCTGTCGGTGGGCTTTCGTGCACCGTCGAACGCCGAATTGGCCCGCGAGTTCCTGCTCTGGATGGCCGAGCGTGTCGAACTGCCCGGGCTTTACGCCGACCCTAACCTCGCGGCCACTGATAGGCCAGCGGCAATGCCGGAGGCCATGGTCGCCAGTGTTGCCGCGACCTTGGCTGGCGTTGCGTGGTCGGCCGACGATGTCCGGCGATTCCTGGCGCAGTTCCTGTCCGAACCAAAGCCTCATGTGGTGTTCGAGGCACCCGAGGACGAACTCAATGAGCGCGATTTTGTGCGCGCCGCACGGGCCTCGGGCGTGGCGCTCGACCTGCAGACTCTGATGTTGTACGACCAGGGGCGGGTGTACTGCAATGGCGAGCCTTGGCTCTGTTCGCCGCAGACAGTGGAGGCGCTGTGTCGTCTTGCCGATCTTCGGTATCTCACGGCTGATGAGCTTGAGGCCCCGGTCGCGGCCGCGTTGTACCCGGCATATCAGGCGGGACATGTGCACCTTGCCGCCGCTGTTGACTGATGACGCACTGCGTCATCGAGTCAAGTTGCGGGATTCAAAGGATTTGGCAGGTTTACTGGCAATTTTTTTGTGCTAGGATTTGCGCGTTCGAGCGTTTGGACTTGACCACCAACGATTTCGACCTTTAATCACTTGGTCATTAACCTCCTTAAGGGAAAGTACAAATGAAACTGTCCGCACTGTTCGCCGCTCTGATCGCTGCTCTGGCCCTGACCGCTTGCGGCAAGAAGGAAGAAGCTGCTCCGGCTCCGGCTGCTCCGGCTGCTGAAGCCCCGGCCCCGGCTGCTCCGGCCGCTGAAGCCCCGGCTGCTCCGGCCGCTGACGCTGCTGCTCCGGCTGCTCCGGCTGAAGCCGCTAAGTAAGCTTTTTGCTTGCAGAAAAGCCGACCCTCGGGTCGGCTTTTTTTATGCGCACAGCATGCGTGCTGCGGTCGAACCGGATTACAACTCGACGCCCAAGCGACGTGCTACCTCTTGGTAGGCTTCGACCACGCCTCCGAGGTCGCGTCGAAACCGGTCTTTGTCCAGTTTTTCCAGCGTTTTTGCGTCCCACAGCCGACAGCCGTCCGGGCTGAACTCGTCGCCCAGCAATAGGCGACCGTCAAATCGCCCGAATTCAAGCTTGAAGTCGACCAGCAGTATTCCAACATCGGCGAACGCTGCTTTAAGCAGGGTGTTGACGCGCAGGGTGATGGTGCGCATCACCTCGATCTCCAGATTGCTCGCCCAGCCGAAGGCCCGCACGTGGTCGTCGTTGACGAAGGGATCGTGCAAGGCATCGCTCTTGTAGAAGAACTCGAACACCGGTTGGCGCAGCTCTTCCCCTTCATCACGGCCGAGCCGCTTGGCTAGTGAACCCGCCAAGCGATTGCGGACAACGCATTCCACCGGAACCATGTCCAGCTTTTTGACCAAGGACGTGGTGGGGCCGAGCAGCGCCTCAAAGTGGGTCTCGACGCCTTCTGCCGCCAGGCGCTGCATGACCGCCGCGTTAAAGCGGTTGTTGGTCTCGCCCTTGCCAGCCAGCTGTTCAACTTTTGCGCCGTCGAACGCGCTGGTGTCGTCCCGGTACTCGATGATCAGTCGGGTCGGGTCGTCGGTGGCGAACACCGTTTTGGCCTTGCCGCGATAGAGCTCTGTGCGTTTGTCCATGTGTGCTTTCCTTGGGATGTACCGTCAGGCGACGTCGCGCCAGTCCAGGCCGTTCGCTTGGTCCGCCACCGCGATCCAGTCGTCGGCGCAGGCCAATGCCCCGGCCAATGCACCACGCGCCAGAGCCGGCTCGTTGTTTTGCTGACTCAGATGTGCGGCGACCACGTGTTGCAGGCGCGGGTGTGCCACCCGGCGCAGCAGTTCGGCAGCAGCCGTGTTGCTCAAATGACCATAGTGTCCTGCGACGCGGTCGATCAGGCTGGGCGGGTAGTCGCTGCCGCGGAGCCGGTCCTCGTCGTGGTTGCACTCGAGGAATAATGCCTCGCAGCCGGTCAGCATCTCGACCATGTGCGGCGTGACAGAGCCGGCATCGGTCAGCACGCCAATGCGGCGGGCGCCATCCCCGAGCACGAACTGCGAGGGTTCCGCAGCGTCGTGCGGAACCGGAAATGGCGCGATTTCGAGGTCACCGATGGCGAACCGTTGGTAGCCTTCGATGTGGTTAACCGTTAGTCCATCGCGGTCACCGAGATAGCGCGACGTGCCATGGGTTAGCCAGACTGGTATCGCATGACGCCCGGCGAACTTGGCCACGCCGTCGATGTGGTCGCCATGTTCGTGGGTGACCAGGATCGCGTCCAACGCATCGGGTGCCAGCCCGAGCCGCGCCAGGCGCTGGGTGCAATCGCGCAGCCCGAACCCGCAATCGACCATCACTGTGGTGGAGCCAGCCGTCACCAACAGGCCGTTGCCTTGGCTACCGCTGCCGAGGCTGGCGAAACGCATCATCTGAGTTGCTCGTGCAGCAGGGTCAGGATGCGTGTGGCGGTGTCAGAGTTGTCGCGTTCGCCCTGCGGGTTGATGACGCGGACGTCGGTGGTGTTGTTACCGTTGTCGACCACTGTCACCTTGTAGCTGATGGCCTTCTTCGGGTCATCCTTGTCGCGCCAGAACGCCAGCTTATCGAGGATGCCGTCCTTTTTCTTGCCACTGTCCGGGTCCGCGTAGCGCACGAAATAGTTGCCGTTGGCACGGTCGCGGTCCTCAACGGTGAAGCCGACGCGATCAAGTGCCAGGCCGACGCGACGCCAGGCGCGGTCGAACCGCTCGTCGATCGTTAGACGGGTGCCTTCCGCGGATTTGCTAAGGCGAGCGCGGTCCTGGCCGGCAGGATTCTTGCCGGCTACTTGCGTCTTGGCTGCGGCTTCGTCGACGCCCAGGCGCACCATCAGTCGCTGCAGGAATTCGGCCTCGAGTTCCGGGTCGGCCGGCCGCGGCTGCCAGACCGTGCTGTCGGTGCTGCTGTCGCGAATCGAGGTGTTGGCGCTGCGTTTGTCGGCGACTTCCACCATACCGCGGTGCGTGATGTAGATCTCAGTGGTTTTGCCATCGGTGCTGCGCTCGAGGCGGGTGCGGAATTTGTCGCGCTCGCCGGTCGAATAGATGCTGTCGAGTACTTTGCCAAGCGTGTTGCGGATGAAGTCCATCGGCAGCTTGGCGCGGTTCTCGGCCCAGTCGGTCTCAAGCACGCCGGTGGTGGGCGATTCGATGGTCAGGATGAAGCCCTGTTCCAGCCAGAACTGCCGAACCGTGGGCCAGACTTGCTCGGCGTCAGCGTCGATCACCAGCCAGCGTTGTGAGCCCGCCCGTTCGAATCTCACCTTGGCTGCAGTTGGCAACACGCCGCTCTGGCCGGCTGGTTTGTTGCTCGCCCGATCAGCGGCATAGGCCGATGCGCTGGCGCTGCTGCGAGCGCTGGTATCGGGCACCACGAACCGATCGTCAGTTCCTGGCGTAGTCAGGTCGGGCGGGATCTCCAGGGGTGGCAGGGTGTTGGTCGACTTGTAGTCGATGGGCTTGCCTGACAGCGAAGGCAGACTCGAACAGCCGACCAGCGCGAGGCCGGCAAGCGAGGCGACAACGTTACGAAAAAGGGGCATCTCAGACCTTGATGTCGGCGCTGCGGAGGGCTTCCAGCACGCGCTCGTGGAACACTTCATTGAGGGGTACCAGCGGCAGACGCATGCCGGCGCCGATACGGCCCATGCGCTGCAGGGCCCACTTCACCGGGATCGGATTGGCTTCGCAGAACAGGCGTTGGTGCAGCAGGAACATCTTGGCATTGTGCTGGCGTGCGCTGGCGTAGTCGCCACCGAATGCAGCCTCACACATCTTTGAGTAGTGGCCGGGCGCGACGTTCGCAGTGACCGAGATCGAACCGTGGCCGCCGAGCATAAGAAAGGCTAGCGCTGAGGCGTCGTCGCCGCTGTAGAGCGCAAACCCGTCGGGCGCGCGCAGGATCAGATCCGTGGCGCGTTCCATATTGCCGGTGGCGTCTTTGATGCCGACGATGTTGGGGATCTGCGCGAGCTTGAGCGCCGTGTCGTTGGCCAGATCCGCCACTGTACGTCCGGGCACGTTGTAGAGGATGTGTGGCATGTCCACCGCCTCGGCGATGGCCTTGAAGTGCGCGTACAGCCCATCTTGGTTGGGCTTGTTGTAGTACGGCACGACCGACAGGCTGTAGTTTGCGCCCGCTTTTTTGGCGTACGCAGCAAGTTCGATCGCTTCCCGCGTCGAATTGGCGCCTGTGCCTGCGATGACCGGAATGCGCCCGCCGCTGTGCGCGACGACGATGTCGATCAGTCGGCAGTGCTCGTCGTAGTCGACGGTTGGCGATTCGCCGGTGGTGCCAACCACCACGATCCCGTGCGTGCCTTCAGCGATGTGCCAGTCGACCAGTGCGCGCAGCGCGACTTCATCGATCGCGCCATCGGCCAACATCGGTGTGGCGATCGCGACTAGGCTGCCTTTGAGCATGGGTCTAGGTGTCCAACAAAAACGTTATTTTATCGCAACTGCCGGGGCTGGTCAGGACCACAGAGAGTCACTTGAGGCCGGTCCCGAGCAATTCGCTCAAGCGCGACACCTGCAAATCGAACAAGCGTTGCATCGGGCCGGAGATCTGGTTCATTTGCACCGCCAGCATGGCTATTCCCACGACCAAGGTCAGCGCAAAACCGACGGCGAAGATGTTGACTTGCGGTGCTGCGCGCGTCATCACACCCAGTGCCAGGTTGGCGAACAGCAGAACGATGACCAAGGGCAGCGCGATCTTCAGTCCGGCATTGAAAATGTCGCTGGCGTTCTGGACGATGCCCATGAACAGTTGCCCGTCGGGCCAGCGCCCGGGCGGCAGAGCATGAAAGCTCTCGACCAGTGCCGTGAGGATCAGATGGTGGCCATTCAGGGATAGAAAAAACAGAAATGCCAGTGTGGTCAGAAAGCTGGCCAGAACGGGTTGTGGCGTGTTGTGCGCCGGGTCGATGAAAGTGGCGAAGCCCAGTCCCATTTGCAGGCCGATGACTTCGCCCGCGACCTCGAGTGCGGTGAACACCATCCGCACGACAAATCCGATCGACACGCCGATCAGGAACTGCTGCACCACCAAGGGCCAGCCGTCGGCGCCAGTCAGGGCGACGGCCGGCGGTGGTGGCAGGGCGGGCACCAGCACAAGGGTCATCACCAGCGCGAAAGCAATGCGAATGCGCACAGGAATCCGGTCGCTGCCGAGCAAGGGGTCTGCAGCCAGGAGACCCAGTATGCGCACCAGGGGCAGCCCGTAGGCGGTCACCAACAAGTCGATCTGGGTCGAGCTCAGGCTGAGCATCAGCCGATCAACTGCGGGATGCTGCCGTATAGGCGCCGAATAAAATCGGTGATCATGCTGATCATCCAGCTCCCGGCCAGCACCAATGCCAGAAACGTGGCGATGAACTTGGGGATGAACGACAAGGTCTGCTCGTTGATCTGGGTCGCCGCCTGAAGAATGCTGATCACCAGTCCGACGGCCAGGGACGTGAGCAGCGGTGGTGCAGCCACATAGAGCATCAGTTCCATGGCTTGGCGACCAAGGTCGACCACGGTGTCGGCGGTCATCATGTCTGGAAGCTCGCCACCAGAGAACTAACCACCAGCGACCAGCCGTCGACCAGCACAAACAGCATCAGCTTGAATGGCAGCGACACCACTTGCGGCGAGAGCATGACCATGCCGAGCGACATCAAGACGCTGGCGACCACCATGTCGATGACGATAAACGGGATGAAGATGATGAAACCGATCTGGAAGGCGGTCTTGAGCTCAGAGATGACATAGGCCGGCACCAGCACGCGGAAGGGTATCGCCTCGGGCGTCGCCGGCTTCGCCTCACCCGAGAGCCCGACGAAGAGCGCGATGTCCTCCTCGCGTGTCTGTCGCAGCATGTAGGTTTTGAAGGGCTCGCCGCCTTTCTCCAGAGCCGTTTCGAAACTGATCTGGTTTTTGCCGTAGGGCAGGTAGGCGTCGTTGTAGACACGGTCAAACACGGGTGCCATTACGAAAAACGTCAGAAACAGCGACAAGCCGACCACCACCTGTGTCGGCGGAATGGTTGGTGTCCCGAGCGCCTGTCGCAGCAGCGAGAGCACGATGACGATTCGGGTGAAGGCGGTCATCATCATCAACGCGGCCGGCAGAAAGCTCAGCAGCGTGAGGATGAGCAGCGTCTGCACGCTGAGCGAGTAATTGGTGCTGCCACCCGGACCCGGTGTCGCGTTAAAGGCGTTGAGCGTCGGTTCGGCGGCCAGCGCCCAGCCGCCGATCCCGAGAAGGGTCAGTGCCAGTACCGCGCGCAGGGTCTGTTTCACGACCGTTGCCTAAGCGCCTCGAGCAGGCGCGCGGCGAACGCTTGCGGCGGGGGCTCCGGGGTGGTGGCCGGTGTTGTACCACGGGGGCGACTCTGCAGGAGTCGAACGGCGCCAGGGGCTACGCCCAGCACCAGCCATTCGTCGCCGAGCTCAACCACCACCACGCTTTCGCGCGGGCCGACCGCGGTGCTGGCCACCACCCGCAGGGTGGCGCCACTGTGGAGGCCACCCGGACGCAAACGTCGCAGCAATGTCAGGCTGCCGACCACTAGCGCCAGAACCAGCAACAGCGACAGCACCATCTGCAGCATCGCACTGCCGGTGTCGGGGGGCGGGTTCATTTACTTGAGCGAGAGGCGCCGCAGGCGTTCTGCCGGTGTGATGATGTCAGTCAGGCGAATGCCGAACTTGTCGTTGACCACCACCACTTCGCCCTGAGCGATCAGGCAGCCGTTCACCAGCACATCCAT